>JAGXRB010000378.1 GCA_018336075.1 Bacteroidota bacterium
TGAAAATTTGCTCGAAAAAACTTCAGAACTTAAAGGGAAGCTAAAAGACAACCTTGAAGAATTTAAAGGTCAGGCAATACAGTCTAAGCAGCTTGCAACGATTATAACTGAAGTTCCTATTGAATTTGAACCCGATTCCCTTACGACAGATCAACCGGATATGGAACTTCTGAGTACCCTTTTCGAAGAGCTTGAGTTTCGCACTTTCGCAAAAAGAATGTACGCCGATGCTTTGCAACAATCCAGACCGGCTGCACAAAACACAAAGTCCGATCCTGATCTTTTCAGCAATCTAGACCCACAGGAAGTGCAGGAAATGATGGCTTCTGATAAAAAAACAATTCAAGATACCGGCCACAACTACATTCTCGTTGAAGGAACGGGCGAAATCAAAAAGCTTGTTGAAGAATTACTGAAACACAAAGAGTGTTGTTTTGATACCGAAACCACAGATATTGATGCACATACAGCCGAACTTGTAGGTATGTCATTTGCTGTAAATCCTTATCATGCCTGGTTTGTGCCTCTGCCCGAAAACTACCACAACTGCCAGATGATTCTCAACCTTTTTAAGCCGTTTTTTGAAAATGAAAGCATTCTAAAAATTGGTCAGAATCTGAAATACGACATTTCTGTTTTGAGATGGTATGATGTCGCTGTTAAAGGGCCGCTTTTCGACACAATGATTGCCCATTATCTTATTGAACCCGATCAGCGCCACAACATGGATTTTCTTTCCGAAACATATTTAGGTTACAGCCCTGTTTCGATTCAAAGTCTCATCGGGAAAAAGGGCAAAAACCAAGGTTCTATGCGCGATGTGGAAATGGATTTGCTCAAAGAATACGCTGCTGAAGATGCCGACATCACGTTACAACTGAAGTACAAATTCGACCCTTTGCTTGATAAACTAAGCCTTAGAAAACTTTTTGAAGAGATCGAAATGCCGCTTGTTCGGGTTTTGACCGACATGGAAGCCGAAGGAGTGCGTCTGGACAGTGAGTCACTCGCTGAAATCGGAAAAGGCCTGGAAAATGAAATCAAACAGCTGGAAAGCGAAATCTTCAGCCTTTCCGGAACCACTTTCAATATTGCATCTCCAAAACAATTAGGCGAAATCCTGTTCGAAAAAATGGGCTTGAAAACCAGCACCAAAAAGACAAAAACAGGGCAATATCCAACCGGCGAAGAAGTGCTGAGTAAAATCGTACACGCACATCCCATCGTTCAACTTATTCTGGATTACCGTTCCCTGACAAAACTCAAATCAACTTATGTGGATAGTTTACCAACATTGGTAAATCCACGCGATGGACGTATTCATACCTCATACAATCAGGCGGTTGCTTCCACAGGGCGTTTGAGTTCAAACAATCCAAACCTGCAAAATATTCCAATCCGAACTGCAAGAGGTCGTGAAATCCGAAAAGCATTTGTTCCACGAAACAGTCATTTTACGCTTCTGGCGGCTGACTATTCTCAAATTGAACTCCGCATTATTGCACATCTGAGTGGTGATAAAGACATGATTGAAGCCTTTGCCAATGGACTCGATATTCACACTGCTACGGCTGCAAAAGTCTATGGCGTTGCACTGGAAGATGTGAGCCGCGATATGCGTCGCAATGCAAAAATGGTGAATTTCGGAATCATTTACGGCATTTCTGCATTCGGACTTTCAGAGCGTCTGGGCATAAGTCGAGGTGAAGCTGGCTCTATCATCAACAACTATTTCAAGGAATACCCTGGAATAAAAGCTTATATGAATAATCAGATGGAGTTTGCACGCAAAAATGGATTTGTCGAAACCATGCTTGGCCGTCGTCGTATGTTGCGCGACATTAACAGCTCAAACAGTGTGGTAAGAGGTTTTGCAGAACGAAATGCCATCAACGCACCCATTCAGGGTTCATCAGCAGACATGATCAAAATTGCTATGATAGGTATTCATAAAGAACTCACTGAAAAGGCTTTGAAATCCAAAATGATTCTTCAGGTACATGACGAACTTGTGTTCGATGCCCATAAGGATGAGTTGGAGGTTCTCAAAGTAATCATTGAAAAAAACATGAAAAATGCACTTCCGCTTTCAGTGCCGGTTTTGGTGGAGACAAATACAGGCAACAACTGGCTTGAAGCACACTAAATTTTTTCACTAAATAATATTAACAATGAACTGGCTAATTTTATGGATGCGCAAGCATTTGAACCAAAATCATCCTTTATTCCAGCTTTCATAATCAGTGCACTTGTTTTGCTTCTGGGAATGAAACTCACTTCAAAAACCAAAGAATTACCCAATGCTGACCATATTTAGTGATGAATCTTTTATGAAAGAGGCGCTCAGGGAGGCCTTCAACGCAGCAGAATCAGATGAGGTTCCTGTTGGAGCAGTCATTGTCAGCAAAAACCGTATCATTGCGCGTGCTCACAACATGACCGAACGCCTGAATGATGTAACAGCGCATGCCGAAATGCTTGCCATTACTGCAGCAGCAAACCATTTAGGCGGAAAATATCTGGAAGGATGCACGCTTTTTGTGACGCTTGAACCTTGTCCGATGTGCGCCGGGGCATTGCACCACGCGCATATTGAACGTATTGTATGGGCTGCTGATGATGAAAAGAGAGGATTCAGCAGATTTGGAAACAGTCTTCTGCATCCAAAAACCACAATAACCAAAGGTGTTTTAGCCGATGAAGCAAAAAAAATGCTGCTTGATTTCTTTCAGAAAAAACGTGAGTAATTTTGAAAAAAATAAAAGTTTTTCAAGGCTTTAACACAAGAAATCCTTCAGGAAGATATTCAGGCAAAACTTCAAAAATATTGGGCTGCAGACAATATTCAACATCCTTTTCGTAGCCAATAGACCTTAGATATTTCAGGTGTTTACAATCACTCAGCTTTTCCTGAATTGACCCGCCCTGTCTGAAAAAAGCAAGAGCCATCTGACTCAGATCATCGCATTGTATGGGTACAAATCTGCTGATTGAATCAATGAGCATTCCTGCACAAAGCGCATCATCAAGAGAGAAATTTCCGTTGGTGCCTGAACATACAATCAGCAAAGGCTCATTGGCATCAGCCAGAATTTTTGCTGCATAAAACACATTCAGAAAAGAAACTGCAAAAAGTCGTTTTGCCGTTTTACTGTTCCGAATTGCCAGTGTTCCATTTGTTGTAGTGAGCACAATGTTCTTATCCCTCACAACATCAGTAGTATACGACAAGGGAGAGTTACCAAGATCAAATCCTTCAATTTTATTGCCTGCCCTTTCACCACCTAACAGCGCTGCATTGGGCAAAAAGCTTGTATATAGATTTCTGGCTTCCGGAATACCCTCAGTTACAAAAACTTTACCGGCGCCATTGGCCAAAGCTGTAACAATGACCGATGTTGCACGAAGCACATCAATCACTGCTACTGTTTTTTCTTCGCAAAACTCTGGTTTAGCGAGCTGTGCAGTTGCTATAAGCCCGATTTCCATCAGGCTGCAATTAAGGATTGTTAAGGTCTATTCCCAATGAAATGCCGAGGCCATTTGCAGTTTTTACCAGAGCGTTGTCTAAAGTAACAAAGTTGGGTTTAACAATAGCATCTTTCAATGGGACAGAAACAAAGTAAGGATGGCGGTATGAAACCATTTTTCCAAAATCTTTTTTGAGAGCCATTTCAAAGGCTTTCACACCAAACTGCGCAGATAGAACGCGGTCGTAAGCAATTGGAATACCGCCGCGCTGAAGGTGTCCGAGAACAGTTTCACGCATATCCGGAGCAAAACCTGCGTCTTTCAGTTGCTTTATCAGCGCTCTTCCGATACCTCCAAGGCGAATATTTTCATAGCCAACCTCATCACTCTGTTCATATATCATCTGACCGTCTTTTGAGCGGGCGCCTTCAGAGGCAACCACAACAGCAAAGCCACGGCCGCGTGTGAAACGTGATTCCAGTTTCTCTTTTACAATATTTATATCATAAGGAAACTCTGGTATTAGACAAACTTCAGCGCCACCGGCAACAGCCGCGTTGAGGGCAATCCATCCGGCATAGCGACCCATAACTTCTACCACAAAAACCCTGTTGTGACTTGCAGCAGTCGTAACAAGTTTATCGACTGCTTCGGTAGCAATTTCAACGGCTGTTTGAAAACCGAAAGTTGAATCTGTTGACGAAAGGTCGTTGTCGATAGTTTTTGGAACCCCGATTACAGGCAGTCCTAATTCAAATAACGCCTGCGAAATACGCTGTGAGCCGTCGCCACCGATATTGATTACAGCATCAATACCCATGTATTTAATCTTTCTTACCATTTCTTCCGAACGGTCAACAGCAGACCATGTACCATCAGCATTCTTTACCGGCCATGCAAACGGGCCTCCTTTATTGGTGGTTTCAATGATTGTGCCACCCTGAAAGTGGATACCTTTTACAACCTCCGGAGTCAAAACTTTGATTTCTGTAGGTTCCCACAAAACGCCATTAAAAGCTTGTATGCTTCCCAAAACTTCCCAATCTTTCTCCTGTGATGCCCGCTTTACGATTGCCCTTATCACGGCATTGAGGCCCGGACAATCACCACCTCCTGTTACGACTAATACTCTTTTCATATTTTTAAGCTATACTTTAACGCCAATTTCTTAAATCAATCTGTTTTTAAACCTTGACAAACATCTGTTTCTTTGTCCTATCAATCCAATTTCAAAACAATTGCACAAAGATAAGCATACTATAACGAGTGATAGCTATTAAAGGTAAAGTGCTCCTCAAGTTGAAACGCAAACGATTGAATTCGATGTGGAAAAACTTTGGTATAAAATCAGGTGGAAATGATTTATACAAAACTAAACGAAGTATTATCAAACAAAACAAACGCGATCATTTTGAGAAAATATGCGCCTCAAAACACTAATGCTTAGAAGCTTTTATATTGCATCTGTAAACCAAAAAATGAAATCAGAAAGCCCTTATTTCAATAAATCTCTGGATACAATGATTTTTTGAATCTCAGAAGTACCTTCATAAATCTGTGTAAGTTTTGCTTCCCTCATGAGGCGCTCTACATGGTATTCCTTTACATAACCATAACCGCCATGAATTTGTACTGCTTCTGTCGTAACTTCCATAGCAATATCAGCTGCATATTGTTTTGCCATTGCACTGGCAATACCATATGGTTTTCCCTGATCCTTAAGCCATGCCGCTTTCAAACACAAATTACGCGCATTTTCAATTTTTACTGCCATATCAGCCAGCTTGAAGGCGATAGCCTGATGATTGGCAATTACAGTTCCAAAAGCTTTCCGTTCTTTGGCATATGCTATTGATCTTTCTAAAGCACCTGATGCCAGTCCAAGCGCTTGAGAAGCAATGCCAATACGACCTCCTTCAAGCACTTTCATGGCAAAAGTAAAACCAAAACCTTCTTCACCGATCCGGTTTTCTTTGGGTACTTTCACATCATTAAACATCACAGAATGTGTGTCGCTGCTGCGCATTCCCATCTTGTCTTCATGAGGTCCGATCGTTATTCCCGGACTGTTTTTTTCGACTATCAAGGCTGTGATGCCTTTGTGTTTTTTTGCAGGGTTGGTTTGCGCAATCACTATATATGTTGAAGCTGAATTTCCATTGGTAATCCAGTTTTTTGTGCCATTCACAAGATAGTAATCGCCTCTATCTTCGGCTGTTGTGCGTTGGCTTGTGGCATCGGAGCCCGCTTCAGGCTCAGAAAGCAAAAAAGCACCAATTTTTTCGCCTCTCGCCAAAGGTTTTAGATATTTTTCTTTTTGATCCTCATTACAAAATTTTTCGAGCCCATAGCAAACCAAAGAGTTGTTTACAGATACAATCACGCTGGCCGATGCATCTACCTTGCTAAGTTCTTCAATTGCTAAAACATATGAAACAGTATCCATCCCTCCTCCGTCATATTTCGGACTTACCATCATGCCCATAAAGCCGAGTTCGGCAAGGGCTTTCACATGCTGAGAAGGAAATATGGCTTTGTTATCTCGTTCGATGACATCCTTAATTAATTCACGCTGGGCGTATTCGCGCGCAGCTTGCTGTATCATTATTTGTTCTTCAGTAAATTCAAAGTTCATAATATCAGTGGTTTACAATGGGTTTCTGTTAAATTTGACAGTTTAAGTGCTTCTGTACAAATGTAGACATTTCAATCGATTGTTATAAATTTTTCAGGCTCAGTCCCACAAGAATATTGCGTGCGGATTCAAATTCGCTAATTATTTCATTCAAGATTTCTGCTGCCGGCCTTATTCCATGAATTAGTGCTGCAACCTGACCAATTTCAAGTTCACCTTCTTCTGTATCACCTTCGAACATTCCTTTTTTAGCACGTCCGCGACCTAGAATTGCTTTCAAAGTATCTGAATCTGCGCCCTTCAGTTCCGCCTCTTTCACTTGTTCATAAAATTTATTTTTCAGCAAACGGACGGGTACAAGCTTTTTCATCATGAGGGCTGTAGCACCATCACCTGCTTCAACAATCATCTTTTTGAAGGCTGGATGGGCAGAGGATTCTTCTGCAACAGCGAAAGCAGAGCCAATCTGAACTGCCTCCGCGCCAAGGGCAAAAGCAGCCAGCATCTGTCTTCCGGTTGCAATGCCTCCGGCAGCGATTACGGGTATTTTCACTACTTCGCGAATCATCGGAATCAAGGTCATGGTAGTGGTTTCTTCATATCCGTTATGACCTCCGGCTTCAAAACCTTCAGCAACTACGGCATCGACACCAGCTTCTGCAGATTTCAATGCAAATTTGCTGTTGGCAATCACATGCACCACAATCAGGCCATGGCTTTTCAAAACTGAGGTATATTTTGCCGGATTTCCTGCAGAAGTAAAAACTATGGGAACTTTTTCTCTTAGAATAATTTCAATTAATTCATCTGTTTGTGGGTAAAGCAGCGGAACATTTACAGCAAAAGGTTTATTTGTTGCTGTTTTGCATTTGCGGATATGCTCTTCCAGCACATCCGGATACATGGAGCCTGCTCCGATAATGCCAAGTCCACCGGCATTGCTCACAGCGGCAGCCAACTTCCAACCACTGCACCAGATCATACCCGCCTGAATAATTGGATATCTGATGCTAAATAATGAAAGGATACGGTTATTTTGTGTCATTTGAAATGCTTTAAACAAATAGTGTTCAGATTAAAAAGTTGAAAGTCGGAAAAAATTCTCTTCTCCCGACTTTCAACTTATTTATTATTTCCGGGTTATTCTTTAAAGTCCGGATTTGGAGCAGGTGTTTGAAGGTGGCCGTCGGCATCGGTATAGCCAAAAATCCTGTCAAATAGTATTTTGTATTTCTGCTTTACAATATTGCGTCTGAGTTTCAAGGTAGGCGAAAGTTCACCAGTTTCCGGCGTCCACTCAGTACATGTGAGCTCAAACTTTTTAATTTGTTCATGTGGAGCCAGGCCTTCATTGATGCGATCGACTTCTTGCTGATATCTCGCTACAACACGTTGATCCTTAATAAGATCTTTGTTGTCACGGAACTTTATTTGATGTAGATATGCCCATCCGTGCAAAAAATGGAAGGAAGGACAAACGATGGCTGCCGTGAATTTTTCGTCGGCACCAACCACCATCAGCTGTTCAATAAATTGTGATTCTTTAAACTTGTTTTCAATCACCTGCGGTGCTACATATTTTCCGGTAGAAAGCTTGAAGATTTCCTTCTTTCTGTCGGTAATTTTGAGGATGTTCAGGTCTTGCAGCTCGCCGATATCGCCAGTATGGAACCATCCATCGGCATCAATTACCTCAGCAGTTTTTTCAGGGTCTTTGTAATATCCCATCATCAGGCTTGGCCCTTTCATGAGAATTTCTCCATCTTCGGCTATTTTTACCTGAACATTATCCAGCACCGGTCCAACGGTTCCAAAGCGCATATAAGGATAATCTGATTGATTTACCGCAATAACGGGCGAAGTTTCCGTGAGGCCATAACCTTCCTGTATTTTTAGTCCGGCACAGCAGAAAACCCTTGCCAAACGTGGCTGAAGCGCTGCTCCTCCGGAAATTATAACTTTAATATTTCCACCCAATGCAGCCTGCCACTTGCTGTAAATAAGTTTGTTGGCAATTTTCCGCTTGAATTCATAGAAGCCGCCGTTGGCACTGTTTAGCTCATAACGCAAACCGATATTCACCGCCCAGAAGAATAAACCCTTTTTAATTCCGGTAAGCTCTTTGCCTTTGAGAATTAGTTTATCATACAATTTTTCGATTACGCGTGGCACAGCGCTGAAACCATCCGGGTTCACTTCGCGCAGATTATCACCAATCGTTTCGATGCTTTCTGCATAATAAACAGAAACTCCCTGATGCTGTAAAAGGTAGTTTACCATTCTTTCAAAAACATGGCAAAGCGGAAGAAAACTTAGGAAACGGCCTGTATGATCAACAGGTAAAAGATGGAAACTTACTTTGACGTTGGATAGAAAATTGTGATGGCTCAGCATAACGCCTTTCGAACGGCCTGTAGTTCCGGAAGTATAAATAATTGAAACAAGGTCTTCACTTTTGATGCTGTCTCTAATCTGGCTCAACTGATCCGATTGACCACTTTGTTCGCCCAGAGCAGATATTTCTCTCCAGTTGGGTGCGCCTATAACCTGATCTATTGTATAAACTTTTTGGATATTTGGTGTAGATTCGGCCAATGGCAAAATGCGTTCATACAAAACATCTGACGAAACGATCACAAGTTTTGCATCGGAGTGTGATAAAATGTGTAAATACTCTTCGTCGCTGTTGTTGGCATAAACAGGAACGTGGACTGCTCCAATCTGACTCATACCCATATCGATGAAGTTCCATTCGGGACGGTTGTTGGAAATGGTAAAAATTTTATCTCCTTTGCTGATACCGAGCGCCAACAAGCCTTTGCTAAAATCATCGACGTTTTTTCGGTAATCTGCAGTTGAAAATTTCTCCCAAATGCCGTTGCGTTTTATTGCAAGTGCATCTTCTTTGGGATATTCTGCAAGCATTTTGCTTACAATGTCGAAAGTCCTTAGAATTTCCATTTTTAATTTGTTTTTGTGAATGAATTATTATTTGCGTTTAAAAGTCCAGGTAAACCAAAATTTAGCGACAAGATTTCCATCATTATCAATTCCATCAGTTGAAACAACCACTGTCCGGCCTTCATTTCCATTGGCACATTGAATCACTGCATCAGCTAAAGTGTTGCCATCACTGCTTTTGAATCGGATGCGTGATTTGGCTTTTTTGATAAATTCTGCTTTCATCTCTAAAACCAGCATTGATACAGGAACGGGCGAACGACTCACAGCATCCATTGCAAGCAATCCGGAGGCAAGTTCGGCAGCCATGCTGAGAGGTGCAAAATATACTGAGTTAAAAGGGTTTTTATTGATGAAATTATATGGGACAGAAACCTCCGAAACATTACCATCAAACTGATCAACACGCAAGCCAGCTATGAATGCAAGCGGAAGTTTTTGTAGCAGATAGAGCTTAAATTTGAATGGACTTGCAACCAGTTTACCTACCAATGAAGTTTCTTTCAAATGCAATTCCTTCTTTTTTTCCATGTTGAAACAAATGCTTTAGTGTCTGATTAAAATACTGATATAATGCTTTTTGTGTTAATATTATAACAGTTGAAATTTCGTTTTCAGGTAAAAATAAGTCAAAAAAATGAATATGCAAACATCTGCATATGTTTTTTTTCAATTGCTCAAACTTCAATAATACGCATGACCAAAAAATCGCAAATTATATTGAAAATGACCATTAAAACAAACGGTCTTGCCATATCTGACAAGACCAATTGTTCATCAGATTCTCAATCAAAAGCAATATTTTGCTTCTGTTATAATTTCGGCTGCAATGCGGCGGCGTGCCTCGACAGGGTTGATGTTTTCCGTTTTAGTGAAGCGTTTCATGCCCATCAGCATGGCTTGTCGTTCATCAGATTTTGCAAAAGCATTCACAGCATCTACCCCTTGCTTATTGATTTTTGAAGCTACATCATAGAAATATACATTGGCGATATCTTTGAGTAATTCCATTTTGGAAGTCTCAATTTTGTCCGTCTGTTTTTCGATACGCAGCAGTACTGATTCAGCGGCATATGTGAAAATGACCATATCGGCCAGATTCAGCAGGATTTCCTGCTCATCGGCAAGTTTATCAGTAAAGGTTTGAACGGCAGCCCCGGCAACCATCAGAATGGCTTTTTTGAAATTGACGATCATTTTCTTTTTTCCTTCAAAATAGTCCGTAGAAGTTGAGCCAAATTCCGGAATTCCCATTAATTCTTTGGCTACTGCCATAGCCGGTGTCAAAAGATCAAGTTCACCTTTCATCGCTCTTTTGAGCATTTCGCCCACAATCACCATCCGGTTGATTTCGTTGGTTCCTTCAAAAATCCTGTTGATACGAGAGTCACGATAAGCACGTTCTACGGGTGTTTCGGCAGAGTAACCCATTCCTCCGTATATCTGTACACCCTCATCCACAACAAAATCGAGCACTTCGGAACCATAGACTTTGGCAATGGAAGCCTCAATCGCGTATTGTCGCATGGCTTCAACAGATGCCAAACCTTTATCCATTCCATCTGCAACAAGTGCCTTTGTGACGTCATCAATATTCTGGCTCGCTCTGTATGTTAAAGCTTCAGAAGCGTATGTCCTGATTGCCATTTCAGCGAGTTTCTGTTTTATGGCTCCAAAATTTGAAATCGGCTGACCAAACTGCTTGCGTTCGTTGGCAAAGACAGTAGAATATGCGATAACGCCTTTGCAAGCACCAACTGTAGCACCAGAAAGCTTGATGCGGCCAAGATTTAAGATGTTGAGGGCAATTTTGAATCCCCCGTTGCGCTCACCCAGAAGATTCTCGGCTGGCACTTTTACATCCTCAAAATAAATCTGAACGGTGGATGAACCTTTTATTCCCATCTTTTCTTCATCCGGGCCAAGTGTGATGCCAGGAGTATTGGTTTCAACAATAAAAGCACTTAGGTTTTTATCGTCCCCGACTTTCGCGAAAACAATCAATAGATCTGCAACACCACCATTGGTAATCCAGATTTTTACACCGTTGAGGGTATAATAGCTGCCATCTTCACTTAACACCGCCCTTGATTTACCGGAATTGGCATCGGAACCTGCTTCAGCTTCTGTAAGGCAATAAGCGCCAATGAATTCGCCGCTTGCCAGTTTTGGAATGTATTTTAGTTTCTGCGCTTCGGTTCCGTAATACAAAATCGGCAAAGTGCCGATACCCGTATGAGCTGCAAAAGCCACAGCAAAACTAAAACCTTTACCCATTTCCTCCGTTGTGAGCATGGAGGTAACAAAATTCTGACCGAAGCCTTCATATTCTTCTGGAATGGAGATGGCAAGTAATCCCAATGCACCGGCTTCTTTGAGTAGTTTTGTCAACAAAGCGCGGTCATGTTTTTCGAGTTGATCCATTTGAGGTAACACCTGAGATTCGGTAAACTCACGACAGCTTTGTGCCATCATTCGTTGCTCTTCGGTAAATTCTTCAGGGATAAAAATATCCGCTGCGAACGTTTCCTTCACTAAGAATTCACCCCCTTTTAACATTTCTTTTTCTGACATGATTTTATCGTTTTAATATGAATTTTGTGATTTTGGAAGAGATGAAAAACATTCTCTTGCTATAGCTAACTTTTTTAATCTTAAAGCATTTCAAAGATGCCAGCAGCACCCTGACCAGTTCCGATGCACATAGTCACCATGCCGTATTTCTGCTGTCGACGTTTTAATTCATGAAGAATTTGCACAGTGAGTTTTGCTCCGGTGGCGCCAAGCGGATGCCCCAAAGCAATTGCACCGCCATTGACATTTACCTTTTCGGGGTCGAGACCTAATTCTCTTATCACAGCGATTGATTGTGAAGCAAAAGCTTCATTCAGTTCAATCAGATCAATGCTTTCAAGCGACATTCCACTATGCTTTAACACTTTAGGAATAGCTGCAATTGGGCCAATTCCCATTTTATACGGCTCAACTCCAGCCACCTGATAATCTACCAGCCGGGCAATAGGCTGAAGATTGTATTGCTTGAGCATTTTCTCAGAAACCACCAACACAAAAGCAGCGCCATCCGACATCTGAGATGAGTTTCCGGCGGTGGAAAGGCCATCGGCTGCAAAGGCTGGTTTGAGCTTTGACAACGCTTCCAGACTTGTGCCCCGGCGTGGTCCTTCATCCGTTTCGAAGATAATTTCGCGTGATTCCAGTTTGTCGTTCTTCACATACTTTTCGCGCACTTTGATTGGCACGATTTCATCTTTAAATTTACCTGCATCCTGCGCTGCAATGGCTTTATCCATCGATTTCAGCGCAAATTCATCTTGTTCGATTCTGGTTATTTTATACTCCTTTGAAACCATTTCAGAAGTTAATCCCATTCCAAGATACCATTTAGGATGTTTCAAGGCAATTGCAGGATTGGGCACTTGTCGCCAGCCTCCCATAGAAATCATCGACATGGTTTCGGCACCACCCGCAATGATCATATCAGCCAGTCCGGCAGTAATTTTTGCAGAAGCAATGGCGATAGATTCAAGTCCGGAGGCACAATAACGATTGATTGTTGAACCCGGAACCTCGATCGTATTCAACGACATGAGAGAAAGAAGACGTCCCATATTGAAGCCTGTTTCAGCTTCCGGGAATGCGTTTCCAACAACTATATCGTCAATTAATGCCTGATCAATCTGTGGAAAATCAGCCATCAGTTTTTTAATTACTTCAACTGCTATGTCGTCAGGCCGTGTGAAACGAAGGCTTCCACGCGGTGCTTTTCCTATTGCGGATCGGTATCCGCCTACTATATATGCATTCATTTTTTTCTGTTTTTCGTTCAAGGTCTGTTTTAATTGCGAATAATTTTTCCGGATACAATGAGTCCCTGCATCCTTTCAAGTGTTTTGCGCTGCATACACAATTCAAGGAAAGCTTTGCGCTCAAGATTAAGTAGGTATTGCTCTGAAACTTCTGTCAAAGGCTGTGAAATATCGCCTCCGGCCATCACATAACCTAGTTTTTCAGCAATAAGTTTGTCATGTTCGCTCATATAATTGGCTGTTGTAAACCCATCTGCACCAACATACACAAGTCCCATTGCTTCCAGTCCCAAAACCTTAATATCCCTGCGTGGAGAGGATTTTGTGTATCCTTTTTCAACCATGTTAAGCGCAACTTTTTTAGCATAAGCAAGTTGGTGGGCGCGGCTCACGATCACTTCATCCACACCTTGACGGAGATAGCCCAGATCGAATGCTTCATAGGCAGAGGTGGAAACTTTTGCTTGACCGATACTCAGATAACGTTGCAAAAAGGCGTTGGTTCTGACATCTCCTTCTTTCAGTTCATCAGAAAGGCGCAATGCAAACTCTTTTACACCGCCGCCGCCTGGAATCAGTCCGACACCAAATTCAACCAGACCCATATAGGTTTCGGCGTGTGCAATCACCTTGTCGGCATGCATACAAACTTCGCAACCTCCTCCCAAAGTCATTCCGTGGGGAGCTGCAATTACAGGAACAGAGGAATATCGCAGACGCATAGTCGTTTTCTGAAACCACTGAACAGCCATATCCAACTCTTCAAATTCCTGCTCAATGGCAAACATATAAATCATTCCCACATTGGCTCCGGCCGAAAAATGCTCTCCTTCATTTGAAATAATCAATGCTTTGTAGCCAGCTTCTGCCATGTCGAGCGCTTTGTTCAAACCTTCAAGCACTCCTTGTCCGATGGTATTCATTTTGGTATGAAACTCGATATTCAGAACGCCATCACCGATGTCAAATATAGTAGTGTCATTGTTTTCCCAAAGCACTTTAGTGGAACGCAACAAAGCCAGTGAAAGCGTTTTTTCCTGTCCTGGAATTATTTTAAAGGCCTTACTTTGAATATCATAAAAGTACTTTCGGCCATCTTCAATTTTGTAAAAAGATTTGATTCCGGCAGCAAGCATCTCATAAACCCATGAAGCTGGTTTCTTGCCAGCTTCTTCCATGGCTGTCACTGTTTGCTCAACACCAACGGCATCCCAGGTCTGAAAAGGCCCGAGTTTCCAGCCAAAACCTGCATTCAGAGCGTCATCAACTTTATAAATTTCATCAGAGATTTCGGGTATGCGGTTAGAGACAAATTGAAACAAACTATAAAATGAGCTTCTGTAAAAAGCACCTGATTTACCTTTGTCGGCCATGAGCAAAGGCATTCTTGAAGCAATATCGTCGATGCCTTTTGTAATGTCGAAAACAGAAAGTTTTGGCTTTGGCGCTTCGATGTATTCCATTGTTTCAAAATCGAGCGAAAGAAATTTCTTTTCGCCTTTTTCAACTACTTTTTTGAAAAAGCCTTGTTTGGTTTTTTCACCCAACCATTTATTTTCAAGCATTTTTTCCAGATAGCCGGGAATACGAAAAGCCTCTTTGGCTTCGTCATCGGTTGAATCCTGAATGTTTTTGGCTACATGCACCAAAGTGTCGAGGCCAACAATGTCGGCTGTGCGGAAAGTGGCTGATTTGGCGCGACCAATAATGGGGCCGGTCAATTTATCGATCTCGGGTATTGTAAGACCGAAAGTGTGCATATTATTGAAGAGTTCCATAATGGAAAAAGTGCCGACTCTGTTGGCAATAAAGGCTGGAGTGTCTTTAGCCAGAACAGTCGTTTTACCCAGATACCTTGAAGCATAATCAGCAAGAAATTCAATGACCTCTGCTGAAGTTTCGCTTGTTGGAATAATTTCGAAAAGCTGCAGATACCTTGGTGGATTAAAAAAGTGTGTTCCGCAGAAGTGCTTTTTGAAGTCATCGCTGCGGTCTTCCAACATTTTCTGAACCGAAATTCCGGATGTGTTTGACGAAACCAAAGTGCCCGGCTTTCGGAATTTTTCTACTTTTTCGAAAACCTGTTGTTTGATATCGAGTCGCTCAATCACAACTTCAATTACCCAATCGCAATCCTTAATTTTAGGTAGATCGTCGTCGAAATTTCCTGTAGTGATACGCTGAGCAAAAGATGCTTTGTAAATAAGTGAAGGCTTCGATTTGAGCGATGTTGCAAGCGCCGTGTCAACAATCCTGTTTCTTACAGCTTTGTCGTTCATTGTTAATCCTTTGGCTTTTTCCTCCTCGCTGAGTTCGCGGGGAACAATATCGATGAGCAGCACTTCTGCCCCGATATTGGCAAAATGACAGGCAATGCCGGAGCCCATCACTCCGGAGCCCAGCACTGCGACTTTATTGATTCTTCTTACCATATTGATTTTTTTAAATTAGATTGTTTTCTTCGTTGCAATCATGATTGCCAAAACGGCTTATTTCGTGACAGACTTCAGTTCTTATCAAGCTGCATACTTTTACAAAAGTGTTGATCTCTTCCTGCGAAAGCTGAGGCATCACTCTATTGTTGAAATCGATAACGACCTGCCGCACCTTTTTGCGCACCTGTGTGCCTTTTTCAGTCAGATGAATGAATACCACACGCTTGTCTTCCTTGTCTTTTACACGATAAATCAGGCCGTCGTCTTCCATAGTTTTTAGCAGCCGTGAAAGGCTTGTAACGCCCATACCCATCATCGGGGCTATGCGCGTTGCGGCAACACCACCTTTGGGCACATTGATCAAAACATAGGCTACACCTTGCGTTGTTCCTATTTCTGCAGCAAGTAAATTATACATTCTCCTCATCGCAAATAGCGTTCCGCGTATCTGGAAATCAATTGTTTCTTGTATCTTCATCATAAATGTGTTATGCATGCATTGCAAATATAAAACAAAAGATTTCTTTTATGCAACCGTTTGTTGTGAAAAAATAACATTGTTTATTTTTCACAAGAAGCCAAAAAAGCATCAAAATGCTGACAGTACTTGAAGATCAAGAAGTGATTTGCGTTTTTAATAATTTCGCATGGATAGAATTGTTGCGGTAGAATTGTGGTGCTTTTTGTTTTTTTAATAATCTGGATGAAAATAAGATTCAGCAGTTGAGATGAAAATTTTCCGGAAATCAAAGGTTATTAAGTTTTTAACACAACTTAATTCAGCTTTCTTGAAATAGACGTAATTTTACCGCCCTTAAATTCATCTTTATGGCAGCAAAAAATCAAAAGACAACGCAGATCAATCCGGAAAAATACATCAAAACAAAAGCAAGAAGCCTGGCTGTTTTTGAATGCATTATCGACAGTAACTGGAAGGAAGCCGGCATTGCACAGGTTATTGTGGCACGCAAACATAGCAATGGTAATATAACAGCAGGCTTTTACCTAGTAGATTTGTACTGTCTTGGTGTTAAAGATTCCACATTCTTGTTTAACAATACCGAGCTTGAGTTTAATTCCATGATGGATGAATACATTCCCCGCAAAAGCCGCCTGCAGATAGACTATGCGCTGGCCCATAATATTATTTATGCCGCCATTGATTTTGCTGATAATTTTGGGTTTAAGCCTGAGAAAACTTTTACTGAAATAACGCAATACATCCTGGAAGAAGATACTGATGAAGTGGAATTAATCGATGTTGAATGCGGCTATAATGGAAAACCATTATTCATAAAAGGGCCTTTCGATGATAAAATCAAAACAAACAGAATTATCAATCAGCTTGAACAAACAGCAGGCCCTGACAACTATTATGTGATACTTGAAGATGGAGACATGCCAGCGAAGAATGAGGCTGGCGATGAAAAAGCGAATAAACTGATTAATGAATTCACTGAGTTGATGGGCAAATACCCTGATTTTTCGGATGAAGAATATGAGCATTTCGATGAAATTCTTGACGAATTTATTGACGAAATAACTGATCCGGAAATTTATAATGCCTACATTCTTGAAATGATTCCTCAATGTGATTTTGAAGAGCCGGATTCAACGCCTGACTATTTCATTGGAGGCGAAGATGTTGGCTCAAAGGATATGGAAAAATTGACAGAAATGCTTAATCAGTTATTTCAGGATAGCGATCCCGATAAAGCCACTTATTTTAGTAAGCTGAAATCACTTCCCGAAAACGTAAGGAATACCCCATTCGCTAAGTTTGTAGAGCTTAATTTGATTTTGGATGATGAAGAAAAATATACTCAAACGCTTGACAAATATTATCAACAACACCCCGGTTTCACACCAATAAGATTCAGGTGGCTGATAAATGAATTTGCTAGAAATAGTAATCTTGATCATCTGCCGGAAAACCAATATCATGCCGATACTTTTTTTGATGGCCGCGAATCTATTCACCCGATTGAGTTCTCAGAGTATCTGAATTACTGCTTTTACTTTACGCTAATAGAAGAAGATATTAATCGGATAGTCGCATTTGAATTTATGATCGATGAATTAGATCTTGAAGAAGATATATATGATCAGTTTCTTTCGAGAACCAAGGAAGCAAAAGTCCTGTTTATTCTAAAAACAGCGGATATAATTTAACCAGCTAAAAAAAACATAAAAATTTATGAATATTATCATCCCGATGGCAGGAATGGGCAAAAGACTTCGCCCGCACACACTTACAACACCTAAACCTTTGCTTCCCGTTGCCGGGAAACCCATAGTACAACGTCTTGTGGAAGACATTTCAGATGTAATTGGGGAGCAAATCGACGAAATTGCTTTTGTTGTTGGTAATTTTGGTGCGGAGGTAGAAAAACGCTTGATTGAGATTGCCGCTGCTGTTGGCGCTAAAGGAAGCATCCATTATCAACTTGAAGCCCTTGGAACAGCACATGCCATTTTATGCGCTGAGTCAGCGCTCAAAGGCAAGGTTGTGGTTGCTTATGCTGACACACTTTTCAGAGCCGGCTTCAAACTCGACGACAATAAAGAAGGTGCAATCTGGGTGAAAAAAGTTGAAAACCCTCAGCAGTTTGGTGTTGTGAAACTCAATGATGACAATACAATCGAAGGTTTTTATGAAAAGCCAAAAGATTTCGTTTCTGACCTTGCGATCATAGGTATTTACTATTTCCGCGACGGCGAATACCTCCGCAGCGAACTGCAATATCTTCTCGACCAGAAAATAACTACAGGAGGAGAATATGGCATCACCGACGGCCTGCAGAATATGATGAAAAAGGGAACTGTTTTTCATACGGAGAGTGTTGATGAGTGGCTCGATTGCGGCAACAAAGACGCAACTGTTGATACAAACAAACGCGTTCTGGGCTTTCTGGAAAATGAAGACCTCATTTCAGAACAAGCTGATATTGAAGATGCACTCATCATCGAACCATGTTATATCGGCAAAGGAGTTGTTATAACACATTCTGTTATAGGCCCATATGTTTCTATTGGAGATAATTCGGTGATTCACCAATCCATCATTCGCAACAGCATTATTCAGGAAAACGCGCATATTGAAAGTAAATTGATTGAAGACAGCATGATCGGCAATTTTGCTGGTTTAAAAGGACAGTTTAGCACACTGAGTCTGGGCGATTACAATGAAATGCTGGATTGATACGTTATTCACCTGCTTAACAAACTCAAATTACGATAATTCTGCAAAATGCACTCAATGAAAAATACAATTCAAATATTAATAATTCTTCTCTTTTCGTGGTATGCATTAGCTTCTTGCAGCGCGTCAAAAAAACTTGCCTCTTCGCCTGAAAGCATCAGATCTGCTGACAGTGCAGCTTTTGCTGCAAAGCGTCAAAACACCGCGCTTTTTTCGGATGGGATTAAAGAAAAACTTGCCGGCAACGATGTCAAAGCGATTGCTAAATTTGAGCAAGCCCTCAAAATTTACCCTGAAGATCACGCGAGCATGTATGAGCTGAGCGAATTGTATGCACGCCGTGCCAGACTTGATGAGTCGCTCGAAATGATGAAAAAAGCCGTTGCGTTGAATCCTGAAAACGAATGGTATCAGATTCGCATTGCACAGCTATACAAGTTTCAGGGTGATTATGAATCCTATGCAGATGTGTATCGTTATTTACTAAGGCTCAAACCTGGAAGTGTTGAGTATTTCAGCGAGCTTTCGTCGGCCTTGCTTTTGCTCGAAAAATATGATGAAGCCTTGAAAGTATACGAGGAAATCGAAAAACAGATGGGCATCAATGAAATGCTTTCTTTTCAGAAACAAGCAATTCACCAAAGTCGAAATGACACTAAAAACGCTATTGCTGAGATTGAAAAACTCTCTGCTGCATTTCCCTGGGAGGCTCGCTATCACGCAATTTTAGCTGAATTGTACATGAAATACGGGCCAAAAGAAAAGGCGCTTGAACAGTATCAAAAGATACTTCAGATTGAACCTTCCGACCCCTATATCCGTATTTCTCTTGCAGAATACTATAAAGATGCCAGTGAAAATGAAAAGGCTTTCGAAGAACTCTTGCTGGCATTTGCCAATCCGGAACTCGATATTGAAACCAAAGTTCAGATTATGGTTTTATGGTTCGAAGGAGAGACATTTACAGTCGACCTGAACAAAAAAGCTGAACGAATTGCAGAAATATTTCAGCAGGTTCATCCTTCAAGTCCGCGGGGTTTTCAGTTGATGGCTGATGTTTTTATGCGCAATAAAGATTTTGAAAATGCCAGAACAAATTTTCTTGCAGCACTTAATCTTGACAAGGGTGTTTATCTTGTTTGGGAAAGCCTTTTGTTTACCGACATTCAGCTTGAAGATTTTGAATCGCTTGGAAAACATGCACAAGAAGCTATGTTGCTTTTCCCCGAACAACCACTTACCTATCTCTTTGACGGAATTGCAAAATTTCAGTTTAAAGACTATGCCGGAGCGCTTAAGTCTTATGAAACCGGACGAAAATTTGTAGTTGGAAACGACAGGTTACTTGCGGAATTTTTCAGCAACATCGGCGACACACAGCACAGACTGGACAATCATCCTGCTTCTGATGCCTCCTATGAAAAGGCGCTTGCCATCAATCCCGTGAACAATCTGGTGCTTAACAACTATGCTTACTATCTTTCTTTAAGAGGTGAAAATCTCGAAAAAGCACTCAAAATGTCTGAAAAAGCCATAGAGCTGGAGCCTGAAAATCCTTCCTATCTGGATACTTATGCATGGATTTTATACAAAATGGGTGATTATGAAAAAGCGTTGATATGGATTGAAAAATCTATTCAATTTGCTGAACCTGCCAATGGAACTTTGCTTGAACATTATGGAGATATTTTATACAAACTTGGACGCAAAGCCGAAGCTTCGGAGCAATGGAAAAAGGCACGCACAGCAGGTGAAACATCGGATTTAATTGACAAAAAAATCAAAGATGGCGTCTTGTATGAATAAAAGAAACATAAATCTGGCGCTGCAATTGACAGTAATTTTTCTGTTGCTTGCATTTTCGGGCTGCAAAACCAAACGTGCGATCATAAAGGCGCCGCTTAAAGCCAAGGGCGAAGTTTATCTTCTCGAGAAAATGGAAGGCGCCGAAACCAAATTCGATTATTTCAGTGCAAGGTGCAACATAACAGTTATTACTGACCGCAAAAGCAAAACTGAATTTCGTGGGCAGGTGCGCATTCAAAAAGACAGTGTAATCTGGGTTTCGCTATCTCCTGCTTTGGGAATTGAGGCCGCACGTTTGCTCATTACACCCGATTCGGTTAAGTTCATCAACCGCTTTGATAAAACATATTTCAACGACGATTACACCTTCATCAACAGCTTTTTCACTTCTACCATTGATTTTGATATTTTTCAGGCCCTCTTCACCGGCAACGATCTTTCGTGGTATGATGACGATAATTTCCGTGCTTCCATCGATGCCATGGAATACAGGCTTTCGGCTACCAACCGCACAAAAAGAAAAAGGTATCTCAAACAAAAAGATACGCCCAATATGCTTGTTCAAAACATCTGGCTCGATCCCGAGAGTTTCAAAATTGTAAAACTAAGCTTGAAAGAATTTGGTGACGAGAACAAAAGATTGCAGGCAGAATACAGTAATTTCCAGACTATTAACGGCCAAATGATTCCTGCAAGTTTAACTTTTGAAGTGCATAGTGGTCAAAAAACAATTGTTCAGGTTGAGTATTCACGCATTGAAACGGGCGTTCCGCAGGTGTTTCCATTCAAAATTCCTGAAAACTTCAGCAAAATGAAGTAATTTTATGCCGCTATGAGGTTTCATTTCGCTCAGATTTTATGTGCTGTTTTGCTGGCAACTTTTTTGTTGCCCACAACTTATCTGTTTGCACAAGATCGAAAGCTTGAACTTGAAAACACAAAAAAACGCATTGAAGAGGAGATAAATTATACCAGTAAACTGCTTGAAGAAACGCGTAAAAGCAAGCAAATGAGTCTTAATGAGCTCACAATGCTGCAATCGAGGATAAGGCAACGCGAAAACCTGGTTGCTACAATTCAAAAACAATTGATACAACTTGAAACTCAGTTAACACGCACCCGTCGTGAGCTGAACCGCATCGAAAGTGAGCTTGAAGGCTTAAAAAAAGAATATGCACGTATGATTGCTTTTGCATATAAAAACCGAAGCGGACTCAATAAAATGATGTTTCTCTTTTCGGCAGATGATTTCAATCAAGCCTACCGAAGATTGAAATATCTGCAACAATATTCAGCAATGCGGCAAAAGCAAATCGATCTTATTTCAGAAGCACAGTCAGATCTTAAGCAAAAAAGAGAAAATCTGGAAAAAGAACGTGCGGAAAAAACCAAGCTTTTTGAAGCCGAACGACGAGAGCAGATTTTGTTGAGCAACGAGAAAATGAATATGGATCTTGCTGTGAAAAAAATAGGTCAGCAAGAGGGTAAATTGCAGCAAACCCTTCGTCAGAAAGAACAGGATGCACGCAAACTTCAGCGCGAAATTGAGGCAATCATTGCCGAAGAAATCCGAAAAGCAAGACAGAGACAGGGCGAAAAAGACACAGGAGCCCCTGACAGGCTGATGTCGCTCACCCCGGAGGAACAAAGACTTTCAAACAGCTTCACCCAAAACAGAGGCAAACTCCCCTGGCCGGTTGAAAGAGGTGTTATTTCTTCCCGATTTGGCGAACAGCCGCATCCTGTGTTAAAAAAAGTGACAATAAAAAACAACGGGATCGATATTGCAACCACCAAAGGCAGTGAGGCCCGTGCTGTATTTGATGGCGTGGTTGTAAGTACCAACCGCATCACAGCCTCCAACAACGCTGTCATCATCCGCCATGGTGACTATTTCTCTGTTTATTCAAACCTTGAACAAGTGTATGTGAAACGAGGCGACAAGATTTCAACCAAGCAAAGCATCGGGCTTATTCACACAGAAAAAACAGAATCCAAAACAGAACTCCATTTCGAAATCTGGCAAAACCGCACTATTGTCGATCCTGCATTATGGCTTGCGAGATAATGAGTTTGGTCTTAAAATATAAATCTTCCATTTCAATTCGTTGAATTAAAGGCAGATGAAGCTCTTTCATTTTGCAATTCTTTCTATCGAAAAAATTCTTTTCTTTTTCGAAAAAGCTATTCTATCTTTGCCTTCAAACTATACATATGGAACTCACAATAATTGCTTTAGCGCTTTTTTACGTCCTTACCCCCATTATCATTCTTCATTTGTGCCACAGTTTTCCGTTTGTAAACAAACTGGGCGCAGTAATTATTGCCTATCTGGTTGGCCTGATTCTCGGGAATACGGGAATTCTGCCGGGAATGGGGACTTACCTGAACGATCATATGCTCATGTTCCCAAAAACCACACCTGATGATGTGGAAGCCATGCTCGGCAGTGGGCTGATAACCAAAAGTGAATTCCTTTCTTTCAAAATATATAAGCTACGTGACCTGCTAATGAGTATTACGATTCTGCTGGCAATTCCTTTGGTTTTGTTTTCGGCCAACGTGAAACAATGGGGTAAAATGGCAGGTAAAACGCTTCTTTCACTGATCATAGGGTTTTTCTCTGTGATTTTTGTCATCATTTTGGGTTTTTTCATTTTCAAAGATGCAGGGATGAAAGATCTCTGGAAAATTTCGGGACTGCTTATAGGTGTTTATACCGGAGGCACACCCAATCTGGCTTCATTGAAAATGATGCTTGATGTTGATGCCAACACCTACATTCTTACACATACTTACGATCTCATTATTGGTGTTTTTTATCTGGCTTTTCTGATGACAATCGGACAAAAGATGTTTCATCGTTTTCTGCCAAAGTTTCCAATCCCTCTGGAAGATGTAAAAATCAGAGACCTTGATGGAAAAGACCCGTTTTGGGGTATTTTTCAGCGTTCGGTCTTTATCCCTTTGCTCAAAGCCTATGGCCTTGCTATCGGAATTTTTGCCGTCGGGGGCGCATTAAGCATGTTGGTGCCTGCTCACATGGTGATGGTTGTCGTAATCCTAACCATCACAACCTTAGGTATTTTAGCATCTCTAATGCCATCCATAAACCGCATCGAAAAAACTTTTGAGTCAGGGATGTACCTTATTCTGATCTTCAGTTTGGTAGTAGCATCTATGGCAGATATTCGAAATTTTTCAGGAATAACTCCCGGCTTGTTTGCCTACATCACGATGGCTGTTTTTGGGTCGCTATTTATGCACGTTTTGCTTTCTAAAATCTTTAAAATCGATGCCGACACTGT
>JAGXRB010000379.1 GCA_018336075.1 Bacteroidota bacterium
GGAAGAACCATACCTGCCGTAACGCCACGGAATTGCTCTCCGATGACCTCCTCCGTCATAAAACCGGCTTCAAATTTTGGAAGATTAAGCGCTCTGTTCAACTGAATGTTTCTCTGACTTACTTCAATTTCCTTTTTCAGCCATTCCAGAGAAGGATTTTGCTGTTTCGTTGCGTTATACCATTGATCAAAATCTTCTGCTAGTGAAACCTCAGGAAAAGTGCTTTCATCAAAAGCGATTGCTTTTCCACCGTTCATGCGGGTCAGCTCTGCCAGCAAATTAATTCTTTCAGTTTCATTTAACGCAACTGCATTGGCCATCTTCAGTAAATTTAACTGCGCCTTATTAAACTCAAGTACATTGGTTTCGCCGAGATTAAATTTCGTTTTGTAAGATTGCGCAATGCTTTGGGCATGTTCAAAACGTTTTGTGAGCTCATTTTGTAAGGCATTGGTGAAGATTAAGTCATTGCAGATGAGCTTTGTTTCAAAAAGTATGGTGCTGAGATTCTTTTGATATTCCAGCATTGCCTGATCGTTTTCCAGATTGGAAATCTGCTTTTTATAGCCATAAGCCGTCGGAAAATCAAATCTTTGTTTGATACTGAAATCTGTTCTGTTGCCTATTGCCACCGGGTTTCCCCAAAGATAATTGAATTCAATCTCCGGGTTTTGAAGGAAAATATCTGTTTTGTTTCCGATCATTTCGGATTCAGTATTTTTCCGTAAAGCTGACAATGTGGTATTATTCTGCTCCACCTCTTTGAGCACATTTTCTGTCTGTGACTGTCCGAAAACAGTAAGTGAGAGCAAAAGTATTCCTGAAAATAAACTTCTTCGTTTCATGACTTCTCTGTTTTGATGATTCCTTTTGCCTTTAAAATGCTGTAGACAATAGGTACAATGTAAATATTGAGCAGTGTTGAGGTGAGCAAACCACCTAAAATTACTTTTGCCATCGGACTTTGAATTTCATTGCCCGATAAGTCACCTTTCAGCGCGAGAGGAATCAAAGCAAGTGCTGCCGTGAGTGCCGTCATGAGGATGGCGTTCAAACGGTCTGATGATCCTCTTGTCACTGTTTCATACAATCCAATGCCTTTGTCCTGAAGCCTTTGGTAGTTCGAAATCAATAGAATTCCATTCCGTGTGGCGATTCCAAAAAGGGTGATAAAACCGATGATAGACGGAATGCTCAAAATGCCAGAGGTGAAATAAACTGAAAACACGCCGCCAATCAATGCCAGCGGCAGGTTGAGCAGAATGATCCCGGCAAGTTTGAAATTACCGAACTCCATAAAGAGAATCAGAAATATGATGATTATTGCAATAATAGATGTCAGCAAGAGGGTTTGAGATGCTCTTGCTTCACTTTCAAACTGACCGCCGTATTCGATTCTGTAGCCATCGGGCAAAACCACATTTTGCTGTATATGTAGCTGAATTTCTTCCACAACGCTCCGCAAATCCCTTTCTGCAACATTGGCTGAAATGACAATTTTGCGTTGCACATTTTCTCGACTGATCGAACTTGGCCCCGAAACGGAAACGATGTCGGCCACTTGTTCCAAAGGAACCTTTTTGCCGTCATGCGTGTCAATCAGGGCAGCGCGCAATCCTTCGATTGTTTCAGTATAATCCTTGTTCAACCTCAAAACAAGGTCAAACCTTTGCTGACCTTCGTAGATATCGGCCAGTTTTTCTCCGCCAAAAGAGATGTCGATAAAATTATTGAATGCCTCAATGGTGATTCCATGGTAGGCAAGCATCTCGCGGTTGGCACGGACTTGTATCTGTGGAATCTCTATTTGCTGTTCCACATTCACATCCACCAGGCCGTCGATATCGGCGATAACATGACTGATTTCACTGCCTGTTATAAACATTTTGTTCAGGTCGGTGCCAAAAAGTTTAATGGCAATATTGGCCCTTGTTCCCGAAAGCATATGGTCGATTCTGTGACCCAGTGGCTGCCCGACGGTGTAAACAATGCCGGGTATCTGCGATAATTTTTCTCTTACTTCTGCCAGAAATACTGCCTGGGTGCGGTCTTTTAATTCAAAATTGATGTCCAGTTCAGCGCTGTTGGTGGTTTGCGAATGCTCGTCCAGTTCACCTCTTCCGGTCCTTCGGGCAGTGCTGATCACTTCAGGAATTTTCATCAGTTCCGATTCCACCAGATTGCCCAGGGTATTGCTTTCGTCCAGCGTGGCTCCGGGTTTGGTCATAACCGACAAGGTAAGTGCGCCTTCATTGAACTCCGGCAAAAAGCTTCTTCCGAGGGAGGTAAAGGCAAAAATGGAAAGAATAAACAATCCAAGCGTAGAAAAAATTACTGCTTTTTTGTGGTTCAACGACCAAGAAAGGGATCGTTCATAGTAAGTAGTTAATTTTCGGATCAGCCACTTATCTTTTTCGTTTCTGGAGAGATACTTTTCGTCGGAAAGCATCATTTTTGCAAGCAAAGGAGTAAGCGTCATGGCCACTATCAGCGAAACAAACAAAGAAACAACAAAGGAAATTCCGAGCGGTTGCAGCATGCGTCCTTCCATGCCTGAAAGGAAAAACAGAGGCAGAAAAGCCACCATGATGATCAAAGTTGCGTTCAGGATGGATGCCCTGATTTCTTTTGAAGCTTCAAAAACAACGACAAAGGATGAAAGTCTTTCTTCTTTGGGTTTCAAATGGTTTTGCCTGAGCCGTTTATAAACATTTTCTACATCAATAATGGCATCATCCACCAAAGAACCAATGGCAATGGCCATGCCTCCAAGACTCATCGTATTGATGCTCATGCCAAATAATTTCATCACCAAAACGGCGCCTAGAAGCGAAATCGGAATGGCAAGCAACGAAATGACGGTGGTACGAAAACTGCCCAAAAAGAAAAACAGAATGATAACAACAAAAATGGCCCCTTCAATCAAAGCAGTCTGCACGTTGTTTATCGACGTCTCAATGAAATCGGCCTGTCTGAAGATTCTGGTATCTATCTGCACATCGGGCGGCAAAGTTTCTTTCAAAATGGCAAGATTCTCTTCAATACGTTTCGTGACCTCTAATGTGTTGGCATTGGGTTGTTTTGAAACGGAAGCAATGATGGCCGGCATGGCATTTTTGGAAGCTGCTCCCATTTTTGGGGCACTGCCAATAACGACTTCTGCAACATCAAAAATTCTGATAGCTTTGCCATTGACAGATTTTATGTAAGAATCGCCCAGTTCTTCAAGATCATAGGTGCGCGCAACACCGCGGACGACATATTCATTTCCGTGTTGCCGGATCACACCGCCGGTGGAATTCTGACTTATTCCCTTACAGATCGCGGCAAGCTCTTCCATCGAAACCTGATAGAATTTCATTTTCTCTGGATTCGCCAACACCTGATATTGCTTGTAATCGCCTCCGATGATTGTCATTTGAGCAACGCCGCCTGTAGCCAGAATCAATGGCTTGATGTTCCATTCAGCAATTGTGCGCAAATCCATCATGCTTGTGCTGTCGGCTTGAATGCCGAGTAAGAGAATCTCTCCCATGATGCTTGTTTGTGGAGCCAAAATAGGCTGGCTCACACCCAAAGGCATTTGTGAAGAAATATTCAACAATTTTTCGCTTACGATCTGGCGGGCTCTTAAAATGTCGGTTCCCCAGTCAAACTCCACCCATACAAATGAAAAACCTTGCGAAGATGCCGACCGCACTCTTCTTACGTCGGTAGCGCCATTCACCGCTGTCTCGATGGGAAAAGTAACCAGTCTTTCAACTTCTTCCGAAGCCATTCCATGGGCATCCGTCATCACGACAACCGTGGGTGCCGTAAAATCGGGAAAAACATCCACATCCATATTCACGGCTGTTCGCGTACCGAAAATAATCAGTACCAGCGATGCAAGCAGGATGAGGTATTTATTTTTTAATGAAAACTTTATAATATTGTTCAGCATGGCTCAATTTTTAATGGTTGTGACCTGCATGGGCATCTAAACCGCCCGTGGCCTGTGCGAGCTTGATAAAAATGGCCCCCTCTGTAACGATTCTTTCATTGCTGCTGATGCCACGCAAAATTTCAAATTTCATTCCATCGGTTGCTCCAGGCTTCACTTCGCGTTTTTCAAAAAGTTCGGGAGTGATTTCAACGAAAACAAAAAAGATTCCCTGCTCTTCAAGCAGTGCTGCTTTTGGCACAGTCAAGGCTTCTGTATTGCTTGTTGTTTTCAGTAAGACTTCAACAAAACCACCCGGGATAAAATGGCCGTTGTTTTCAATCTGCATTTTTACCGGAAGCAGAAAATTGTCGCTGCTCATCGATTTTCCAAATGACAAAAAAGAACCGTTCAATTCTTCTAGTGTGTAGCTTTTGTTGTCGTACAATGTCCTGAGATTTGCTGATACAACAGACCCAAGTACTGGCGCGAATTTCTGTTGCACCTCTGCACTCAGAATGAGTTTTTTGTTTTGTGAGATAACAAGTATTGGCTGCCCGGCTTCAACAAAAGAACCATTTCCAGCATAAATATGCTTGATATATCCTGCCATCGGGCTTGAAACATTTTGACCGCCCGAATTAAAATTCTTCGCCAGGTTGTCATACAAAGCTTTGGCATTCTCAAATTCGTTTTTTGCAATAAGCAGGTCCTTCTCCGAAACAATTTTTTCCTTGGCCAGTTCTTCTGCCCTTTCGAAATCTGATTTTGCTTTTTCAAAATTATTTTTAGCCTCGGCAAAGCGAACAGCGATGTTGTTGTCTGAAAAACCGCTGCCTGAAACAGAAAACAAAAGTTGTCCGGTTGAAATATCTTTTCCTTCAAGAATACTATTGCCATTCAGTCTGACGATGCCATTGGTTTTGGCCGAAACAATGATTTCGTCATCATGGGACGATTGTATCTGAGCCGTGGTTCTTATGATCTGACCAAAAGGCTCTTTTTTTGGAAAATCTACTTTAAAATCAATTTTCCATGCTTGCTCTTTGGTAAAGGAAACACTGTTTACAGCAGTCTTTTCCTTCGCCTCGGCATCATGTTCTGCATCATGTTTATCCGCAAAAACTCTGATTCCATCCACTATAATCAATGATTCTCCTTTTTCGGTCACGACTCTAAACCGAAGTTGCCCCTTTCCTTGCGCTGTCGGCTTTAGCGTGAATACATAAATGCCTGTTTTTGTTGGTTTATCCAGCGTTTGGCTGATGCTTTTACTGCCTACAATCAAATCGGCAGTAACAGCACCGGCTTCAAGTGGCTTGAAATTCTCCAGCCAAGTGAAATGTGCCAGAATGGTTGAACTTTTGCCTGCTGCAAACGGATCAGCATCAGCGTACATTTCCATATCATTGCTGTAGGCTGTCAGCTGAAGTGTGACGTCATGTTCATGCTCTTCATGAGCATGTTCATGGTGGTGGCAACCGGTTGAAAATGCAAAGAGCATCAGTATTAAAGTGATATTTTTCATTTGAGCGATTTTTAATGGCCTGTACTTGCTTAAACTTAAAGCCAAATTCTTAAGGCCTGAGTGAAGAGTGTTTATGCCTGTGTTATTCATTTCTATAGTTAAAAATGTGGTTATTTATGCTTTCTGATAATCTGAAAAGACTCCTGAAATTTCGATTTTTTTTAAATTGTTTCATTCATTGATAAATGCCTTTTATGCATTGAACAAAATTCTCTGCCTGATAATCAGCAAAAATAAAACACAGAATTGTTTTTGTTTCGTAATTAATGGCAAAAAAAACATGAGTTCCACCCAAATCAATAAAAGACCTGAGGAAAGGCATAAGTTTTAAACGATCGGCGGGGCTCTTAAACCAATTCCATCATTGATAGAGCAAGCATAAAAATTGGGGGGTATTTCAGGAAATCTTTGCCAGATTTTAAAAAAAATTTCGGCAATAAAAGTATTATCCTGACACAAAACTGATTGGAAATTATCTGGAAATCTATCCTTTGGAAGATTGGCTCTAAACTCACATCTGCTTATTTGGGCTGACTGTTTCAGCCAGTAAATATCTTCGTGCCCATGCTCATCATCTTCGGTATCTGAAGAGTGATCATGCGGGATGTTTTGTGTATGCAGATGAAAATGGAAGATACTTGTAATTCCGTCAACATGCTGATGTGGAATAGCCGCATTGACCAATAGTATTATATTGGTAAAAAGCATGAATATTATTGCGGCTTTTTTAGTTTTCATCCAAATGATATCGGGGCAAAGATAAGAATTCAATCATATGCATATGTGCATCTGTTGCAAATTTTTAAGTGGCGTAAATGGATTCAGAAAATTAAACTGGCAATTATGAAATCAGCCAAGCCCATCACATTTACATAAAAATCGCTAAATTTGTACCCGACAATAAAATTCGAAACCATGAATGTAACCGAAAAAAGAAAATTCATACACAACTACCTTCTCCGAGCTGATGAAAGCACAATCAACGAGTTTTATGAGAAGCTGCGACAGGAAGAAGTTCTGAAACAGAAACTGGAAAACAGAGCCCTAAAATCAGAGAATGACATAATCGCCGGTAAGGTTTTTACCAGAGCCTGAAAGGATGAAAGGCTAACACTGTCTACAGCTAAAATGTTATCGAAAACTAGCGTAACTAACAGATAAACAAACAATAATAATCTATTTAATAGCACTCCACTCAGAATGTATGTGGTTTCAATATTTTAAAAAAGCTGGGATAAGGTTATTAATACCTTTGTTTACATTTACTTCTATATTGCTGTAATTCAAAATAATAACCACATTCTTTTTACTTCTATCGACTTCACTTTTCCATTTCATATAATCTTCTGAAAACACAGAAAATCAAAAACGAGCCAACTTTTTCCAATGCCCATCTTCTCGCTCAAAAATTTTATCTTTGCATAAACCAATCTAATCCACAATGAGTATTTACACTTCGTTTTCGAAACCTGCAAAAAAGATTGCCGTTTTGATTGATCCTGACAAAGTAGTTGACGATGCCATTGATTTGCTTGCCAAAGATGCCTCAATTGCAAAAGTTGACTACTTTTTTGTTGGCGGTTCACTGCTCACAAACAACAATCTCGACAGTTGCATAAAACTGCTTAAAAAAAACGCACCTCATATCCCGGTTGTTTTATTTCCGGGCAATTCATATCAGATTAGCTCAAACGCAGATGGGTTCTTGTTTTTATCGCTTATCTCCGGCAGAAATGCAGAGATGCTCATCGGTCGTCACGTGATTTCGGCTCCTTATCTCAAGCTTAGCGGACTGGAAATAATTTCTACGGGATATATGCTCATCGAAAGCGGTCGTCCGACTTCAGTGAGTTTTATGAGCAACAGCATGCCCATCCCCTCTGATAAAAATGATATCGCAATGTGTACAGCTATGGCAGGCGAGATGCTTGGCCTGAAGCTGATTTTTATGGATGCCGGCTCCGGCGCTTTACAACATGTGCCTGAAAGTATGATCACATCTGTGAAAAAAAGCATTGATGTTCCTTTGATTGTTGGTGGAGGTATTCGTACACCACAGCTTGCAGCCCAACTTGCAAAAGCCGGTGCAGATATTATCGTCATTGGAAATGCCATTGAAAAAGACCCTTCTTTGCTGGCTCAATTTGCAGATGCCGTGCACAATTGCCAGTGATTTTTAAAATTTTACCTCTTCAATCGTCATCTTCCTGATTTCCTTTAATCCTTCAGCATCCTTTTCTTTGATTTCTTTAGCCTTAAACTGATTGCTGAAACAGGGGTTCCTTCTTTTTGTTAATTTGGCGCTTTAAACAGTTTTGACAAAATCTTTGGATTTGACATGTCAGCTACGCCATTTAACAATCATAATTAAAGGCTGTTACATAACAGAAATGAAGCTACAATGAAAAACAGAATTCTTTTTTTACTTGCCTTTTTGCTTGGCAGCATTGGTTTAAATTTAAACGCACAAAACAAACTTTTCACGCCTGAAGATGCCGCCGGCGTAAATCCTGCCCTTTTTGCAGCAGGCATGAGTCAGTTGCAATGGTTGGCAGATCAGGATGTTTATACATTTGCAGAGGGCAATTTCATCCTTGCAGGAAAACCTGGAAAAAATGAAGCAGATACCGTTGTTGATCTGTCAGTTTTAAACCAAATGCTGAGAAGCTTAAGCATCGACAGTTTGAAAAGAATGCCTTCCATACGCTGGATTGATGCCGAATCAGGTTATTTTTTGAATCAGAAAAAGCTTTTCAGACTCAACCTTCCCTCAAAGGACTTAACGCTTATAACAAGCTTTCCTCAGGATGCAGAAAACATTGAAATCAAACTTCCTTCCCTGAAGGCTGCTTACACCATCAAAAACAATCTTTATTTATCTGAAAGAGAAAATCATACCCGCATTACTGATGAAATTGATGGTATCATTTGTGGCCAAAGTGTCCACCGCAATGAATTCGGTATCAGTGGTGGCATATTCTGGTCGCCCGATGGCGAAAAGGTTGCCTTTTACCGCATGGACGAAACCATGGTTACGCAATATCCGCTTGTCGATGTAAGTAAGAGAGTTGCTGAGCTCAAAAACGAGCGCTATCCTATGGCAGGCATGACAAGCCATGAAGTAACAATTGGTGTCTACGACCTGAAAAGTCAGTCTGTGGTATTTTTGAAAACAGGGCTTCCTGCCGATCAGTACCTCACAGCGGTGAGCTGGCATCCTGAAAGCAAAGCAATCTATACCGCTATACTAGGCCGCGATCAAAAGCAAATGAAATTGAACCAATATGATGCAGCAACGGGTGAGTTTGTAAAAATGCTGTTTGAAGAAAAAGAAGAAAAATATGTTGAGCCGTTGAATCCTATGTTTTTTGTTCCGGAAAGTGAAAACTCCTTCATCTGGATCAGTCAACGTGATGGCTTCAAGCATTTATACCATTATCAGGCAGATGGAAAATTAATCCGTCAACTCACAACAGGTGAATGGGTTGTGACTGCTTTTCTCGGTTTTGATGCCAAAGGAAAGAAGGCATTTTTCATGGCTACAAAAGAAAGTCCGTTAGAGCAAAATGCTTACAGTGTCGATTTAAAAACAGGGCGCATCATCAGAATCACACCTCAGAAAGGTGTTCACAGAACCAATGTAAGTCATTCTGGCTTATTTGCTTTAGACACCTACAGTAATTCAATTGTCCCCCGCGAAACCCATTTGCTCAGCACGAATGGAAAATCCATGAAAATTCTCAGACAGGCCGAAAACCCTCTGAAAGATTATAAATTGGGTGAAACAACTGTCTTTACCATTGAAGCTTCTGACGGCACGCCTCTTTATTGCAGATTGATTAAGCCTGTCGATTTTGATCCTGAAAAAAAGTATCCGGTGGTGGTTTATGTTTACGGAGGTCCACATGCCCAGATGATTACCGAAAGCTGGATGTATGGCGCCAATTACTACCTGAACTATCTGGCTCAGAAAGGATATCTTGTTTTCACCCTCGACAACAGAGGTTCAGACAAACGCGGAAGAGCATTTGAGCAGATTATTCACCGCAATCTTGGAAAAATTGAAGCCGAAGACCAAATGCAGGGAATCAGTTACCTCAAATCACTTCCTTTTGTTGATGCAGAACGTATTGGCGTTGATGGCTGGAGTTATGGAGGTTTCATGTCGATTCACCTGAAATTAAATTATCCTGAAACTTTTAAAGTGGCTGTGGCTGGCGGTCCCGTCACCGACTGGAAATACTATGAAGTGATGTATGGCGAACGCTATATGGACAGTCCGGAAAGCAACCCGGATGGATATATTCAAACAAGTTTGATCAATCAGGCTCACAAGCTCGAAGGCAAATTGCTGATAATTCATGGCGACATGGATCCGGTTGTTGTGTGGCAACATAGTCTGTCGTTTCTCAAAAAATGTGTTGATGAAGGGAAGCTGCTTGATTATTTTGTTTATCCCGGCTACGAACACAATGTGAGAGGACGCGACAGGGCACATTTAATTAAAAAAATCTCTTCGTACTTTGATGAGAATCTATGATAAACTGAAAAGAAACAATGCCATTTTTTAATCAGGTATCTGTCTTTTGAGATGAAACGATTATATGATAAGTTCAAAACAATCCTGAAAACGACTGTCTTTCAATATAATCCATCTTGACTATACAAAGATTAAATTCCCATTATAGGAATTTAGTCTCAATTAAAACACTATTACTAAAACCAACAACTTAATTACACTATTGGTATTCAACACTTTGATTAAACGGTATTAAAATTGTATATCTTTGTTATGCAATCAAAACTCTTTCAACATATGCCAGCAATTGATGATGTATCAGAAATTCCTGTGGTTGACCTTCCGGGAAAAGCACCAGTAAGCAAGCACATTCTTATTGTTGACGATCTGAAGGTAAATTTCCTTTTGATCAAAGCCATGTTAGGAAAGATCAGTGTGACACTGACATGGTGCGAAAACGGATTTCTTGCGCTGGACCACATCAGAAAAAGAAACAAAACTGACCTGATTCTGATGGATTATAATATGCCGGGAATGGATGGCCTGGAAGCAACACGTCTTATTAAAAATCTTGCACCTGAAATACCTGTTATTTCTTTAAGCACTTTTACAGAAAATCCTCTTTTTGACCGAAAAAACGCACCCTTTGATGGGTACATACCCAAGCCCGTGAATCCGGTTTTACTCATTGAATTGATCAAGGAAAAAATCTTGAAATAACAAATCTGTTTTCTCGGTTTTCGTTTTAGTATTCAACAGACCAGTAAAAAAAATGTTGTTCATTAGCCAAAAGCTGTTGGATAACATTCAAATTCATTACCTTTGCCTTTACAACAGCTTATTATAACGATCAGGCTATGAATTTCAGAAAGTGGTTAGCTTTTTTTTTATCGGGATTTTTTCTTTTTTTATGGTTTCCGAAAAATGTCTTTTCTGATACCCCTCATATAGTTGACAGTTTGCGCACTGTGCTGGAAAAGCAAGAAGGACTGCAAAAACTTTACACTTACCAGCGTTTAATTGCAAGCATCAGAAACATTGATCCTGCCCAAGGTATTAACCTTTCCAAAAAAGCCTTAGCGCTTGCAGATTCGCTCGAAGCGCCTCTTCTGAAAGCCAAAATCATCAACGAGCAAGGCGTATGTTACCGCAAGCTTAATATTCCTGAAAACTCGCTCAAGCTTCATCTTGATGCGCTTGAGATTTTTGAAAGCCTTGGCGACAGCTCTGGAATTTCATACACTTTAGCCAATATTGGAAATGTTTATCACCTGTATCGTGAGTTTGACAAAGCTTTGGATTTTCATTTCAGATCTCTTTATTTAAAGGAATACCTGAAAGATGAAACTCAGGTGGCATATTCGCAAAATGCCATAGGAATGGTATTGGCCGATATGGAAGAATATGCCAGAGCACTTGATTTTTACATCAGCGCCATGGCTATTCGCGAAAAAAACAACGAAAAACTTGAGGCGGCCAATGTATATGCAAATATTGGAAAAGTGATGGTAAAGCTTTCACGGTTTGATGATGCTATAAAATTTCTTAACAAGGCGCTTGGTGTTTATATAGAAACCAATAATGAGTTTGGACAGTCGCTGGTGCTCAATCAAATGGCAGAGCTTCTTTACCAGCGAGGGGATATGGAAGAAGCAATGCAAATGCTCAAAGGAGCAGAAAAAATTGCTGTTGAACAAGGGAATATTTCAGTACTTCATTTCAATTATAAGCTTCAGAAAGATGTCCACAAAAAGAGGGGGCAATTTGAAGAAGCGCTGAAATTGGCTGAAAAAGCTTCGTTATATAAAGATTCTCTTTTTAGTGAAAGACGCAACTACGAAATGTCGGAACTTCAGGTGCGTTATGAGACAAGACAGCTTGACTCGGAAAATGAAATTCTTAAACTGCAACTTAAAGAGCAAGACTTCAGGTTTAAGTATCTATTATTGGGCTCTTTCAGTATTATCTTATTTCTTACTATTGGTTTCCTGATTTGGCTTTTCTTTCAAAACAGAAAAAAAGCATTGGTGCTTGAAGAACTTAATTTGAGTCTGGAAAAACATGTTGATGAACGCACGGAAGAGCTTAAGGTTAAAAGTGAAGCCTTGCAAATGGCTTTCAATTCGCTCAAACAAAGTGAAGAAAAGTTTCGTATCATAAGCGAAACATCGCCTTTTGGAATTGCAGTTACCGACAAGAACGGAAAGATTATCTTTTGCAATCACCGACTTCCTTTAACATCCGGGCTTGATGCAAGCGAATTCGAAAGTGGCATTTGGATGCAACATATCCTTTTTGAAGACCGGCAACTCATTGAACGGCTTTGGCAGAGCGGACATGCATTTGAAAAACCATTGCCCGACACCAGTTTCAGGATCAGAATTGAAAATGAAATCAGATGGATGCGCTTAAAGGGCGGTCCGATGGCTGACGATCATGGATTTCTTGGCCTTGTTGTCGTGATGGAAAACATCACCGAAAGCAAGAAATTTGAGCAAACTCTTATCAAGGCAAAAAACAAAGCTGAAGAATCAGACAAAATTAAGTCGGCATTTCTGGCAAATATGTCGCATGAAATCAGAACTCCTATGAACGCCATTCTGGGTTTTTCTGACCTGCTTTCTTCCGACGAATACACAGAAGAAGAAAAAATTGAATTTGTAGATATGATTCGCTCAAGTGGAAAGCTTTTGCTTAATCTGATAAACGACATCATCGATATCTCAAAAATTGAAGCCGGTGAACTGAAAATTCATCAATCAACATTTCCATTACAACCACAGCTTGATGAGCTTTATTATACTTTCAGACAGCAGCTGGATTTGGCTGGAAAATCAAATGTGAAACTTATACTTTCACAACGCGAGTCTTTTGACGGAGAAGAAATTACAACCGACAAGCTTCGTTTACATCAAATTATGACCAATCTTCTTAGCAATGCGGTTAAGTTTACAAACGAAGGTCAGATTGAGTTTGGCGCAATAAGAGTTAGCAACAAATTTGAATTTTTTGTTAAAGATACCGGCATCGGCATTCCAGAATCAAAGCTCGATGTAATCTTCGAAAGGTTCCGCCAGGCCGATGATTCTCACACAAGACTCTATGGAGGTACAGGACTTGGACTTGCAATAACAAAGAATCTTACTTTTTTGCTGGGTGGCGATATCTGGGTGGAATCGGTTCAAAATAAAGGGACAGCATTCTATTTGACTTTACAAGCTGAAAACAAAGATGGGAATCACACAGATAAGAGCTTGCCAGATTACACCAACAAAACCATTCTTGTAGCAGAGGATGTTGATACCAATTTTCAGTTGATCCACAATATGCTAAAGAGATCTAATATTAATGTGTTGCATGCTGTCAATGGGTTAATAGCGCTTGACATGGCTATCGAACATAATCCTGATCTCATTCTGATGGATATTCAAATGCCGGATGTAGATGGGCGAGAAGCATTGTTGCAACTACGGGATAGAAACTTTAACAATCCGGTTATTGCTATTACTGCTTTTGCGCTTGCTGGTGAAGGTGAGAGTTATTTAGATTTTGGCTTTGACTCCTACCTGAGCAAACCGCTTGGAATTGATAAATTATATGGCATGCTAAGTCTTTTTTTGAATCACGAGAATCAGGAGGTCCATAAATGACATTAAAGATGAATAGGAAGTATCTAAACATTTGTATTGCATTCACAGCAAAGAAAATGTTTCTTATAGCGTTGCTTTCCGTTTCAGTGTTTGCAAATGCGCAACTTTTTGTAGAGTTACCCGGAAGTGGTCCGGGACTTGCCAACGCGAATGCTGTCTGGCTGAGTTCAGGTGGAAAACTGCATCCTTTAGCCAACGGCGAAACAAAAGCCCGAACAAACGCAACAAGAACACTTCTTTTCAGGCAGACTGCCAAAAACACCTTTATTTCCAGCAAAACCTCTTTGCCTGACATCATCCATGGAAGCATGGATGTGGCTGATTTTAATGGCGATGGCTATCAGGATGTGCTTTTAAGTGGCATTGGCTCAAACAATCAACATATTGCAGGTATTTATCTGCAACAACCAAATGGAAGCTTTCAGCGTGCATCAGTGAATATACCGGCTTTGGTCGATGGCTCTGTGCAATTTGGCGATTTTGACCGTGACGGCGACCTTGATGTGCTTATTGCCGGGGTAGATGCAAATGGACAGCTTCATACAAAGATCCTGCGAAACGACAATGGCAGGCTGACTGATATTAATGCCAGATTGCCTGGTATTCGTTTTGGAAAAGCCGTTTGGGGAGATGCCAACAACAATGAGTTTCTTGATCTGATAATAACAGGTCAGTCTGCCTCAGGACCGATAACTAAAGTTTTTATCAATACATTGAGCCAATACCGGGAAGTTTCGCAAATGTTCACCGGACTCAAACACAGCACTGCGGCATGGGCCAATTTGAACAACGATGGCTTCAGGGATTTCATTATTGCAGGTGAAACAAGAAATGGAATGCCTTATACAAGATATTTTACCGGTAGCAAAGAACTGCGCTTCACTGAGGGCTCTTCAAATGGAATCAGACAACTTATGAATGCTTCCATTGATGTTGGAGATTACAACAATGATAATTTTGAGGATTTTGTCATAACCGGAGAAAGTCTTGAAAGGCCTTATACAATTGTATACGAAAATCTTAAAGGAAGAGGCTTTCGCGATTTGATGGCCGGACTTCCCGGCGTTGCAAATGGTGTTGCTGTTTGGGGTGATTATGATCGTGATGGCGATCTGGATCTTTTTATTGCAGGTGTAGATGTATGTTTCAATTTAATTGGAAGCGTCTTCCGAAATACACTCGACCCAAAAGATGTGGAGGTTGAGGAACTTTATGTTGAGACTATCCCAATGGAACTGGCTTCAGGTCCATATTACTATTTTCTTTTCTCTTCATGCTACTGCGACCCCGAAGGCACAGGGAAAAAAGCATATCATGGGTTTGTGAGCAATATTCATCAGGAAAAAAGAGATTTCGACCTTACTTACAAATTTAATCATTTGCTTATAAGCAGATTTCCTGGTTGGAACTGGGCTGACAGAGGCCATCGTACTTCCAATGCTTTTATTAGCATAAAGGATGCCGAGGAGGGACGTAAAACTGTCATTGCAAGCTATATGCAAGACAAATACAAGGTTCATTACCTTAATTGGTGAGCTCAGTTTTGCATTTTGACATGGTAAATTCTGCCTGATACCGATTGAACTTTCTGCCTTTTTTATCAAAATCTCTTCCGTAGGTTTGAATCAATTGTATTTGTAGATTTGCAACTGAACACCATCAATACAAAATATTACCTGATGAACCTTGAAAGCAACAACCAACTCAGGCTGGCAGCCGAATTTGTAAGGTCAACCAACACAAATCTTTTTCTTACAGGCCGTGCAGGAACAGGCAAAACGACTTTTCTTCGCAGTTTAAAAGAAATAACTTTTAAGCGTTTTGTGGTTGTTGCTCCAACAGGTGTTGCCGCAATTAATGCACGAGGTGTTACTATTCACAGCTTTTTTCAACTTCCTTTCGGCCCGCAGATTCCCGGAGAGCTTCAAAAACTTTACTCCGGAGAGCAGGTTGATGCCAAAGCTTCTGCTGCACGTTTTCAAAGATTCACCCGCGAAAAAATCAACATTATCCGCAGTCTCGACCTGCTTGTGATTGACGAGATAAGTATGGTTCGTGCCGATTTGCTTGATGCCATCGATGCTGTTTTACGTCGTTACAAAAACCGATACCAGCCATTTGGCGGTCTGCAGCTGCTTATGATTGGCGACCTGCAGCAACTGGCGCCAATTGCAAAGGATGACGAATGGGAAATGCTAAGGAGATACTATGACTCGGTATATTTTTTCAGCAGCAATGCACTGAAACAGACTGATTATGTAAGCATTGAACTGAATCAGGTTTTCAGGCAATCAGATCCGTATTTCATTCAATTGCTCAACAAGGTGCGCGACAGCGAGCCCGACAACCAAACCATCACTGAACTCAACAAAAGATATCTTCCGGATTTTGTTGCCAAAGACCCAGAGGGCTATATAACCCTTACCACACATAACAATCAGGCACACGCTATCAACCAGACCAAATTAGATAAACTGCCAGGTAAAGCACAAAAATTTACGGCAGAAACCTCAGGCGAATTTCCCGAATATAATTATCCTACCGACTTTGAACTTTTACTCAAAGAAGGAGCGCAGGTGATGTTTGTGAAAAACGATCCTTCAATGGCAAAACTGTTTTTCAACGGTAAAATTGGGAAACTTATTGATATTGACACCGAGGATGAGACTCTTACAGTTCAATGCCCGGAAGATGATGAGCCCATTTATGTCAGCAGACTTGAATGGCAAAACACGCGATACAGCCTGAATGAAGAAAATAAGGAGATTGAAGAAAGTGTCATTGGAACATATAAACAATATCCGCTGAAACTTGCCTGGGCTATCACGATCCATAAAAGTCAGGGTCTCACATTTGACAAAGCCATTATCGATGCGCAGGCGGCTTTCACACATGGTCAGGTATATGTAGCACTAAGTCGTTGCCGGACTTTGGAAGGCATGGTGTTTCGTTCAGCAATTCAGGCCAGCGCAATAAAAAGCAATGTAACTGTTAGCAGTTATCTGCAAAAAGTTGATGAAAACAGCCCTGACGAAAATAAACTGCTGGAGGCTAAAGCCCGCTATCAAATGCAGCTGGTAAAAGAAATGTTTGATTTTTCCTTTATCAACAGAAGGCTAGATTATCTGCTGAAAATTTGCAACGATAACAGCAATAGCCTTGACTTGTCTTTTATTGAAAATTATCGGTCTGCTTCAAAAAAGTTGGCTTCTGAGTTTTTAGATCTTGCCAGAAAGTTCCATGTTCAAATACAAAATCTGTCTCTTCAACAACCAGATTTAGAAAGCAATCTGGAATTACAGGAACGTGTTAAAAAAGGATCAATATATTTTGAGCCAAGGCTTAAAACATTGTACGAAGAAATGGATATGACCATTGAAACAGACAATAAAGCTGTCAAAAAAAGTATACAGGATGCTTTAGAGCGATTGATGCATGAAACTGCCGTAAAACTGGCTTGTCTGAAAGAAGGCCGGAAAGGATTCAAAATAGGTTCCTATCTGGAGGTTCGGGCAAAAGCATCGATCGATGGTGCTGAGAAAAAGAAAAAAGTAGCTAAAGATACATCTTCCAGGAGTCAATACAAAGAGATGCCTTTTTACAACGTATTGAAAAATTGGCGAGACAATCTGGCTGAAGAAGATGGACTGGATTACCACGAAATAATGCCTTTGCGCACAATGAAAGAGATTGCGCAAAAACTGCCTGCTTCGCGTATTGAACTATTAAAGGTTCATGGCATGGGACGAACAAGGGTAAAAAGATATGGCAATGAAATTTTGGAATTAATTAAAGCCTTCAGCGCAACCAATGAGCTGGATATTGAACCCGACTTCAGTCCGCTTCCGGATCAAAAACCGAAAATAGAGAAAGTACCAAGCAGTAAATTGACATTTGAACTTTTCAAAGAAGGCAAAGCAATTGAAGAAATTGCCAAAATACGCGGCTTTGCAGTTTCCACCATCGAAAGCCACCTTGCAGATTACATTCGACTGGGAGAATTGAAACTGGAGGAGGTAATGCCAGCAGAAAAATCCAGACTTGTGATTGAATATTTCACTGAAACGGAGGACTTGCGTTTTGGCGCTGCCAAACAAGTGCTGGGTGATGAAGTTTCGTACGGTCAACTGAGGATGGTGCTTGTGTATCTTCAGGCCAAAGGATTATTGCCTGTTCCGGAATAAACAAACTGGTTGAAATTGCATTAAGGAGAAATGAAATAAATAAATCCAATTCTTGAAAAGAATCTTATCACAAAAACATGTAATTGATTGGTGCGGAGCACCATAATATTTGTTGGAAAACATAGGAGTTGGCTTGTATTCAATCTGGATTTTCTTGAATCTAATTCAGAAATTCAAAAATCTTTCTTCTTCCTTTGATAAAAACACTTCAATTTGATTGAAAAGATATCAAAGATTCCTACTTTTGCACATTGTTTTTTGATGAAATATTTATTCGCATTTGATACCAATTGTAATTTTAAAATGGTAAATATTATGCTCAAAAAAAACAAATCGGGGTGTAGCGCAGCCCGGTAGCGCGCGTCGTTCGGGACGACGAGGCCGGAGGTTCGAATCCTCTCACCCCGACAGAAATCCAGTCACAATGTGATTGGATTTTTTTTAGGCAATTGTTACTATTTCACTTCTTCGAGATCTTTCTCTTTCTGACTAATCAATGTCGCTTGTTGCTCAATAAGCGTTGATTGACGTTCCTGATTTTTGATGTTTTGCTCTATTTTTTCTTTGTTGGAACGAATCGACTGATGTGCAGAACCGATTTTTGATTGTAAAGACTTGTTTTTTGAGACAAGGCTTTTGAGTTTCTTTTCTTCACTTTTTTGTCTTTTAGTGAACTCTTTGTGTGCTTCGGTATCCGGAACAACTGAAGCCAAAGTTAATTTGATGTCACTGATATGATCGTTTGCCAGTTTTTGGTCAGTCAGGTTTGTCTTCACCTGATTTTCATAATCTACTATATCAGAGCTGCTTTTGACGATGCTTTTCTCATACTTATCCCTCTGTTTTTTCAACGAAGCTTGCTCCTTTTCCAAAGATTTAAGTTTGTTTTTTTCATTCTTAAGCTCCTCAGATTTAACTTTTCTGACACTCTCAATAAGAAATTCCCTCATAAAGTTTTTTGAAGAAGCAAACAAATCTTCATGCAATGAGTCTGATGCAAAATCATTGTCAGCATTGAAGAAAGCAGACACTTTCACACCACCCTCTGCACTGCTGATAAATGCATAAACAATGATTGGCTTTGGATACAGCTCATTTACGCTTGTGTGCAAAGCGATTCTTTCAAGATCATCTTTGGTATAAACAGGTTTGGGGTCACCATCTTTTTTTGAGTATTTCCCTGCACGAAACACTTTTGACTTCCAATCATTTTCGATGGTTTTCAATTGGGCATCCGGAACAAAAATCATCCAGCCTGTAGCTTCACCAGCACTTGTTTTTCTTTCAACCTGAACTGCTTCAAAAGGCGTTTTGGATTCCTGCGCATTGATATAAATAAAGGAAAAGAGCAGGATGCTGAATAAAAGTAAATTCTTTTTCATGGGGTTATTTTGTTTTACACAAAGTTAATTAAAAAAGACGACCCAAAGAGCCGTCTTTTAAGTATTTCAAATTTGCTATTACAAAGGAATATTTCCGTGCTTTTTAGCCGGATTGGTTTTCACCTTGTTTTGTGTCATCTCCAGTGCCTGAATCAGCTTGGTGCGGGTTTGTCGCGGATAGATAATCTCATCGATATAGCCCAGCGCTGCAGCTTTGTACGGACTGGCAAAACGCAAACGATAATCGTCAATGGCAGCTTGCCTTTCTTCTTCGTTAAGCTTGTTCTTGTAGATGATATTCACTGCTCCTTCAGGTCCCATCACAGCAATTTCTGCAGTAGGATATGCAAAATTCATATCAGCGCCAATATGTTTGCTCGACATCACATCATAAGCGCCGCCATAGGCTTTGCGTGTAATTACCGTAATTTTGGGAACTGTTGCTTCGGCAAAAGCATAAAGCAGTTTTGCACCATGTTTTATAATTCCGCCAAACTCTTGAATGGTGCCGGGCAGGAAGCCTGGAACATCTTCGAAAGTAATAATCGGAATATTGAAAGCATCGCAGAAACGGACAAAACGTGCTGCTTTTATCGAGCTGTCGATATCAAGCACACCGGCAAGAATTGAAGGTTGGTTGGCAACAATGCCAACAGGTTTTCCCGAAAGGCGTGCAAACCCAATAATGATATTTTTGGCATAATAAGGCTGCACCTCAAAGAAATTTTGATCATCTACCACCTTGGAGATGATTTCGTGCATATCGTAAGGTTTGTTTGGATCGTCCGGAACAATAGAGTCAAGAATATCTTCTTCACGGTAAATGCTGTCGGTACATACTTTCACCGGTGGATCTTCCATATTGTTGGAAGGCAAAAATCCCATCAGTTCACGAATCATCATCATTGCCTGACTATCATCGTTGGCAAGCAAATGTGCCACGCCACTTTTGCTATTATGTGTCATTGCGCCACCAAGATCTTCTTTGGTCACTTCTTCGTGCGTCACCGTTTTGATAACATCCGGACCGGTAACAAACATGTATGAAGTGTCTTTAACCATCATGATGAAATCGGTGATAGCAGGAGAATATACCGCACCACCGGCACATGGGCCAAGAATAGCACTTATTTGTGGAATTACACCTGAAGACATTACGTTGCGGTAAAAGATGTCGGCATATCCACCCAGACTTTCAACGCCTTCTTGTATACGAGCACCCCCGGAGTCGTTCAATCCAATGACAGGCGCGCCCATCTTCATGGCCAGATCCATTATTTTAACAATTTTGTCGGCATTAGCCCTGCTGAGTGAGCCTCCAAAAACAGTAAAATCCTGCGCAAAAACATACATCAACCTGCCGTCGATCTTTCCATAGCCTGTCACAACACCATCGCCAAGAAACTTTTGTTTGTCCATATCAAAATCCGTAGTCCGGTGGGTGACGAATTTATCAATTTCAACAAAAGTGTTTGGATCAAACAGCTCCATGATGCGTTCACGGGCTGTTTTACGGCCTGCATCGTGCTGCTTTTTGATTCTGTCTTCACCTCCACCCAGTTCGGCAAGGCGGCTGTTTTCTTCAAGGAGTTTGAATTTTTTTTCTATTGACATTGCTTTAATAATTTCTTCAATAATTTTACTCAATAATTACCATTGGCTGATCTCCGCTTACGGTATCGCCTTCTTTTACGAGAATTCGTTTGATGATACGATCTTGTTTCACCTTATATTCGCTCTCCATTTTCATGGCCGAAACAACAATAACTGTATCGCCGGCCTTTACAGCATCTCCTTCTTTAAATAGAATTTTGACAACCTTGCCCGGCATAGGCGATGTGATAACATTCGTGTCTTCTCCATCGTCTTTTTTACGATTTTTCAGGTACTTTGTTTCGGCATCGATGATTTCAACATCGAATGTTTCATAGAGTGTATTCACCGTATAAGCTTTGCTGCTTTTACCATGAACTAGCTCCACATTGAAGGATTTATTTTCGAGCAGGATGCTGTATACACCTTGCTCCACTTCTTCCGCATCAATTTCGTAGATTTTATTATCGATGGCTATCTGGTAATTGGAACCGTCGTGGCTGAGCAGTTCTATGTTGGCAATACGGTCGTTAATTTTGATTTCGAATGACATAATTATTCTGTTTTAATACTTCTTAAAAACGTAGAACTGAACGTTTGCGTCCGAGGTCTTTCCAATTATTGCCTAAATGTTTTGCTGGCTTTTCAGGTTGAAGTTTTTCCAACTTATTGATGTAATCCACAAATGCTGTAATTGCTGCAACATCCATGCAACGGTCTGTACAATTCACCTTTGGTTTCAGGTATTCCTGATTCTCTTCAATAAAGTGGGTGTTGTAACGACCTTCAACGAATGCAGGGACGAGCAAAATCCTGTGCAGATAAGGGATAGAAGTTTTTACGCCGGTGATTTTATAAGCGTAAAGCGCCCTTTTCAGACGTGCAATGGCTTCGCTCCTTGTTTCTGCCCACACGATGAGTTTTGAGATCATCGGATCGTAATACATAGGGATTTCATAACCAACATAGGCATATCCATCGTGTCGAACTCCAAGACCAAGTGGTTCTGTGATATGCTTAATTACACCCGGGGAAGGCATAAAATTGTTGTCAGGGTCTTCTGCATAGATACGCACTTCAATGGCATGTCCGTTCTGTTTGAGATCTTCCTGCTTGAATGCCAGAGGCAATCCGTTGGCTACATTGATTTGTTGCTTTACAAGATCAACTCCAACCACACGTTCGGTAATAGGATGCTCCACCTGAAGGCGGGTATTCATCTCAAGAAAATAATAATTCAAATTATCGTCAACGATAAATTCAATGGTTCCGGCACCGTAATAGTTCACTGCTTTAGCTGCAGCAACGGCATCAGCACCCATTTTCATGCGTACCTCCGGTGTCATTATGGGTGAAGGAGTTTCTTCGACAACTTTTTGGTGTCTGCGCTGCACTGAGCATTCGCGCTCGAAAA
>JAGXRB010000380.1 GCA_018336075.1 Bacteroidota bacterium
AAGCTAAAGTATTGCTTTTTAAAATATTATACAGCATTCTGATTAATCAATTGCATAATCTGGGTTTAATACGAACAAATATTGGCAATAATGATATAACGAAGGTGGGCTCCAGAATCTCGATAAACTTCAATTGGTAGATATTGCCGGCTTGAGATATCTTATCGTGTTGCATCGACTCTTTAACGGTGACATGCTGTCCAACAAATGTAATATTCATAAAAAATTATACCTTGTTGCTTGAAGAATCTGAGATAATTTGAAGATGCTTTTCTAAAATAATTTGAGAGTTAAAATCTTCTTCTATTCTTTTTCGTGCCCTAATTGAAAACCCCATGAGGTTATCATTCTCGAATAAATATTTTATTCCATTTGCGAGATCTTCAGCATCTTTGTATTTTGCAATGTACCCATTTGATTTATGATCTATTAAATCTTCAGCAATACCGGCTGGAAAAGCCACTGCAGGAAGTCCACATGACATTGCTTCGAAAAGAGTTTGACCAAATGATTCTTGCAAAGAAGGGAAAACATATATATGAGCGTTCTGATACAGTCTAATCATCTCATTTTCATCTTTGATAAGTCCTGCCGAAAAAGCTTGAAAAGGAAGTTCACTTAAAGCTAATCAATAAATTCTCGAAGCTTAATTGTTTAAGTGCAACAACAGAAAAGTTAAAACCCTATTATTTTTCCCCAATGTTACCAGACCTGTATAATTTATTTCAACGGAATACAAATACAGCCAACAATTATCCTAATAGCGTTTATATTTGCAATATGCACATATTATGACTTTCTCATTCAAAATTTACTGAAGGAATACTCTTGGAAGTCGAATAATAAAACACTTAAAGTCGAATAAAGCATCCCATACTTCCATGCAACACATATACTGTCAAACTCTTTCACTACTTTTTTTCGCATTAATGCCCACTCTATTCCACATACCAAGCCTTATCTTTGAAAGATGTTTAGCACAAACTCTCCATCTCTTCGTCTATCAAAATATCCAACACATCAAAAAAAGAGTAATCATACTGCCAATTTAGATATTCTTTAGCCTTTGTATTATCACCATAAATTTCCTCGATTTCATTTGGTCTAAAAAAGTCTTTATTTTCAACAATCAGATTCTTGTCTATGTCGAATTTTTCAAATACATACTCTACGACATCTCTTAATAATATAGATTTCCCAGAGCAAATTATAAAGTCGTCCGGATTGTCAGATTGTAGTATTTTCCAAATTGCTTCAACATATCTTGGAGCATACCCAAAATCTCTTTTTACATTAAGATTGCCGACTACTAATTTATCAAGTTTTTTGTTTTTGATCGCAATGGAATCTTTAATGACTTTTTTTACAAAAAAATTACTACTTCTTAAAAATGATTCATGATTGAACAAAACGCCATTGCATACAAACAAATTGTACGATTCTCTGTAGGTTGTTACCATAAAATAAGAAGCCATCTTTGAAACACCATAAGGACTTATCGGGTGCATTGGCGTCTCTAATGTGATTGGCATAGACTTGACCCTGCCGTACATTTCACTACTTGATGCCTGATAAAGTTTAATGGTTGAACCAAGAAGCCTTATGCTTTCCAATAGATTATTAACAGATGCAGTGTTAAAAGAAAATGTACCCAAAGGCTGATCAAATGACAACCCGACTGAACTTTGAGCAGCAAGATTGTATATCTCATCTGGTTTGTATTTTTGAATTATTTTTATCACATTTGCCATATCCAGAAGGTCAAGTTCTTCAATCAAAACTTCATTTTGGATACCAAGATATTCAAGGTTTTTGCTGTTTGCACATCTGTAGCTTCTGACTGTTCCAATGACTTTATACTTTTTTTCAAGCAGTAATTTTGCCAAATAAGGACCATCCTGGCCACTGATTCCTGTAATAATTGCTGTTTTCACGTTAGCAAGCTTTTATATATCTTGTTTGTTTGCTCTGCCGTTTGCTTCCAAGAAAATCTTTTTAATCTCTCGTAACCCTTTCGTATTAAATCTTCTCTTAACGTAGTATTTTCCAAAACTTCTAAAACCGCATTTTTTATAGACTCTTCACTATAAGGATCAAAGTAATGTGCACCATCCCCGGCAATTTCAGGCAAAGAACTTACATTGCTGCAAAGAAGCGGGCAACCACATGCAAAAGACTCCAAGACGGGGATTCCAAATCCTTCATAGAGTGAAGGAAAAATAAAAGCTAAAGCATTTTTATAAAAATAAGCCATGCTTTCATCATCCAAGTTGTACTGTAAGACTTGATTCACAATGTCTAAGTCTGACAAAAGTTTTATTTCTTTGCTTGTAAACTTCCCGCCTCCTGCGCACACAACAAAAAGCATTTTATTTTGATTTAATATGCTTGCCACACCTTTTATAAATCTTTCAAAGTTTTTGTAAACGCTTCGAGAGCCAACAAAAAGCATGTAATTCTTTGGCATTTCAATACTAAGGTTACTGTTTGGCTTAGGAAACATAGAATTACCAAGATAAACGACTTCGATTTTGGAAGCATCCGTTCCAAAATATTCTATCAAATCTTTTTTTGTGCTCTCTGAAATTGCTATAATTTTTGAAGCCTTTTCTACAAGCAATCTTTTTTGTTGACTCGCATTGTCATTGGATGAAAACATTTCACTAAATTTTTCATGAATCATGTCATATACAGTCAGAACAAATGGCTTATCACCAAGATAATCTAAAAAATATGGGTCATAATAGGTAGGGTGAAACACATCAAAATTTTGTTTTTTTAACTTTAAGACACAATATGGTTTATTGAAGAGATTGAATATTCGTCCTTTACCACGGAAGGTCTTGTTAGGCAAGAAATCTATGTATTTAACAACCTTTTTATCAGCTATATAATGATTGTTTGATACCAATAAAGGTAATTCGATTTCTATTCCTTGTGTGAGTTTAAACTCACAAACAAGCTCAAAAAAGTATCTCGATATACCGCCATACTTTTGTGATGTAAATATTTGATGGTCGTAAAGGATTTTCATATATTCTTACTCATTTTTAAATAATCTTGCCATGTCTTGCTATTCAATTGCTTTTGCAAAAGTTTATGCAACCCAAATCTGTTGAATTTTAATATTTTAAGCTTATAATTTGATATTTTTCTCTGTGTTAAGACATGTAAACCATTTAAATTAGCGTAGTTTAAATTGTATTTTTTAGCAATAAATTTAAATGTGTTCAAGCTATAAAAAGAAATGTGTTGTCCATGGTCTAGTGCATAATACGACCAATCTTGTGGTTTTGGAATAGGATTTGGTAAAAGTTCTGTAGAGAAAATTAAATTTTTTGAGATTTTCAATAAATACTCAATTTCATATATGGGATCAACAAAATGTTCAAGGCTTTCAAATGATGTTACAGCTTCATATTCCCACTCTTTTTGATATTCAAAACCTTTGGCAAAAAGATTTTTGGTGTATTTGTCATCCCAAAAAAAATCAAACCCAATATCTCTCATGATACGAGTTAAAACTCCATAGCCCCCTGCAAAATCTAAGAATTTTTCTTTTCTATCAAAAAAAAGAGCTAGTAAAATTGTAAGTTTTTGAGATAGATTTATGTTTCTTTGTATATATCCAGTATCAGAAACATTGATAGACTCACTATAAGCTTCATCCAACCAATATGGTTCCTCTGTTTGTAAAAAACCACACTGTTCACAATGAAAATAATTTATGTTATATTTTTTTAGAATTCTAGCAGAAAATACTGAGTTGCTTTTTTGGTTGCATATTTTACAGTTCATTTAAAACTCTTTTTAGTTTATTTATAGCTCTCGTTAAGAAGGGTTTTGGAGCAAAGTGCGTTTTAAATGTATAATAATCTGCTTCTTTGTTTTGAACCACTTGTTTAGGGTGATTGCTGATATAGACTTCATAAATCGGCATATGAGCATGTTCGTTTACACCAAATGTATGCGTTGCATCTATTCCAAAACCAATATTTGAAATCATATTGACATTTGGAAGAATCGCTAATCCACCGCTATCCCACATTGAAAATACGTATTGATAGTCCCATGTATCAATTTTTTTTGCTTTCATGTCATTAAACGATTTTGTCCAAAGTTTGACCACATCCTTGTTTTTAAAAGTTCTTTCTATAAATTTTGCATCTTTGATAGTATCGAGTTCTACATCATACTTTTTCCAGCGACTAGCCCAACCTGCCCAACCCCAGACATGGTTATATTTTGAAAAGTAGTAATCACCATCTCCCCGTTTTATGCCATTTTGAAAGTTAGAACCTCCGATATGCCAAACTCTTAAATCATATTTATATCTTTCCAGTAATTCTTCACAGAACCAAAAGAAACTCTGATCAGGCAAACAATCATCTTCCAAAATTATTCCCTGTTCTTCGTGTTCGAAAAACCATGTTATCGCACCGCTAACAGCATATTTGCAGCCGAGGTTCTCAACACGAAAAAGTGTCGTTACCTCACATTCCCAATCAACATTAGTGGCTATTGACCTTACTTCCTTAACCCTTTCTGCTTCACCTTCTTTGTTAATTCTAGGGCCATCAGCAGCGATGTACAGTCGTGGCGGTTTTGCTTTTCGTATGGCTTCAAAAACTTGTTTTGTAGTATGAGGCCGGTTGAATACCAGGAATAGCACCGGAGTTTTAAGAGAATCTGAAGTTATTGGATTTCCCATAATTACAGGCTTTTCGTAATTGATGCTGCTATTCGATTCATCCTTGATGGAATAGATTTAATTCTTTGATAATTTTTTCGAAATAAAATGATGCTTTGCAATAAAAAAAGCGGGTAATTCTCGAATTTCTCTTTCATGAATCTTTTTTTCTCCTCAGTGATTCTCTTTTTATTTTCAGGGCTGGAGCTGATTCCGTGCATGTCGTACACGCTAATTATTTTGTCAAGGTAAGTAAAACTCTTTTTAAACCTGAACAACACCTGCATCAGAAACTGCCAATCAGCCGCGATATCACCTTTTTTATTATAAAACCTAACAAAACTCAACCGCTGCATTAGCCATTATTAAACCACTTGGATCGAATTTTGAATAATTAACCCAAAAACCGTAAACAAAATTCAGGACGAGTCACAATTTACATTTTCCTTCTTCCCTGTGCTTATTTTGCATATGATCCATCAGCTGCGATATATATATGGTCAGGTTTTGCTTGCCAGATGGGCTCAAAAACCCTCATTTTATTTTCCAGCCGGTTGAAGATGAGGAAAAGGATTACATTATTCATTTCATTAGATAATATTTCATATTATTCTGGATTTTTAAAATGCATGTGGAAGGGATTATTGATTTTACTCCTCTTTTTAATTTAGAATAATAGTATAGAAATGTATATTTTTTGCCTAAATATGCATGTTTTTCATGGACTGGTAAATAATGGCAATACTCAAATAAACAACCTATATAAAATTTCACAAGATGTTTGTTGTTTTCTAGAGGAAAGTAATTGAACATGCTTTCTGCTGTTAAAAAGTTTTGTTTTGCTTGTACACTTTTTGGTTTTGTTCCCCAAATGCTATTGTCGTTTAATCGATAAACACTAGAATTGAAATTTAAAAACTTTCCGTTGCCTTTTTGCAAAAGACACATATACAGGAAAATATCTTTGAAATATGGCTGTTTAAGATCTTGATTTGTGAGGAGATGATTTCTATAAACAACTGTTAATGTATGTGATATGTAAGGATCAAATAAATTTTCTTTAGTTATTTCTGCATCATTAACATACCCGTCAGAATAAATAGAAAACCGCTCATCTTCGGATATTATTTTTGTATTATCATTAAGTATAGAGAATTTAGTGCAACAATAGCTGTAATTCTCATTTGCCTCCATAAAATCTACTTGTTTTTGTAGTTTGTAAGGATCTGTCCAATAGTCGTCACCCTCACACAATGCTATGTATTTGCCTTGACACTCGCCAAAGGTTTTAATTGCATTAGACATCATACCTATATTTAGATTATTGTATCGTGGCTTAATTATGTTTGGATATTTATTATGGTATTCCCTAATAATCTCTTTAGTCCTGTCACTTGAGCCATCTTCGCCAATTACCAATTCAATTTTAAAATTTGTTTTTTGAAATAAAACGCCCTCAATTGCATCAGCTATATATTTTTCATGGTTATAAGTAATCATCCATACACTTACCATTATTTTTTCTTTACTATCTTTCATTAAACTAATCTTCAGAGATTAAATGTTGATATTTTAATAGTCCCTTTTCTCTATCCTTTATTCTACGAACAGGTATTCCTGCATAAATAGACCATTCATGCAAATCTTTATTGACTAATGACATCGATCCTACGGCAACACCTTCTTCAATAATAATTGAAGGAAAAACGATACAACCTGCTCCAATTTGAACATACTTACCAATTTTAACTAGACCTCCTTTTATGTTAGTGTATTTTGAACTAATCATTGGTCCAATGAAATAATTACCACTAAAATCATCAGATGCACTAAAAATAGTACAACGAGGTGAAATTCCAGAAAAATCTGCAATTTCAATTCCGTGACTACCAAATAGAGCTGTATAGGCTGAGATATGAATAAAAGAACCAATTGTAATTGTTCCCGACAAAATGCAAAAGTCATCAATACGAACATTACTACCAATAGTTATGTTGCTACCATAAAATTGAGCAAAACGACTAATTTTCACATTATTTCCAACCGATAAAAGCCCTAATTGACCAATTTCATCATTTGTTAAGAAGGAGTTTTTCATGCTAACTTAGTTATAATTGAACATATATTTTCAATATGAGTATATCTAAGATCTGGATAAATTGGCAAGCACAAAACTTCATTCGCAATCTTATGTGCTATTGGTAAATTGCTCAAGTTGGCACTTGGCAATCCGCGATACATTGAAAAACTAGAAATAAGAGGATAAAAATATCTGCGACTTAAAATATTCTCCTCCTTTAATTTTATATACAATTCATCACGAGTTATACCAAATTCTTTGTTAATAAAGATTGGAAAATATGAATAATTATGCGTAACATTCTCTATATCATCGAGTATTCGGATTCCCTCAATGCCATGCAGTTTAATTCGATATAAACTAGCAATTTCCTTTCGTTTCTCAATAAGTGAATTAATATATTTAAGTTGCAACAAACCAAATGCAGCTTGAACCTCATTCATCTTTGCATTAATTCCAGGCGCAACAACCGTAACTTCATCGTGAATACCGAAATTCTTTAAATCATCAATTCTTTTTTTTGTTTCTAAATCTTTACAAATAATTGCACCTCCTTCAAAGGTATTGAAAACCTTAGTAGCATGAAAACTCAAAATAGATAAATCGCCCCAATTTAGAATACTATGCCCATCTTTTCTTACATGAAACGCATGCGCAGCATCATAAATAATCTTTAACCCATAAGTATCTGCAATTTTTTGAATCTTTTCATTAGCACAAGGATTGCCATAAACATGAACCGGCATTATTGCAGTTGTTTGAGGTGTTATTGCTGCCTCAATACAGTCCGGATTCAAATTTCCAAATATTGGGTCAATATCAACAAATACAGGTTTTATATTATTCCACCATAATGAATGGGTAGTAGCAACAAAACTAAATGGGGTTGTAATTACTTCTCCCGTGACACGCAAACATTGCAAAGCGGTAACTAAAGCTAATGCCCCATTGGAAAATAAGCTAATATAAGGAACTCCTAGGTATTCAGTTAATTCCTTCTCAAGTTGTTGGTGAAACTGACCATTGTTTGTAAGCCATTTACTTTTCCATATTTTAACAAGATATTCATTGAACTCTTCGAGTGGAGGAAGGAATGGCTGGGTTACAAATATATTTTTACCCATTAAATTGAAGTATAAATTTTTGTTAAATTATTTTTAAACGCTGTTTTCCCAAATTTATAAACCACTGAATTTCTTACTTCTTGTGGATCAAATTGGATTTCTCTGTTTTTCACTTGCATTATAGCTTGTGCCAAAGATTGATGATTCTGAATTGGTATTTTAATACCATTACTTTCACTTATCATATCATCAATTCCCCCATTAGCAGTTGCAATCACAGGAACACCACACATCATTGCTTCACACTGCGATACTCCAAAAGTTTCAGCAATACTTGTTGATACAAATACATCAGCTTTATTATAAAATTCCGGCATTTTTGCTCTGTCAATATAATTTAAAATTTCTACATAATCAATAATATCAGCTTTTTCAGCTTCCTTGTATAATGGATTTTCTTTATCTTTTAATTGCAAATTATTAAAATCTCCTCCAATAATTTGCACTTTAAAATTTGTAATATTTTTTGTAGTCAAAATTTTAACTGCTTTAAATAATGTTTCATTGTCTTTGATATAAGATGGATAAGTTACAACTAAGATAGTGAATATATTGTTGCCTTGCCTATCGATATTAAAAAGTGTATCATCAACCAAATTTCCAACCACCTTTGGAAAACAAGAAATGCCATTCATTAATATTTGTCTTTTTTGATGTTCACTTACTGCCAAAAAACTGGTAGCTTTAGATATAGCCTGATGAATTAAATCAATTTTAAAAGCAGAAAAGTTTTGCAAAAGAAAAACCTGATGCTCTGTTATTATATATGGAATATTAAACTTACGTGACAAATAATAAGCAAATATTCCCCCGTCAACAGTTGATTGAGCATGTATAAGATCAGGTCTCCAATTTAAATCGTCTAGTTTGTTTTTTAATGAAAAGAAGGAATATTTACACATTATTTTGAAATTAATTCTTTCAATTCTATTTGCCAGCGGTCTAAACAATTTGAAAATATTGGGGATTTCAATTTGAAAATAATAGATTCCATACCCCTTTGGTGGTGTCTGAATATCAAAATACAAAAATCTCTTTTTTAAATAGTTATACGAAAATTTGAAAATATTAACCTCAAGTGGAACTATTGTAGTTACAAAAATGTCAAAGTCATTAAATAAAAATGCTTGCTCTCTAAAAAAACTTCCTTTCATTCTATTTTCTGGAGTGGGATACCATGAAGGTATATAAAGGATTTTTTTCATTGCACCTAATATTTTTTTCTATTTTAATTAAGTTGTCTAATATTATAAATTCGCTTTTTCGCTAATAAGTTTTTATTATTTTAAGGACAGAATTATATATATGCTTAAAATATTTCGGTGTTGATAAAAAATTATTGAGCCTATAAATTACTATTTGTGACCAAATTCATTACCTAACTAACGAATATTTAATACATCTTAAAAAATACTTACAAATAAAACTATACCCGAGCATTGGTCTGGATTTCAATATGAATTTATACTTTTTTTTGGCTAACGTTAAACTGTATTTATTCTCAGTTAAACTTTGTACTAAAATTTGCTGTTTTCGTTCCAGAAATAATTTAGTATTTGTTCTAATTCCTCTTTCCTTTAATGTATCCAAAATATTGGCCTCCACACTTTCATATTTAACCAAATCATCTACTGAATTAAGTTTAAAAAAAACATTTATATTTTCATTGCCTTTGCTCAAATTTTTCACAAACTCTAATGAAATTAATTTTGAAATTTCATTCTGAGACTTAGCTCTCAAACTACTGGTTTGATTTGGATGCATTCTATAATATAATAAAACATCATTCAGATTAGCAAGTTTACCATATTCTGAAAGCAATGTCCACATTTTATAGTCTTCAGCAGGCTCATAATCTTTGTTGTAAGTAATATTATTTTCTTTTAGGATACTATTTCGAAAAAAGGCTGTGGGATGAGCAATAACAGAAACAGACATCATATCAAAGATGATTTCATCATTTGTACATTTAGGTACAAATTTCCATTTTGATCCGATTATTTCATATGCACCACCACAAACCACAACATCCTGATTATTGTCCATAAAATTAACCTGCTTTGCAAATCTATCGGACAGGGAAATATCATCACCATCCATCCTTGCAACATACTCCCCTTTGGCTATTTCCAGTCCCATATTCAAGCTTATCGTATAACCAGAATTTTTTGGCTTTCTTATTAGATTAATACGTGAGTCAGCAAGGGAACTTAAATATTCAAATGTGCCATCTGTGGAACAATCATCTATTATGATAAACTCAAAATCAGTGTATGTTTGATTTAGAATACTATTCACACTTTCCTCAATGTATTGCCTGCAATTATATACAGGCATCAAAACAGATATTTTTGGCACTATATTCTTATCCATTTCTCTGGAACTAAATCAACCGTTTCCTTATTTTTTTCAACATCAGCAAACCACTTTTCTGGAGCGATTACAATCTTATCAGGATTTCCATTTAACCAAGCACCCCACCAGCTGAATGAGCTGTTAGCAATTATATTGTGCTTACATGCACTCATGAGTCGGAAATCTTCAGACAAATTTGATGTATTTTTATCAACAAAAATTATTGGAATATTTGTTTTAAAATTTTTCTTTGCCCATTCAATATCATCAGAAAAAATAAATGCTACTGGATCTTTTACTTTATGATTTATGAACTCAATTGCCTTTTGATAATATTCGATGTTACAAACACCATGTATTTGATTGGTTAATGGATTTGAAACATAGTCACCTCTGCGAAAATGGATACTAACACTATTGGCGGTACTTATATTCTTTAAAAGCTTAACATTATTTTCATCAGGTTCTGATTTTAACGAGAAATCCTTCAATAATATTGGTCTTATATCATCAAAATACTTTTCACTTTGCCAATAACCAACAATCAAGCAATTTTCGCTTGATTTAAATAAATTTTGATCAAATTGAAATCCTTGTTCTTGTATTATTGGTTTCTTATAATTAGCAATTGAATTTCTATTAAATTTTATCTTAATGATATCAAAAAAAGAAATCTTTCTATTTAAAATCTTTCGGATATCATCTGAATTTGCAATTTCTGCATTTATGTTAAATAGTCCAAGTTCATAGTTTCTAATTGTATAGTTTGGTTTTAAGGGCCTTTCATTAAGAAAACTTGTATCAAGCTTTAAAGAAGTTTTCTTTTTTAATGATAAACTCTTTGCTGTTGCATACTGAAACATTTGATTACCCAAACCTCCTTTAAGTCTTGTAATAATCATATTTTTCTTGCTTTTACATGATAACCGAAGCATAAAAGCTCAGAGGATCCCTTATCAACTGAATTTAATTCTTTTAAAATATTCAAAAAGTTTTGTACAGTTTGCTTTTGGCTTTTACTGAGAGTTTTATCCGAGTACTGATTTGGTACTCTATATCGTATTTCTTGAGCAAGATATTCAAAATAGTTCCCATTAGGTATAATTTCTTCTATCTCAAAACCATTTTCGGGAAGATGTTTTTCATAAAAATATTTGTTAAACCCTGTATAAAAATGATAGGGTGCAAAATGTGTCAAGCTTGCAAAAGGGGCCGTAATGATCAAAACACCATCATTCCTCAATAATCTTGAGAATTCTTTTATGGCTTCAATCGGTGACGGCAAATGCTCAAAAACCTCAATGCACATAATTGCATCAAAAGAATTATCAGGCTCAGGTATGGCTCCTATATCGGAAATAATATCCAATTTAGAATTGTCCCATGCTTTCGTCTGAAGTCCAATACTATCGCCAAGCCCATCATATTGACCGAAGTCCTGAGAAACATAATTAAGATGATTACAGTATTCTTTATATTGAAGTTCACCTGCGCCTGCATCTAAAATGCGTGAACCTTTGGGTATATCGCACAGCTTTGCCTTCAACCAGGCTTCCCTGTTTGATAGATTATTCAGCCCCAAAGTTGAAATGCATTTTGATTCTAGCACTCTTTTAACTTTTGTAATACTATATCCTATTACGCGCTTGAGTTTAAGTGATAATGATTTCATAGCTGTTTATTTTTTGAACCAAAAACAGCCACATGCATATTTTTGATTTTCCATTATTTCTCTTTCAACATTATTAAGAATTCCTGCTTCGTAGGCATTGTCTGGTATAAGAGCATATTCGGTAAGACTTAATTCTGAAAAATAATCTAAGATTTGTTCAAAGCTGTAAATCCGATGTGCGTTAAACATAATTTTTGGTTTACCAACAGGAACAACGAATAAAAGATTCCCACCTGGTTTCAAAACACGAATAAGCTCCGATATTGCTTTCAGATCTCCATCATAATCAATTGGGTCTCCATAACGGCCAAGTCCAATATGCTCAACTACATGCATGCAAGATAAAGATTCAACCGTGTTGTCTTCGAATAATAAATTTGTCAAGTCAGCAGTATGTATGGACATATTATCAAGTTTCACATTTGCTGGTCGATAATCATAAAACCTGACTGGGATAAAGGCTGATAAGATTGTTGAGAAATACAGGTATGAGGAAATATCCACATGGAAAGCAGGATTTATTTTTTTTAATACTCTTGCCGCCCAGGCAGTATGATAAACATAATGAGTGTCAAATCCGGTAAAAGCCGTTTTATCATCCAAACAAGGGTATCTATCTGCCCAATTTAAGGTAAATCTTTCTTTTGTTTGAGAAGCCAATTTTTTTAATAGATTATACTCCTTTTTAACGACTATTTTCTTTTGTACTGTTTTTATCTTATTTAATATTAACATAACTCATTTTACTTAGTAAATGACCAAAAATTTTAACTATTTGATATTCAATTAAATATATTAATAAATTGATTATAACTATTTACACTTAAATTATTTAATATATTGATATTCAGTTTCTTGAATGATATACTAGCACGCATGGTACCAAGATACATTAACACCAATATTTAGATTTGTGAAGGCTTCCCATTTTTTGTATAGTTCAAAAGTAGACAATTTTCATTTTTTAATTTAATTGAACTGGAATTGGTCAAGGGTTAAGTGGGGCGGAAGCGGAGCCGGTGCGAACGTTACACATGATCAATTCTGGCTTATTATGAATCATTTCGTTATAAGCTATTGGCGACAAGTTCAATAGGGATTCGTGCGGACGAAAGTGGTTGTAGTCGTGAACCCAACTTGCTGTTACCTCTCTCACCTGGTCGAGGTTTTTAAACAGGTATGCATCTAACACGCCATCGCGATAGGACCTGTTGAACCTTTCGATATAGGCATTTTGAGTGGGCTTTCCCGGCTGGATATGCTTAAAATCAATCCTATTGGCTTCACTCCATGTTTTTGTTAAGTTGGCAATAAATTCTGGTCCATTGTCCATACGAATCTACTGGGGTTTTCCATATTTATTGACCAGATGTCTGAGTACCCATATCACCCGGCTGCTTTTCAGGCTGTAATCAGCTTCAATAAAAAGTACTTCGCGGCTATAATCATCGATTACATTAAAAGACCTGAACTTGTTTGACCCTACTATGGCATCGGTCATAAAATCAATGCTCCATGTGAGTGTAAAAATGTGCAGGAACGGCTAAAGATTCTTTTACCCGTTCAGGCAGACGTTTCTTATGTTTGCGCCTGAGTGGTAAATTAAGCTGCTGGTATACGCGATGTAAGCGTATGTGGTTGATCACTTCCCCTGAATTGCGGATGCGGTAGTGACATTTCCAAAAGCCTTCCCTTGGATGTTCAACTGCCAATTGCTGCAATTGTTCAATGAAATAGCTGTCATCCTTCACAGAGTGATATGACATACTGCTTCTGCTTGTTTTTTTTAAGCGACACGCCTTGCTGATGTCTTTGGGCCGTTCCCGGCCAATAGCGTCAATGATTGCTCTCTTTTCGTAAGGCTTTAAAGCCTTTTTTCGATAATGTATTTGGCTGTTTCTAACTCTAATGCCAAATTACATACATACGTTTTAGTTTGGCATTTTCTTCCTCAAGCTGTTTAATACGTTTCAGTTCGCTTGCTTCAATACCATGGTAACGCTGTCGCCAATTGTAAAACGTCGCTCGCGAAATACCGTGTTCAAGTGTGATATCTTCAATGCTCTTGCCTTGATCAAACTCCTTGAGGATGTTGGCTTCTGGGTCGGACTAAAAATTACTTTTCTTCATAATAATACAAGTTTAAACGTTATTTAATTTCCGTCTAGTTTTAAACTGTACTATTTTTGAGAAATCTTACTACATCAAAGGTGTATTAAGTTAAATTTCCTTTTACAATTTACCATGCAGAATAAAAAAGTCAAACGTTAACGATTTTTCCAAGTTGATTCTTTAACGAATATTGTATTAATATAAGTGTCTCCGTAAACGAAATAGCCTTTGTTAACTAGAAAATCTATTAAGCTAGTTTCTTTCTTTTCATCTTTATTTTCTGAATAAGAAAGAGTTTCTAAGCAAATAACTTTTGGGAAATTATTTTCAAAATTAATTGATCTTAAAATTTCATCTTCTAATCCTTCTACATCTAGCGAAAGAAAATCCGGAAAAACTCCATGGTTATAGGTATCTAGTACCGTTTGAACATGCTGTACTTTAACTTTACTTTTTGATACTATTTTAAAAGAATTTTCTTTTTCTAATCTTTTCGCTTCAATTGACGAGAATGTGCTCATTGTTGGTGCAGACATAACGTAAAAATCAATCTCTCCATAATTACCAGAAATACCAATATTTAAGTTTATATCTTCTTTGCGATGTTTATAGAATTTAGTTATAAGCTGTGGATTGGGTTCAATGTTTATACCCCTAGATCCTTTTTTGTAAAATAAGTAAGTATTGCTTAACCAAAAGGGATGATGAGCTCCGATATCTATATAGGAGGGATTTTCGATATGAAGGCTTGAAAAAATGAAATTTAAGATTAAGTCTTCTCCGGATTGAGAATACGAAATTTGTTTGAATTTTTTGTTATCCATGTTTAAATCAGGGTACACTTTACTATAAATTCTTTTAAGAAGGTTTACTGACATATTTCTATTTTTGTTGATTTCTATTTAATAAATTGATTGACTTTCTATTCTATTTTAAAGTTTCAATCTCCCATTTGAAGATCGGTGCAATAATACTATTTCTCTTTTGAGTATAATATATGGAATCACTCAACCCACCATTAATCTCTACATAAAAATACGGATTTAATTTTTGCGGTTCAAATATCCATTTAATATTATGTAGTCCTCCGATTAATTCAACTCTATATCTTCCCTCGTTTAATAATCTTTTTGGAAACTTTGTTTTAAACTTATAGTTTCCAGGCTGCCTAATAATAGGCCAATCTTCTTCTTGTGAGTCAGTTTGATATGACCAGAAAATGCAATTATCTTTTTCATCAAAAACTGAATAACCTATAGTCAGAGCATTATCTATTTTCTTAATTTCTGCTTCTATGATGATGAAATAATCCCCATTGTTAGATAATACTCCATCATGTTCTATTATTTTTGAATTTGAGATAAAAAATCTTCTTGGCGTGAAATATTCATCATCAAACTTATTTTCTTCATTATACCAATAATTAATGTTATTGAATTTTATTGAATCATTAAGATAAAACTGAATCAATTTGTATAAACTGTCATAATTTTTAATTAATTTACCCTCTTGTAAAAGGACTCCACTATTACATAATGATTCAATAGCTCCCATATTATGGCTCACAAACAAAACTGTCCTTCCTTCATTCTTACTTACATCCTGCATTTTGCCAATGGCTTTTTTCTGGAATTCGGCATCGCCTACGGCAAGTACCTCATCAACCACCAGTATTTCGGGTTCGAGGTGGGCAGCAATAGCAAAGCCTAATCGGACTGTCATCCCGCTGGAATAGCGTTTCACGGGCGTGTCGATATAGCGTTCAATGCCAGCAAAGTCAACAATTTCATCCAGTTTACGGGAGATTTCGCTACGGGTCATACCCATGATGGTGCCATTCATATAGATGTTTTCACGGCCTGTCATTTCGGGATGAAAGCCCGTACCAACTTCAAGTAAAGAAGCTATGCGTCCTTTGTATGTTATTTTTCCGGTTGAAGGCTTTGTAACACGTGAAAGAATCTTTAACAAAGTCGATTTACCTGCTCCATTTTTTCCAATAATACCAAGTACCTCTCCTTTTTTTACTTCAAGGTTGATATCCCGCAGTGCCCAAACATAATCAGAGGTTCCCTTCATATCGCGTTGATTGGTTTCACCGATCTTCAGATAAGGGTCTTCCTTGCCGAGGATATTCATTTTCCACCAGCGATTAAGATCGTGACTGAGGGTTCCTGTTCCAATCACACCTAATCTGTATTGTTTGCTAAGGTTTTCTATTTTGATGGCTATGTCGCTCATGTGGAATTGTGGAATTGTTTAATTGTGGAAGTGTCTAACTGTGGAATTGTGGAAGTGTCTAACTGTGGAATTGTGGAAGTGTCTAATTGTGGAACTGTGGAACTGTGGAATTGTGGAATTGTGGAATTGTGGAAGTGTCTAACTGTGGAATTGTGGAACTGTGGAATTGTGGAACTGTCTAACTGTCTAACTGTGGAATTGTGGAAGTGTCTAACTGTGGAACTGTGGAACTGTGGAACTGTGGAACTGTGGAATTGTGGAACTGTGGAATTGTGGAATTGTTGAACTGTTGAACTGTGGAACTGTGGAATTGTTGAACTGTGGAACTGTGGAACTGTCTAACTGTCTAACTGTGGAATTGTGGAACTGTGGAACTGTCTAACTGTGGAATTGTGGAACTGTGGAATTTTGGAAACGATTCCACGATTAGACGATTCCACGATTCCGCAATTGGACGATTCAACGATTGGACAATCTTCAAGTTTAGCTGTCCTTTTGTTTTTTTCTTAATGCATTGATTTTGTTCGCGACCATGTCTATCTGCTGTCGGAACACCACATATTCATCCGCATCAATATATTCCAGCTCAAGGGCGATGATGATAAGATTCAACACTTCCATTAAACTGGCATAAGCCATCGTAGAGAAGTTTGCCTGGTCTTTCGAAGTGCTTCTTGAACTGCCTTCGGAAATGTTGGCTGTAACCGAAACTGCTGCCCTTTGCAGTTGCGAAGTAAGCCCGTACATCTCTTGCTTGGGAAACTTCTGGGTTAGCTTGTATGTCATAACAACCAAATCCTTTGCATCCTGCCAGACTGTTAGTTTTTCGAAATAATATTGATACATGTCAGTGTAATTGTGGAATTGTGGAACTGTGGAATTGTGGAATTGTGGAACTGTCTAATTGTCTAACTGTGGAACTGTTTAATTGTCTAACTGTGGAACTGTTTAATTGTGGAACTGTGGAAACGATTAGACGATTCCACAATTAGACGATTAGACGATTCCACGATTAGACGATTCCGCATTCTAAACCGTATCCATAAAGCTCTTTTCGACTTTGTTAAAAACAATGATTCCAACCAATAGTAAAACGATCATGAAACCACTGCTGTAAGCAAGGTGAGTCCACGAGAAGATCCCCTGTCCGATAAATCCATATTTAAAGGTTTCCACTACGGCTGTCATTGGATTGAGCACTAAAAGCCACTGCTTATCAGCTGGTATACTATTAAGTGGGAAGATAACCGGAGTAGCATACATCCACAACTGAACTATAAATTGCAATAAAAAAGTCAAATCCTTGTATTTTGTAGTAAGGGATGAAAAAATGATGCCAAATCCAAGACTTAAGCCTGCTGCCAAAACAACAAGCCAAGGGAAAAGCAGTATTGTTGGGTTGGGCGTGATGACGGCTTCTGTAAACAGTAGGTAATAAAAATAAATCAGGAGAAAGATTATCAACTGTATAAAAAATCTGACTAGGTTAGAGATCGTAATTGACAGAGGCACAACCATTCGCGGGAAATAAACTTTTCCGAACACCTGTTGATTTTCAGTAAATGTTTTGCTATTGCGCGTCAGACAATCAGCAAAATAATTCCATAAGATAATTCCAGAAAAATAAAACAAGGGTTGCGGCATACCATCCGTTGACAGTCCTGCCAGATTACCGAAAACAAACATAAACATGATTGTGGTCAGTATCGGCTGGATGACAAACCACAACGGTCCAAGGATAGTTTGTTTATAAAACGTTACAATATCGCGTTTCACATACATCATCAACAAATCGCGGTAAGCAAAAAGCTCCGCAAGGTTGAGGTCAAGCAAATGCGATTGGGGTTTTATTTCGGTTAATTTTTCGTCACTCATAAATTTGTAGTTTGCAGATTATCTGCAGTTTAAGCACAGATTAATTTACAGTCGTCAATTGAATTACTTGAGTATTAGAATTAAACGTAGTCATTTTGAAAAAATGGTTTGAATTTTTCAGTAAATTACTGGTTTAGAGCAAGTAGTTTTCATAGACCGCTTTAATACCATCTTCAAGCTTCAACCCGGGATTCCAATCTAAGGCACTCAGCATGCTCACATCCAATTGCTTTTTGAAGGTTCCATCCGGTTTCTTGGCATCCCAGAGCAAGTTGCCTGTAAAACCGATTGTTTCTTTAACCAATCCGGCCAGCTCTTTTATTGTCATGTCGAGGCCGGTACCAATGTTAATGTGTGTTTGATTCAGCCCGTTATAAAGTTTCTCTGCATCCACATTTTCCATGATGAAAACACATGCATCTGCCATATCGTCCACATGCAGAAATTCGCGAAATACGTTTCCTGTGCCCCAGAGCTCTACGCTAGCTATTGGCTTTTGGCTATTGGCATTTGGCTGGTCTAATCTTACTCCATATTTGTCTAAAACTTGTTGTATTTCATTTCTATCATGTTCACCAGTTATGCCTTCAATTGGTCTTATGTTTAGGTCCATTCGGACGGCTTGCCAATCATTCATCTCCAGACACTTTCCCAGATGCATTTTACGAATGAGGGCTGGCAGGACATGTGACTTTTCCAGGTCATAATTATCGTTCTGACCGTAGAGATTTGTTGGCATTACCGAGATAAAGTTGCTTCCATATTGCCGGAAATAGTTTTCACACATTTTGATGCCGGCAATTTTGGCAATGGCATAGGGTTCGTTTGTTTCCTCAAGTAATCCGGTAAGAAGATATTCTTCTTTCAAAGGCTGGGGCGCATTTTTTGGGTAAATGCAAGAACTTCCTAAAAACAAAAGTTTTTTGACATTGTATTTGTGAGCAGCATGAATGATGTTGTTTTGAATCATAAGATTCTCATAAATGAACTGAGCACGATAGGTATTGTTGGCAACAATGCCGCCAACTTTTGCTGCAGCCATAAAAACATAATCAGGTCGTTCTTTTTCAAAAAATGTTTCAACATCTTGTTGACACGTCAAATCAAGTTCGCTGAATGTTCTAAACACAAAATTTGAATAGCCTTTATGGGTCAGATTTCGATGAATTGCTGACCCTACCATTCCATTGTGACCTGCAATATATATTTTGCTTTCCTTTTCCATTATTCAAAATAATTCATTGTGTTGAACCCGTTTTCTTTTAAGAAAAGTTCTTTTTTCATCAACTTAAGATCGCTTTGCATCATGTCTTTAACAAGTGCTTCGAGGTCATATTCCGGTTCCCAACCAAGTTTTGTCTTTGCTTTTGTTGGATCGCCAATGAGCAGTTCCACCTCTGTTGGCCGGAAATAGCGTGGGTCGATGGCCACCACTTCCTGGCCTAATGACACAAGACTACTTTCATTTTTAACTTCCACGACGATCCCTTTTTCTTCGATTCCTTCACCCCGGAAGTCAAGTATAATTCCAGCCTCTTTGAAAGCCATTCTGACAAATTCACGTACTTCAGTCGTTATGCCTGTAGCAATAACATAATCATCGGGTTCGTCCTGCTGTAGCATCAAATACATGGCTTTGATATAATCTTTGGCATGTCCCCAGTCGCGTTGAGCCGATAAATTCCCCAAGAACATGTTTTGTTGCATTCCCAAAGCAATGCGTGCAGCGGCGCGGGTAATTTTGCGTGTAACAAATGTTTCACCACGGATAGGCGATTCATGGTTAAACAGAATTCCATTGCTGGCATGCATTCCATATGCCTCACGATAATTGACTGTAATCCAGTAGGCATAGAGCTTTGCCACGGCATAAGGACTTCTTGGATAAAATGGTGTAGTTTCTTTTTGTGGCACTTCCTGCACAAGGCCGTACAATTCGGAGGTAGAAGCCTGATATATCCTTGCCGTTTTGGTCAAACCCAATAATCTGACAGCTTCTAAAATTCTTAACATCCCGATTCCATCAGCATTGGCAGTGTATTCTGGGGTGTCAAAACTCACTTTTACATGGCTCATTGCTGCCAGATTGTAAATTTCGTTTGGCTGCACCTCCTGAATGATCTTTGTAAGGTTCAATGAATCAGTTAGGTCACCATAGTGCAGAACGAAGTTCCGGTTATCAACATGTGGATCTTGATATAAGTGATCGATTCTTTCTGTATTGAACATTGAAGCACGTCGTTTGATGCCGTGTACTTCATATCCTTTTCCCAATAAAAATTCAGCAAGATAAGCACCGTCCTGACCGGTAATTCCTGTAATAAGGGCCTTCTTTTGTGTTTTGTTTTCCTTCATATATCTTATTGGTTCTTAAACGTTTGTTAATACAATATAGACGACATATCCTTTTAAGGTTGAGCTACCAGAAATATCTAAAACCCCTAAATCTCCTAAATGGGCTTTGATATTACTAAGGCGAAAACCGGGAAAATAATATTTCTGCTAAAGTTTATTAAGCAATTCATTTTGATTTTGTTCTTGTCTTCACACAGCTTTTCTTCCTAAGTCCCATACTTTCAATTGTAAAAAACTCAATATTAGAATAATAACTAAAATTCTGAACGAAAGGGTGTTTAGTTTGTGTTTTTTCCAGATCAACAACAGTTTCTCCGCGTCAAGGAGGTTTTGTTGCTGTTCAAATTCTTCTTTTGTGTAACTACATAGCGTATTTTACGCGTAATGATCGTCTGGGCTTTTTTACAGAGCTGGATCAGAAAATTCATGTCGACATATCTTCTTACCAGGCTGTTGATGTCTTAAAACAATGGATGCAATTGGGGTTTTATTTCAATTGATTTTTCTATTATTAATTTGCTGGCTGCTTTACTATCTGTAGGTTAATAGCGGTTAAGGATAATCATTAAAAAAAGATTGACCTAATGAATAATACTGGACGCCATCTCCTTAAATTTTGTGTTTCTCTTAAAAAGCTCATCATAAGTGCCTTTATCTGTAATTTCACCGTTTTCCATCAGGCAGATTAGATCACAGTTTTTCACAGTGGTCAGACGATGTGCAATCATGATGATGGTTCTGTCGTTGCGCAATTTTTCGATGGCATCGATTACAAACTTTTCTGTCAGGTTGTCCAGCGCTGAAGTTCCTTCATCCATAATAAGTAAGCGAGGGTTATGATACAGGGCGCGTGCTATGCCAATTCGTTGCCGCTGTCCTCCTGATAGACGAATTCCCTGTTCACCAATCATTGTGTTTTCCTTTTCCGGCAGTTGCTCAATTAATTCTGTGAGAAGTGCCGCTTCAACAGCTTCCTCAAATTGTGCATCATTTATTTCATTTTCACTAATTCCAAAAGCTACATTGTGCTTTAACGTGTCATCAGCGAGATAAATGTTTTGAGGGATATATCCAATATTGTTTTGCCATGCCCTTAGAGCACTGTATATATTCACCCCATCAACACTTATGCTGCCTTTGTCAATTCGAAGCAAGCCAAGTAATGCATCTGCAAGACTTGTTTTTCCTGCACCCGACGCTCCTACCAAGGCAACTACCGATCCATTCGGAATGTTCAGATTGACATTTTTTAATACTTCTTTGGTGGTACCCGGATAAGCAAATGAAATATTCTCAATCTTTATTTCCTGCTTAAAAGTTAAGGAGTGGTTTTGATTTCTGGTGGGTTCATTGAAATTATTTTGCAGATAGTGCAAATCATCGTAAACAGGATTGACAGAATAAATATGGTAGCGCAAGCTGTTTACTTCATTAACGAGTCCTTGAAAGATAGGCATCAAACGATATGTAGCAGCTGCAAACAAAGCCAAAACCGCGATAGTTCGTTCTATTGACTGCTCGTTGGCAGTAAGAATCAATGCCAGCCCTAAGACACCAATTACAGTTATTGTTTCAAAAACAGGCCTATTAAAAGATTGTACCATCTCAATAAAAAAACGAGATCTGGCCCTGCGTGCAATACTGAAATTGAATTGAGAAATAAAGTGCTCCTCCCTGCCAAGTACCTGAATATCTTTGATTCCTGAGAGTGCTTCCATAACAGCTTTATTGCTCACCTGCCTTTGTTGCATTTCTTCCTGCCCAAAATAATTTGTTTTTCTTTCAACAAGTTTCATCATCGACCAACTTAATGCCCCTAAAGTAATCAAAGCAAACAGGGAAAATAATGGTTGGACAACAATAAGAAATGCAACAATGAAAATCATTGTCACAATGTTGAGGGTGATATTTAGCAAGGTAATAAATACATTGTAAACCAACAGATGTGTTTCTGATATTATGTTTCGTAAAAGCTCAGAACTGTTGCGGTTCAAATGAAATGTAAAAGGTGCCTGCATATAGTTGCTAAACAAACGACCTGACAATTCAGTGTATTTATATTGTACGAACCTTATTTTGATATAGTTTATAAGCGCCAGCAGTAATCCTTTTGCAATAAAAAAGGAAATTAAACCAACTGACCCAACTACGAGTAAGTCACGGCTATTTTCAACGCTAAACCATTGGGCAACAGCTCCACTTATCGGGTGAAGCAATACTTTTTCAGGAGAAGCCACTATAAGGATAAAGGCCGGGATAGCTCCAATTCCAATCAATTCCATGATTGCTCCTATCAACATTAAAAACAAAAGCCCGAGGGTCTTGATTTTTTCATGACGATTGAAGAGTAAATAGAGTTTTTTAAGAGACCCTAATTCGTTTGGTTTGCTCATATTAACAAATGACTGCTAAACATCGCACAGATATTTATTTTGATGTTTGGCTCAGCCTGCACACAGCTTCGCCTTCTAAGTCCCATACTTTTAATTGTAAAGAACTCAATATTAGTATAATAACTAAATAACTGAACACAGTGTACTCAGTCCATATTTTTCCAGATCAACAACAGTTTCTCTGCTTCAAGGAGGTTTTGTTGTTGTTCAAATTCTTCTTTCGTGTAAACTATATAGCGTATTTTGCGCGTAATGATCGTCTGGGCTTTTTTACAGAGCTGGATCAGAAAATTCATGTCGATTTTATCGGCAATGATGATCAGGTTTATCTCTTCGCTGTCTTGTCCACCAGCTAAATCACCTGAAAGATAAACCTCTTCCGGATTCCCAAGATGGTTGATTATTTGCTCAATCACATCGTCCATGCCAACATATCTCCTTACCAGACTATTTATATCTTTAAAAAGTGGATGTTTTTGGTTGGCTTTAAAGATTTTCCGGTTGCTGATAAAAAATGAATGCAGCAATCCGGCCGATTCAAAACGGTTCAGCTCTTGTCGGATGGCATTTGTGCTTTCGCCAAACTCAGACTCCAAGCCGCGCAAGTAGCCGGTGGTACTCGAATTCAGAAAGAATTTAACCATCAACTTAATGCGTGTCTTTGAAGTAATGAGTGTTTCCAGCATCTAAATTTGTTTTTATGCAGTTTCAGTTATCTCTTGTAAGATGAAGGAGTTAAAGCAAATATCCTCATCAGCTCTATTACTTTTTCAAATGCTTGATCCGCTTTAACGGAAACAAACTTACGAAGATTTAACAAAGAAAAATAACTAAAAATCATGTTTCATTTTTTATGAGTAGCAAAAATACTCATTTTATTAAATTATCAAAAAAAAACAGCTTTTTTTTAAAACAATCAACTTAATTTTTTTAGTAAGCATAGTTTCATAATATTGAATAGTCATTAATTTATGTAGGGCTTGCTGAAAAAGCCCTAAATTACTGAAATATTGCAAGTTAATTCAATAATACCGAAAGGAGAAATGTAAAAGACCAATTTTCGCTCACTCAATTGGCCTAACATTTCTAACCATCGGCATTATACCATGACAACTTTTGGATTCATCTATAATTCACTTTGGTATAATATCTTATTTCTTGTGCACGGATTAGGGAGATATAGGTTCAAAAAACTTGCATCAGATATTTCGGTGCGCTGCACCTTATAAACACAAGACCGGACAAAATTCTATAAATATTACCGGTGCGCTGCACCTGAAAATTGTAACACAGCGTGGAGTTAACCTTTGCAGGAAAATCAAAAAGAATTGAAACTGGAGGTGCAAAGCACCAAAAAATCGACATTCTGAGTTTATCAGCAAGCCTATGTAGGCATTTCCCATAAAAAGCTTCAACCTATTCAGAACGTTCAGTTTTCTAATGTATGGCGTCCTATAGAATTTATGATTCAACATACATTGCTTTTTATGTAAAGTTAATCCCTGGCTCAAGTTTATAATGACTTTGGTTCGATTGCAGATTTCAGTGCCTTAGTTTTTGCTGTTTTCTTTTTTCTATTTTTTTTTGCATCAAGCATTTTTGTAATGGTTATCAAAGTTCTGATTCTTTCAGTGCTACCTATTATTCTTAGATCCTCCAACAGATAGGGTTGGATTTTGTCGAAAATTTCTTTGAGTTTTTCGAATTCATAGTTAGATTTTCTCTTAACAGCACCTACCGGTTTAAATCCAGGGTGACCTTTGGCAAATTGACCATTGTTTTCGCGTTCATTTTCCATCTTTCATTGGTTTTTAATGGGCCATAAAATCCATAAATTATGGATCTACATGCTCCTGTTTCAGCTTAAATCGATTGACGTAATTATATGATTTTGATTTCATTATAGATTTTAATCAAGTATTATTCGCACTTTATAAATTTGTCAGAGACAATAATCCTTGTTCAAAAGAAGGGAAAACAAAGTATAAACTTTTATTCAGGGTTTTCATTTTCATTGAAATAAGGTTGTAAAATTAAAGCTAACCCTTGGAGTTTTTCACGTAAAAAATGGCAAAATTTTTAAGATTTGGGGATTTGAAGATTTGAGGATTTGAAGATTTGAGGATTTCTGATTCAAGATTAATTTCCGTCCTGTCCATTGCAAGTAGCCCGTTTCTATTTGGGTTTTATGGGCCTTAATTTCATAAATTATGGATCTGACGTTTTATAAGTTGCTTTAATTGATCAACTTAGACTAAAACCGTTTGTTATACCGATCGCACTTTCAATATAGTCCAGTTACTCCCCCTTTGGCGGATCATTGGACTATTTTCAAGTAGCATCGGCATTTAAAATTTTAAAATGCTTTTGGACCATTTTAAAATTACAATCTCCTAACTCTTTGTAACTAATTGCGAATCAGCAGCAGATATATTGTACTTTTGGATGTCATTAATAAAAATTGAAGCTAATGAAAAAGCCGACTTTGCCATTATGAAAATATTACGGTGCGCTGCACCTTCTATTTTATTACAATATCTAAACTACAAATATAGCCGGTGCGCTGCACCTTTTCCAGTTATTTGTTTCTGCCAAACCGTGGCAGGTAGCGGCAGAGCCGCGAAATATTTGTAACAAAAAGCCGATTGAAAACCGGGAAAGGTGCAGCGCACCGAAATATTTATTCCCACCTCACATCATCGAAAAATTCGAATTCATATTCATCCTCGGTCGGCGTAGTTTGCAAAACGTCAACGTATTCTATTGGTCTCCAAACCGTTGGAATCAAGATTATTTTATTTGTCCTTTTGTTTCGGCAAAAGGACCAAAACCATTTGCCCAAACGATGGCTCACGCGCTCTTTGAAAACACAAGAAATCCTGGCAAAAAGGTGGACTCTACTGCGTACGAGTCCAAACGGCCTCTGGGCCGTTTTTGCCGGATTTCTAAGTGTTTTCAAATTCACCGGCTCTGCGGCACCGCGTTTGGGCGGGCTCGCGCGCTGCCTTGATGTAGCATTGTGCTTTGGATTGAAAA
>JAGXRB010000381.1 GCA_018336075.1 Bacteroidota bacterium
CAGGAGTTTGTTGACGAACACCTGAGCAATTGGTATGTGCGTCTTTCACGCCGCCGTTTCTGGAAAGGTCAGTACACTTCTGATAAAATTTCGGCTTATCAGACACTCTATACTTGTCTTGAAACCATTGCTCAGCTGGCATCACCGATTGCTCCATTTTTCAGCGAACAGTTGTTTATAGATCTGAATAAAGTTACCGGACGCAAAACAGAAGAATCTGTTCACCTGACTATTTTTCCTGTCTCAAATCCTGAACTTATTGATAAAGATCTGGAAGAGCGCATGGAAATGGCACAAAAGTTCTCTTCTATGGTATTGTCTCTTCGCAAAAAGGCCAATATCCGCGTTCGTCAGCCATTGAATTCAATTATGATTCCGGTGACAGACGAAAAAATGCGCCGCCAGCTTCAAGGGGTCGAAAACCTGATTTTATCCGAAGTGAATGTGAAGGAAATTAACTACCTGAGCGATGAGGCAGGTGTGCTTATCAAAAAAATCAAACCAAATTTTAAAACCCTTGGGCCAAAATTTGGCAAACTGATGAAGCAAATTTCACTTGTTCTTGCAGGCTTTTCACAGTTTGATATCAGACAGATTGAAGTTAAAGGCAGTATTAATCTGGATATTGAAGGTCAAAACATAGAACTTACCCAGGAAGATGTGGAAATTCTTACTGAAGATATACCCGGCTGGACTGTCACTGCACAGGATAAACTTACTGTGGCTCTGGATATGACGCTGACTCCTGAATTATTGCAGGAAGGAATGGCCCGTGAACTTGTGAACAGGGTTCAAAATCTCAGGAAAGATAGCGGTCTTGAAGTTACCGATCATATTTTGCTTGAGGTGGATGCTGCTCCAGATGTAGTGGAAGCAATTATAAGCCATGAAGAATATATCTGTTCTGAAACCCTTGCTAAACTTGAAATTAAGCTTATGGAAGATGGCTCAGATGTATTTGACAATGAGCTCACAGAATCAAAAACAGCCAGAATCAGGGTGTCAAAATTGAAATAAATGATTTTTTAAACCATTTTTTATGTTTGTTTTAAGAAATTATACTAAATTTATACCGGATTCATGAAATGAATTGTTGAGAGAAAACTAACATCTAAGGCTATGAAAGAGAATGAAAATTTACAGGAAACCGATGCCAGAAAAAACAGGTATTCTGATGAGGAACTAGAGGAATTCAGAGAAATTATATTGAGGAAACTCGAGAAAGCCAGGTCTGACCTAAAGCTTCTTACCGAAGCACTTTCAAATGATGGAGAAAACGGAACAAACGATACTTCACCCACATTTAAAGTTCTTGAAGAAGGCTATCAGGTGCTCTCCAAAGAGGAAAATGGCAGGCTTGCGGCTCGTCAGCAGAAATTTATCAACAACCTTGAAAACGCGCTTATCCGGATTGAAAATAAAACGTACGGCATTTGTCGTGCTACCGGAAAGCTTATTGCAAAAGAGCGCCTGAGAATTGTTCCGCATGCCACCCTCAGCATTGAAGCAAAGTTGCAGCAGGGAAGCAATGGTTGAGACTACAAAACGCTTCTCTGAATATGAAAATAATTTCATCCCTGACCGGATTACGGCCAGGGGTGATGTTTTATGAACTTATACGTCTGAAAAAAAGTGAAAAAACCTTTTCTAATTATATTCTTTGTTTTACTGTTCGATCAGATTCTCAAAGTTTATATTAAACTTACCATGACCATCGGTCAGGAATATTCAGTGCTGGGAGATTGGTTCATTATTCATTTTACTGAAAACAATGGAATGGCCTTTGGCTTTCAGTTTGCAGGAGAATGGGGTAAGCTCTCATTGAGTATTTTCCGCATTCTGGCTGTCATAGCAATTGGAATATACCTTTATCTGCTCTCAAAAAAACGTGTTGGCTTTGGCCCCGTTTTTGGAATTTCGATGATAATGGCCGGTGCAATCGGAAATATTATCGACAGCGCTTTTTATGGAATGATTTTCAGTAACAGCACGTATCATACTGTTGCGCAGTTTATGCCTGAAGCAGGCGGTTACTCCAGCTTCCTGCATGGAAAAGTTGTCGACATGTTTTACTTTCCGCTAATTGTGCTTAAACAGTCAGAAATGCCTGCATGGATACCTGATTTAATTTTCGGACGTGACGGCTATTTTATCTTTTTCAGGCCTGTTTTTAATATTGCAGACGCCGCAATTTCAACTGGCGTTTTTTGGCTTTTACTTTTTGAAAGAAAATTTTTGAAAGGAATCTAAATTCAATGTTTTTCCTTAAAAAGTTAAACCAGTCTTAACCTGAAATCGCACAAAAATATATCTTTGCTTTTTAAACCATTATTAATTAAAGACTTTCAAATATCAATGAATAAAATAGCCACAGGACGAATTGCCCAAATTATAGGCCCAATTGTCGATGTAGCCTTCGACCATGGAATTGCCCTGCCCGATTTATATGAGGCACTCGAAATCACACGTGACAACGGCGACAAACTTATTCTGGAAGTTCAACAGGACATCGGCGAAAACACTGTCAGAACCATTGCTATGGACTCAACCGATGGGTTGCGAAGAGGTTTGGAAGCAGTTGCACTCGGCAGATCAATTTCGATGCCAACAGGCGATCAGATAAAAGGACGGTTGTTTAATGTGATCGGACAACCAATTGATGGTCTTAAGCCGATCGAATCAAAGAAGGTAAACAGCATCCACCGCGATCCACCATTGTACGAAAATCTTTCTACACAATCAGAGGTGCTTTATACCGGTATCAAAGTTATTGATTTGATTGAGCCTTATTCAAAAGGCGGTAAAGTTGGTCTTTTTGGCGGTGCCGGCGTTGGAAAAACGGTAATCATCATGGAGCTTATCAACAATATTGCCAAGTCATATGCTGGAATGTCAGTTTTTGCCGGTGTTGGTGAACGCACCCGCGAAGGGAATGATCTGTTGCGCGAAATGATTGAGTCCGGGGTTGTCAAATATGGAGATGCTTTTGTCGAAAGCATGGAAAAAGGAAACTGGGATCTCTCCAAAGTGGATTATAAAAGCATGGAAGAATCGCAGGCTACACTTGTTTTCGGCCAGATGAACGAACCTCCGGGAGCACGTGCTCGTGTTGCTTTGAGTGGACTTACCCTCGCTGAATATTTCCGCGATGGCGATGAAGAGTCGGGTGGACGTGACATCTTGTTTTTTATTGACAATATTTTCCGATTCACACAAGCTGGCTCAGAGGTTTCGGCCTTGCTTGGCCGCATGCCTTCTGCCGTTGGTTATCAGCCGACACTGGCAACTGAAATGGGTGTGATGCAGGAACGTATTACTTCAACAAAAAGAGGTTCAATTACTTCAGTTCAAGCAGTTTATGTACCTGCTGATGACCTTACTGACCCTGCTCCGGCAACAACTTTTGCCCACCTTGATGCAACAACAGTACTTAACAGAAAAATCGCTGAGCTGGGTATTTATCCTGCCGTTGACCCGCTTGATTCGACTTCAAGGATTCTTAGTCCTGACATCGTTGGTGAGGCGCATTATAATACTGCCCAGCGTGTAAAAAATATTCTTCAGCGGTATAAAGAACTTCAGGATATCATTGCCATCCTTGGTATGGACGAGCTTTCAGATGAGGATAAATTGATCGTTCATCGTGCACGCCGCGTACAACGTTTCCTTTCGCAGCCTTTCCATGTGGCTGAGCAATTTACAGGTATTCCCGGCACAATTGTTTCAATTGAGGACACCATAAAAGGCTTCAACATGATCATGGATGGAGAAGTGGACGAATATCCTGAATCTGCTTTCAATCTTGTTGGAACCATCGATGAGGCTATCGAAAAAGGCAAGAAAATCCTTTCAGAAAGTAAATCCTGATCAACAAAAGAAGATCAAAAATGAAACTGGAAATCATTACACCTGATAAAACCATTTTTTCCGGAGAAGTTCAACTTGTTCAACTACCCGGCCTTGATGGTTTGTTTGAAATACTCAACAACCACGCTCCGATGATTGCTGCACTTGGAAAAGGACGCGTCAAAATTGAAAATGAAGATAAAAAGCTTCAGTATTTTGAAATCAACGGAGGCGTGCTTGAAGTGCTTGACAACAAAGTGCTGATTTTGTCAGAATAGGATTGCCAAAAGAACAGAAACAAAAAACCCTGAGGCCATTAGCTCCAGGGTTTTTTTATTGATTTCGTTGAAATAAGAGGTGCTTATTCAGCTCCAACAGCCGGCGCTGCAGCTGACATGGCACTCAGTTCTTTATCGATATGAAACATACCTGATTTATCACTTCCAACGAGGCTTATTTTATCCAGAATGGTCGACATTGTGCTTTCTTCCTCGATTTGTTCAGTGATGTACCACTGAAGGAAATTTCCTGTGGTGTAATCTTTTTCGTTAAGCGTAACTTCATAAAGATCATTAATAGAAGAAGTTATGTAACGCTCATGTTCCATCACCTGCTCAAATACTTCTTTAAGTGTTCCAAAATTTGCTTCAGGTGCACTCAATGACATTAAAGCAGCTTTTCCACCACGGTCGTTTACATAATGCACGAGTTTCAGCTGATGCATGCGCTCTTCGTCTGATTGACGGTACAAAAAGGTTGCTGCACCCGGAAAACCATTGGATTCACACCAGATTGCCATTGAAAGATATAACCGTGAAGAAAACTCTTCTCTTTTAATCTGTTCGTTTATTGCAGATTCAACTGTTTTTTTAATCATAGTTTTAAAGGTTTTATTTCTTTTATTATAACAATTAACAATGCTTCTGGTTCAAATAATTTGTCAAAATCAACATGATTTTTGATTTTAAGTCAGTGCATTTGCACCACCAACAATTTCCAGAATTTCTTTCGTTATCGAGGCTTGACGTGCTTTATTGTAGGTCAATTTTAACTCTTTCAGCATATCTGTCGCATTGTCGGTGGCTTTGTGCATGGCAATCATCCGTGCACCATGTTCCGAAGCGTAACTGTCGAGCAGCATTTTGTACACCTGCATTTTGAGTGTCCGTGGAATCAACTGATCAAGTATCTGCACTTTGTCGGGTTCGAAAATAAATTCAGGACCTTCAACATTATTGTTTTCAACCTTAGCGGGAAGCTCAATAGGCAGAAGTTGCTCTTCAATAAGGGTTTGCGAACCAGCATTTTTAAATTGGTTGTAAACAAAAACAATTCTGTCGAAATTGGCATCTTCAAAATGTTTCATCAGTTTTTCAGCCACCGGCACTACTGTCTCGAAACTTAGTTTGTCAAAGACAGCAATTTCTGAATCTATGATGTTAATCAATGATTTTCGGAAATATTCGAGTCCTTTTTTTCCAACGCAAAAAAGTGAAACATTGCCCGATTCCAGTTGAGCACTGTATTTTTCGTTGATTACTTTATTGGTCTGCCTGATAACATTGGCATTGAATGCGCCGCAAAGGCCTCTGTTTGAGGTTACGGGAACAACGAGAATGCGTTCTAAAGGTCTGACAACAGAAAATTTTCCCTGCGAGCTTGATTCAAGGTTAGTAGCAATATTTTGCATCAATTCGCGCAGTTTTGCAGCATAAGGCCTCATTGTGATGATGGAATTCTGCGCCTTGCGGAGCTTCGATGCCGACACCATTTTCATGGCACTTGTGATCTGTCTGGTCGAATTGACGGATTCAATTCTTGTTCTTACTTCTTTTAAACTTGGCATGCTTTATTGGGCTTTTTTGCCTTGTTAGTTTTCGTATTTGGTTGCGATTCTCTGAGCTGCACCTCTAAGTGTTTCTACAATCTGATCTGTATATTTACCTGTTCTGAGTGCTTCAAGAAGGTCTTTATGGTTTTCATCGAGATAATGAAGAAATTCAATCTGAAAATCACTTACAGAACGGAGTGGCATTTTGCGTAAAAGATTATTGGTTCCACAGTAAATGATTGCTATCTGATGCTCCACAGTCATAGGTGAATATTGTGGTTGTTTCAGAATTTCAAGATTTCGTTTTCCTTTATCGAGCACTGCCATCGTTGCTGCATCAAGGTCAGATCCGAATTTGGAAAAGGCCTCAAGTTCGCGAAACTGCGCCTGATCAAGCTTTAGCGTTCCGGCAACTTTTTTCATTGGCTTTATCTGAGCATTACCTCCAACGCGTGAAACAGAGATACCAACATTGATGGCGGGACGAATACCTGAGTTGAAGAGATTCGTTTCAAGAAATATCTGTCCATCAGTGATCGAAATCACGTTTGTGGGAATATATGCAGAAACGTCACCGGCCTGGGTTTCGATGATAGGCAATGCAGTAAGCGAACCACCTCCTTTAACCAACGGACGAATGCTTTCAGGAAGATCGTTCATGTTTTTTGCAATCTCATCGGAATTGATGATTTTAGAGGCTCTTTCAAGCAAACGTGAATGCAGATAGAAAACGTCGCCCGGATAGGCTTCGCGTCCCGGAGGACGGCGCAACAACAAAGAAACTTCGCGGTAAGCAACAGCTTGCTTCGAGAGGTCATCAAAAATCACAAGTGCAGGGCGACCTGTATCCCTGAAAAACTCTCCGATGGCAGCACCGGCAAAAGGTGCGTAAAACTGCAATGCAGCCGGGTCGGATGCAGTTGCCGAGATGATTACTGTGTATGGCATTGCGCCATTATCTTCGAGGGTTTTCTGTATGCTTGCAACGGTCGAACCTTTTTGTCCGATAGCAACGTAGATGCAAAAAACAGGCTCACCCCTTTGGTAAAATTCTTTCTGATTAATGATTGTGTCAATTACGATGGCTGTTTTTCCGGTTTGACGGTCGCCGATAATCAATTCACGTTGTCCGCGGCCAATCGGGATCATTGCATCAATGGCTTTGATGCCAGTTTGAAGAGGCTCATTTACGGGTTGACGGAATATTACTCCGGGAGCCTTTCGTTCAAGCGGCATTTCGTAGGTTGTTCCTAAAACTTCTCCCTTTCCATCGATAGGCTGACCCAAAGTGTTGATAACGCGTCCGAGCATGCCTTCGCCCACATTGATTGAAGCAATGCGACCTGTACGTTTTACTGTATCTCCTTCGCTGATTCCTTTGGCGCTTCCCAAAAGCACTACACCTACGTTATCTTCTTCAAGGTTGAGTACGATACCCATCAGGCCGGTTTTTTCAAACTTAACCATTTCACCTGATTCGGCATTGCTCATTCCATAAATACGTGCGATTCCGTCGCCAATCTGCAGAACTGAGCCTATTTCTTCCAGAACGGCATCGGTGCTGTAACCGGCTAATTCCTGACGCAGTATGGCTGATACTTCAGCGGGTTTGATAATTGACATATTCTATAAAGGTGTTGTTAAATTCTTTTGATAAACAAATTCTTGTCAAATTCCTTGTGCATATTGTCGATTACCTTTCGAATACTTGCATCGTACTGATAATCCTCCATGTTGATTTTGAATCCTCCAATAATTGCAGGGTCGATCTTTGACTTAACGCTAATTTCTTTTTTAGTGAGATTGGCAACAAGATTTTTAATTCTGTTGCTTGTTTCTTCATTTACAGCAATTGCGGTCACAATTTCAGCAACCACAATATTTTTATGTTCCAGAAAAAGTTGCAGGTATTGGTGTGCAATTTCAGCCACTTCATATTCACGTCCTTTTCTGATTAAAATGTTTAAAAAACTGATCGAAAGTTTGTCGAGATGCTTTTCAAAAACAGATTTGAAAATCTTTTGCTTTCGGAGCGATGTAACAACAGGATTAACCATCAATTGACGGAGTTCCCTGTTTTCGCCTACTACATTTGCCACGAGTTCCATATCGGCATTAACCCTGTCGACGATTCCGTTTTCGAGGGCCATTTGAAACAGTGCTTTCGCGTAACGTTTGGCAAGTATGCTATTTTTCTTCATTGCTCAGTCTGGAATGTTATGCTAGAACGGCTTGCCTTCAATGACTTTATCGATATATGCCTGATGTTCTTTTGGCTCCTGAAGTTTTTGCCTGATGATTTTTTCAGCAACATCGATAGAAATTTCAGCGATTTGATTCTTGATATCAGTGATGGCTGCCATCCTTTCACTCTGTATGCGAACTCTGGCGCTTTCTACAATGCGGTCAGCCTCCTCATTGGCTTTTGTGCGCGCATCATCCAGTATCTTTTCGCGTATTTTTCGCGCTTCGCTCATAATGATGTCGCGCTCTTCTTTGGCTTCTTTGAGCAGAAGTTCGTTGTCAATCTTGAGTTTTTTCATCTCTTCGTAGGCAATATCTGCTGCTCTGAGGGCCTCCTCAATGTGTTGCTCTCTTTCTTTCAAAGCCTGAACAATGGAGGGCCATGCAAATTTTTTGAGGATGAAAAAAACCGATCCGAAAGCAATAATCATCCAGAATATCAGTCCGACTCCCGGGTTTACCAATTCCATAATTATTCCTGTTTAAATTTTCAGAATTTTTAAAAAAAACCTGCTGTTGCAACCAACCGTTGCAACGCAGGTTAAAGCTTTGCTTACATGAAAACGATCAACAGACACACTACGATTGCAAAGAAGGCAACGCCTTCGATGAGTGCGGCTGATACAATCATGCTGGAACGTATATCACCGGCAGCTTCTGGCTGACGTGCGATTGATTCCACTGAGCTGCGACCGATGGCGCTGATGCCCATACTTGCTCCGATAACAGCAATACTGGCTGCCAGACCTGCTACCATTTTTGCAATGGGAGTGAGATCGGTTGCGGCTTGTAACAAAATAGTTAATAAATCCATGATTTTAAAATATTAGGTTAATTAATCAGGTTCTTTTGAAACTGTTTTTTTTAATTCAATTGTTAATGATGCTCCTCATGCGCGTGCTCTTCCACTGCCATTCCTAAAAAGATTGCCGACAGCAGTGTAAAAACATAAGCCTGAATAAATGCAACGAGTAATTCAAGGAAATTCATGAAAATTACCAATGTCACCGAAAGTACCGACATGCCATAACCGGCGTAAATACTGGCCTGACTAAAAACAAAGATCAGACTCATGAAACCAAGAATAATGATATGCCCTGCGGTTATGTTGGCAAACAAACGCACCATAAGCACGAAAGGCTTTGTGAACATTCCGACAACTTCAATTATTGGCATCAAAGGCAAGGGGTATTTTAACCACCATGGCACTCCGGGCGTATTAAAAATATGTTGCCAGTAATATTTATTCGACATTACAATGGTCATCATAAAAGTAAAAAATGCCAGAACGCCTGTAACTGCAATGTTTCCTGTCACGTTGGCGCCTAATGGAAATATAGGAATAAGCCCAAAAATGTTGTTGAAAAAGATGAAAAAGAATACCGTAAGCAGATATGGCAGAAACTTTTCATAGTGTTTTTCGCCGATGGAGGAGCGCGCAATTTCATCGCGAATAAAAAGAATAAGCGGCTCAATTAATGACTGGAAACCTTTTGGAGCATGTTTTTTTGTTCTTTTGTAGGCATTCGCTACATGCAGAAAAACCAGTATCAGAATAATGGACGAAACAAAAATTGCAAACACATTTTTCGTGATTGATATGTCAATTGGCCTTACAAAAGTACCATCGGGAAGTGGCCTTATGATCTTGCCTTTCATTTGTCCGTCGGAAGCAATTTCGTAACCCTTGTAAGAATCATAGCCATGATTGAACTTTGATGACATGAAAACATGCCAGGAGCCCTCATCGTAAAGAATCACAGGAAAGTAAGCGCTGATATGCGTTTCACCAATAGTTGCTATATGCCATTCATAGGAGTCAACGATATGATCAACGATCATTTTGCCAGCATCAAAAGCTTCTTTGTTGCCGTGTTCATCCGTTTTTGGAGGTCCGGCAAAAACAATTTCAGTGCGCGTAAAAAAAAGTAAAAGAATTAGAAGGATTGATTTTGAAGTCATGGTCCTTTTCCTAAATATTTTGATCATTAATCAGTAGAGTTCTGCTTATTCATTTCAGAGTGCAATTTTACGCAAGAATCCCCAAATAGCAGCCATTTTTAGAAAAAATAATTCAGCTGACATACAGGCAAATCGGCTAAAATATGCGTTAATTCTAGCTTATCCCAAATTATAATGATTCCAAATAATGTGATTTTAGTGGATTTTAGTATATAAATTTCGTATTTTCATCAAAAATTTGAATTGTTTTATGCCAAACCTTAATATTTTGACAAGATGAAAAACATAATTTTAGGTATTGCAGTTCTCTTTGCGCTAATTGCCTGCGAGCGCTGCCCAAAAGATGAAGTTCAAACAGATGAAATTACCAAAGTTGAGAACGTGCTCGAAAAGTACGTGATTGCTATCGAAAATGAAGACTATCTGATGATTGAGAATTTGTGGGATAAAGGAGATAGTACAATGTTGCTTGGGACTGACTCCCATGAGCGGCTGATGGGATGGAAGAGCATTCGCAATGCCTATCAAAATCAGTTCAACTTGCTCAGCGACACCTACATTTCTGTGCAGGATCAGTATATCAGGATTAATTGTACTGCCAATACTGCCTGGTTTTCGCAACGGATGAACTATAATTTTATCTATGACAGTATTGCACACAGTTTCGAAGGAATCCGTTTCACAGGTGTTTTAGTAAAAAACGAAGACAATGCCTGGAAAATGGTTCAGGGACATCTTTCTGTGCCTGCTCATATCAATATCGGCAAGTAGAAATCTGAGCAGTAAGAATTTTTATTTCCGGGAGTTTGATTAATTCTAATTCAAAATTCATTTTTGAACAGTGTGATTCTATAGATTCACAAGCTGATTTTTTGTTTTTGCAGCACTCAGAACAAACAACAAAAACTTAAATCTTATACACAGAATTCGCGTAACTTTGCAGCCTTATTCAGACGATCAAATCTACACTCTCAATAAAATATAAGATTATGTCAAAAATAATGGATCCCATCGGAAGATTGATGGGTTTGAGGTATAAATCACACCCATGGCACGGTGTTGAATTAGGTCCTGATGCACCACAAGTGCTTACATGCTTCATCGAAATGGTGCCAACAGACACGGTAAAATATGAAGTAGATAAGGTTTCAGGTTACCTGCGTCTCGACAGGCCACAGAAATACTCGAATGTGGTGCCGGCGCTTTATGGGTTTATTCCGCAAACATTTTGTGCCGAAAGAGTTGCGGCCTATTGCAACGAAAAGACTGATCGTACAGACATCAAAGGCGACCGCGACCCTTTGGATATCTGTGTGCTCACCGAAAAAGACATTACCCATGGCGATATTCTTGTTCGTGTAAGGCCTTTAGGTGGCTTCAGGATGATCGACGGCAACGAAGCAGATGACAAAATTGTGGCTGTACTGGACAATGATGCAGTTTATGGCGGTTATAAAGATATCAGCGATTGTCCTCCTTTGGTTCTTGACAGGTTGAGACACTATTTCCTTACGTACAAAGATCTTCCGGGACGTGAAAGCAAGGTTGAAGTCACACATGTATACGGCATCGAAGAAGCACATGAAGTCATCCGGCGATCAATGGATGATTATCACCACAAGTTCGACAATCTCGACAGCTTTCTTTCTGAAGTATAAAAAACTTTTTTCAGACTAAATGAATCCACAGAACCATTTCATAATGAAATGGTTCTGTGGATTTTGTTTTAGAAACCCCTTCCAAACATACCCCAGAACTGGTGTTCAAGCTCTTTCCACTTTTGAATGGTTGAGCCTGAAAAATTACTGCTGTAGAGGTTGAGATAAGTCGATACATCCTCTGTTTTTCCATCTTTAAGCATCAAAGCGGCTTTCTTTTCAATAAGCGGTAACTCATCGAAAGCTTTCTGTTCAAAATCCTTGACACTTTTGAGTACAATATCTTTGGTTTTTCCCCAGCTGACTGTGGCCAGTTTGTTTGCCCGACGATAGTGCCATAGGGCTGCATCTTCGCGGTAACGTTTTTGTCCGCAGAATTCATAGCCTTCAGGTAGTTTTGTAGTTCCTGCAAAAATCGGAATTCGTGGGCTTTCTCCCGGATTGTCGAAAGAAAACCAAGATATGCCTCCAACAGCATCCGGCATCCAGTCACGCAATTGCACAATAAAAGAATAGGAGCACCACGAAACCGACACTGTCCGTTGAAAATCAATCGTTCCTTCAGCAATAAAATTTAGGGTGTTGCGCATATCAGTTGTAAGCCATGGGTTAGCAACAGGGCTGATCAAGGTATCCTGTCCGATTTCTTTGCGGTTGTCGTCAAACTTCTTTTTGATATATTTCACGTTTTGCGTCATATCAAATTCAGTTCCTTCATAGGTTGCTCTGTATAGCTCCATAAGTTTTTCGACAGTGATTTTTTGTTCAGGTTTAACCGAAAAAGGCAGTTCATCCATATCCATCGACAGATTGAGTGAAGGAGCGAGGCTGTTTAAAACAAAAAATTCCCTTATTTTAAAAGGCTTCTCTTGTTTTGCATACGCTTTCCAGAATTTAAATTCCCCTTCACCATCCCACAAACCAAATTCTTTGGCAACAGACTCAATATTATCAGACGCCATAAAGAATTCGGGATTATTTCTGTCAATAACCCCAATGCGTGAGATGTTTGCAGAAATACCTACATGATCATCCGGAATTCGTTGAGCTGCCCATACTCCGCCAATACGCGACGGACCTTCTCCCAAAATTTCCATTTGCCATACTTCATTTTTGTCTGCAATTGTAATGCATTCTCCCCAGTCGCCATAGCCATATTCTTTGATTAAACCTCCAATCAAGCGGATGGCATCTCTGGCATTATCGCAGCGCTGAAGTGCAAGACGCTGCAATTCTTCAATGAGGAACATCCCGTTTTTATTCACTAAAGTGTCAGGACCTACAAAAGTTGTTTCGCCGATAGCCAGTTGCTTTTCGTTAAGACTCGGATAAGCTGTATTCAGATAAGCAAAAGTATGCTTCACCTGAGGAATGGTGCCTGCAAGTTTCACGTTGCGCATATCCCAAGGTGTTTCTGTGTGCAAAGTGCCTTTGTACACTTCATGAACTGCAGTATCAGCATGTTCTTTTGCAGGTTCCATGCGGAGCCAGGTGCGGTAGTTTCCATCGCAGGTATGTGAAGTAAAAACAGAGCCATCAGCTGAAGCTTTTTTGCCAACCATAATGCTGGTGCAACTTTCGCCAAACCATGGATCTGACTTTTGTACCTGGGCTGTAAGGTTTGTTGCTGCAAAAAGCAAGGCCGTAAGAAGCAGAAATAAACGATTTTTCATAGAAGAAATGATTTTTGATTCGCAGGCTAAAGTAAAAAGAAATCTTCCTTATTAACAGAAGAATCAGTTTTCGGCATAAAAAAACCCCTGAAGTGTTTTTTGGATTCACTTCAGGGGATGATTATTTATTTTTATTGTGGCTAATGCCTTGTTTGATAAAACTTTTCTTTTTTAAAACTTTCCAAATTTAAGGCAGAAACTTCCCGTCAAACCATTTAGGGCATCGCTTTTGGCATTTTCCATCTTTATGTCGGAAGTCAATCTGTAGGATGCGCCTACTGCTAAACGAAGAAAGCGTACCAGATTCAGTTCGAGTTCTATGCCCGGCTCAAAAACAAAGAAAGCAGCGGCATCGGTTACCCAGGGATCATAAGTATGGCTGCTCCAGTAATAGCGATCTACATAAGCTATGCCACCTGCGCCAATAATGATAGGAAAAGCTAAATGGACTGGTGAAAAAGGTGCAAGAATTGGTTCGATAAGCAGTCCGCCGTAACCTCCGGAAAGCCCTGAACTCACGCTTCCCGGCCCATAATCAAGTTCAAGATTGTTCACAAAGCCACTGCCTGCAATACCAAGTGTCAACCGATGGTCGATCAGCCAGCCACCTTTGAGTCCGGTAAATATTGCCTGACTTCCGTCAACCTGACCTATTCCCAGAGTCAAAGCACCATATCCACCGTGAGAAACTTTTTTGTTGTTGCCAAAAACAGTGCGATATTCACTTCTGTTGCTTTCCTGACCGAATGCAATATGACTGATCAGCATGAAAGCGATGATGATTTTTAGATATTTCATGATAAATTATTGATATTAAAATTGATATTTCATTGTAAAAGCAAAATCTCCAAGCGCAAGCCTGAAAAACCGGTTGCCAAAAAACTCGAAAAATGGTTTGTAGTCAAATCCAAAGGTGACCGGAACTGATTCAATACGGTATTCTATGCCGATGATGGCGTTGGCTCCAAGGACTGGCCTTGTTAGGCCATAGTATTGATTTTGCTGGATGTTTGAATAGTTGTCGCAATCGGATCTTGATTTTCTTGTATAACCAAAGTGAACTCCTGCACCGTAATACATAAAAAACTGATCCTGATAGTTGATCATAACAGGCTCATAATGTTCCATCAAGCCTGTAATTTGCATGCCGTTATCGCGAAAACTAAGCAATAGTTTGAGGTCATCCATTGATGAATAAAAATATTGATAGGTGATGCCGCTGCTGATGCCTCCACGCAGTCCGGCAGCATTTCTCAGAGACTGTCCGGAAACGGAAATGCTTACAAACAGAAAGAGTATTATAAAATGAAATTTCATAACAAGTAATTTATGATTGGTAAAATATTGTTTTTTTTAGCACGTATTTTTTTAGAAGTGGGCAATCAAATTATGTATCTGAACCCTCAAATGATTTTTTAGAAAGAACCTCAAAAAAATCACTGCCGAATCACTCTGCCACTCCCCGAGATTCGTTGAATTACATTGGGATTGCCTCTGTAACAGATGTTTCCGCTGCCCGAAATGACTGCATCAAGTAAATCGCTTACACGTACATACATATTGCCAGAACCACTGATGTTGGCATAACATCGTCTTTGATTAAGACTATAGGCCTTGATCTGTCCCGAACCACTTATATTTAGGTTTGTTGTTTCAGTAATGCCTGAAAGTTCTATTATTCCGGAACCGGTAATAGTTGCGTTAATGTTTAAGGCATCCGCATCGGCAATAATTTCGCCTGATCCGTTTAGCCGGATGCTGAGTTCATCAAGATAAAGGTCGTAGGCAGAAACATACCCTGAACCATTTAATTCAATTCCGTCGACATAAGGTGTATACACTGTTACAATAATTGACATCGTGCTATTGATACATCGGTTCGTGACTGTTTCAATAAACAATCTTCTTCCGGAAACACTTGTGCGGATGTAAGGCAACAGATTTGATTCGGCATCCACCTGCACTTCATGGCGGTCACCAGGCAAGATGTGTACTTCAAAAGAGCCGTTATTTACTACTTCATTGAAGGTGCTGGTAATTCTTGTTTCAATTTCTGGTCTTCCATTACCGCGGATGCAAGATTCTTCTTTGTAGCACCCGCTCAGCAAAAGCATTGTAATTCCCGCAAAAAGCAGCAGTAAAAACTTATTGGTTTTTAGTATTCGTTTCATGACTTTGTTGTTTTCAAATGATAATAAAAATTGAGAACTGATTTTATGAATGGACTTTTTTCATTTATAGCCGGTTTTATTTTTCCATAATACTCAAATCGCCGCCAGTTAAGTTTAATTTGAGACTAAACCCTTTTTCTTTGCCGATTTTTCCCCGCATTATATTTGGCTCGTTATCGGAAAGGGTTGAAACTTGTTCTTGAATTGTCAGTGTTTGAGGGTAGCTAAGTTTTGTTTTCTTTGAATAAAGAATTTCAAGATCAGCTGAAAGTTGAGGGTGAACATACAGTTGGATGCTCGTATAACTTGCGTTGAGCTGTAGAAACTTCATTTTGTTGCCAATTTTCAACATGTTCAGATTGCCATAATTGGTGTTGAGCAAGAGGTCATTTTCGAGGTTTGAAAGAACGATTCGTGAGAAAGAGCTTTCGCCACTCAGCGACTCCAGTTTTTCGACAGTAATTTTATCCCGGCGAGAATCAAGATGAACATGCCTGGCTTCATCAATATGCATGTTTGATGACCGGCTGGAAAGACGCAATTTTCCTGTTTTTCTGAGTTCCAGATCTGAATAGTTCAGATCGGCCACGCCATCATCTATCTTTGCAATATTGGCGCTGCCAAAGGAAACAACAACTCTTGTTTTTCCTTCAAGGTGGTTGGCTTGTAACACCCCGTTAGAAAGTTTGAACTCAGTTTCTCCGGTATGGTCAGTCGTATAGATATTTCCAAAGCGGTTTTCAACTTTCAATCTTACCCATTTAGGAATATAAATGGTGTAATTAATTTCGGCTTCATTGCCCGATTGAATTACAGATTTAGTGACATCAGCTATTTCGGACCAAAGTTTTCCTGTGTTTGGGAAGCTAGAAACAGCAGTGACGTAATAGGCTGTTTGAGTGAATCTTACATCAATTTCGTTGAATAATTTTTCTACCCTTCCTGCTTTGGAAGAACGAAATATGAGCTCCACTTCAAAGCGGACGGAATCTTTTTCCCAGTTGATGATATGAATATTCCCGTATTTGTTGTTGACATTCACCTCTGTACTTTTCTGAATGGCAAAGCTTTTGTCGTAGCGTTTTGTTTTTTCATTCGTTTGTGCCCAAACAGCTTCAAAGCTTATCGATGCAATGAATATGGCAAGCAAAAGTTTTCTATAACACATAATGTACCTCCTTCTCTTTATCTGAATCTTTTTCGGGTGCAGCAGCCTGAAGCTGGTGCAGAATATCTTCCAGCAATTCAAGTTTAAGCCTGTAATGCTGAATCATGGCTTCAATTACTACTTCGCTTGCTACCTCGTCAGCAAGATCGTGTTGCAATTGCTTAAAAGCTTCCTCCATCTGACTGAACTCATTGCTGATTTCTGCCTTTATAGATGGGTTATTTGAGGCCAGTTTCAAAACCTTCTCGCTTCTTTCTTCTATCTGACTGGTATAATAGGCTTTAGCTTCAAGCAGTTCCTGTATTTCGGGCGATTGCACAACGGTGCTCTGTTGCGGTTCGTTTTCAACTTTGTTGACAACGAAACTAAAAAAGTAACCTGCAATGAAAATTGCAGCAACAGCAGCAACTTTGATTAAATGGGTTCTCCAAAGGCTAATTTTTGGCGCTTGAATCTTTGCTTCGATCTCATGCCAAAGCCTTGGTTCAGGTTCCAGTTCATCGAACGCATCGCGATGGCTGCGGATGAATTTTTCCAAAGGATCAGTTTTCATAACTTGTTTGTGTTAGTATCTCTTTAACGCGATGACGAGCACGCATATATTGTGTTTTTGAGTTTGAAACAGAAATATTAAGGATTTCTGAAATTTCATTATGGTCGTAACCTTCGAGCAGGTAAAGCGAGAAAATCATTTTGCTGCCTGATGGCAGGTCTCTCATTGCTTTGCGCACCTGATCAACTGTGAGGCCATAATCATTGCTTTCTTCCTCAGTTTTCTGTGCAAACACATGCATATCGTCAAAGAACTGCAGATTGGCTTTTTTTCTTCGCATCTCATTTATGCAACGATTGATCATAATCCGCTTCAGCCATGCCCCGAAAGTGCTCTCGAACCTGAATCCCGACATTCTGCGAAATGCGTCTGCAAAAGCATCCTGCATCATATCTTCTGCATCCTCCTTGTTTTGCATCATCCGATAACAAACGTTCAGCATCGCTTTTGCATACAGTTGATAAATGCTGTACTGCGCTTTGCGGTTGCCCTGCATGCACTGCTCAATGAGTTCCCTATGGATGTTCAGTTCAATTTTCTCCACCAGCGGATTTTTTCTTTCCAATCTACACCTACAAATGACAGGCCGAAAAACAGACGGTTGCAAATTGAGTTAAAAAAATTGTTTTGATGTTACTGTCAAGTCGTTTTTGATGCATCTAATGTGGGGTTTTAATGTTTTTTCAAATGATTTGAGTTCTGTTCGTGCTTTCAAAACAATCAATTTTGATAGAAACAATCAGGAGAATTTTTATCTTTGATGCGTTAAAACAAACCTTAATTATTGACCAATTATGAAAACATTTTTCATTTTTTTCACATTCTTCTTTTTGCAATCAGCGCTTTTTTCCAAACCCGACAGCTTAAGGCTATTTTCATTCAATGACATTTTTCCGTACTCGGAATTTGAGGCTAACAAGCTCAAGATGCTCGCCAGCGATGCTTCTGTTGACTATTTTAAAATGGCAATGGCTACTGATGCCAACATGACCAAAGAGTTAGCTGAGAATGAGCACAGCAGGTTTTATGGCTTTCTGGAAGAAGTAAGAAAGAACAAGCGCTATGGAGGCAAACCGCGTCAGCAGGTAAAATTTGTATTCAAGGCCATTCACGACCAATATTTCAAACTGTATGACCCAAACGCCCCCCTTTTCAGCGAAATATTTGCAAGCGGCCGTTTCAATTGCCTTACGGCTTCTATGTTGTATGCTTTGGCTTTTGATCATCTTAAGATTCCATACGAAATCATCCAGCAACCCCAACATGTTTACCTTTTGGCTTATCCAACACAGGGAGCCATTGTGGTTGAAACAACCAATCCACTAAAAGGTGCCACTCTGCTTATTGACAGTAGAAGCAAATCAAGAGCAGTTCAGGACCTGATCAACTCGAAATTGGTTAGCGCCGAGGAACTCCAATCAAAAGGGGCAGACAGGATTTACACTGAGTATTACCTCTCTACCGAAACCCCTGACCTTCATCAGTTATTCGGTTCGCTGTATATGAATATTGCAAGTAATTACAGCGAAGAAATGCAATTTGCAAAAGCCTATGAGAGTCTGAAGAAATCAGTGGTTTTCTTTCCAAAACGCTTTGTTTACGGTTTAATGATCGTAAACGGAGCCACTTATCTGTCAATGGAAACCAATGACTTTCCAACGATTTGCAGAATTACAACGGATTTTGAGCGGTTTACCATTTTTACGGTAAGTCAAAGAATGTTGAGCGAACAAGGGCAGATAAACCTCACCAATGCACTGCAGCAAGAAGGGATCAAGAAATTCGACGAGGTTTTTAAATGTCTTGAATCGGGTTTCACTAATCCCAATACTCTTCAGGAGATCAGCTATTTCTACTACTATAATCGTGGCATTGAAAACTATCGCAAGATGAAATTCAAAGATGCATTGACTGATATCAATCATTCAATTCCGCATGCCAAAGATGACAATACACCCGGAATACTTATGGTGGAAATTATCAGAAAAGAAATCGCCTCAAACATTTCGCCTCCACGCGTTTACGATTACCTGCTCAATTGTAAGCAGGACTTCGTGCATCTGAACGGTATACAGGAATTTAAAAACATGCTGCAGTACAGCGCGATCGATATGGTACAGTACCATATTGAACGCAGCAATTTTGCCAAAGCGGATGAAATGAGAAAACTGTTTGACTCACAATTCAATCCGGAGGAAGTTACCGATCATTATGTTCTTAATTATCTTGATGCTACATATTCAAGGGCTGCTATGCGTTTTTACCGCAATAATCAAAAAGCCCATGCCAGAGCTGTAATCGACAGCGGATTGAAGTATGTACCCGACAGCTTCGACCTTCAGGCAAAAAAGAAAGCATTACAGTAAGCAAACATTTTGATTATCAGTATGTATTTTCATAAGGGCGTAAGCCAGCAAGCTGCATGCGAGCATTCTGAAAAACGGAATGATACGGTCTCGCAGCAACCAACAATGTAAGGTTTATATTATTAATAATGAACCATTTATGACACAATATCAATCAAAACGTTTCATGTTGGTAAAATTAAGAAGATAGGTTTCGTAGTGTATTTCAGTATGTCCAAGACGTGTTTTTCGTTCGGCCTTGTAGTGAATTGTTTTTTTGATGGCATGACCGGGCAGCACATAATAGGTTTCAACACCTATCCCATTCTTAGTGGCCACATAATAAAGATCTGTTTGGTTTCCTGATTGTTCAGGTTCTGACACTACCATAAATTGTGCATTTTTTGATCCGTCGGCCAGGGTCATTTCCAGGTCAAGTTTGTTGTCAAATGCAGTCATGTCTTTTAGCTTAAAATTAATTTTATTGGGTTTAGTAATCAGCTTGCCCTGTTTGTCATATTCTTTTAAACCCGGCATCAATTGATTGTCACGATAGGGGATTTCTGCCATAAGGATATTTTTTTCGTAATATTTCAACTGAATTCCATTTCGCATGTCATTTTCATATGGGATCTTCAAATAGACATCCCCATTTTCGTAATATTGCGTTGCAAAACCGTGCTTTTTGCCCTCCACGTAATTTATTTCAAGCTGTACTTTCCCATTTGTGTAATAGTTACGTGCTAATCCATGCCGCAAACTGTCTTTATAATGTACTGTGGCCAGCAATGTACCGTCTTTACGGTAGCTCTTCTTTACATTTTTATCCAGATCAGCATTGTTGCCATCATTCTTTTTAAAGAATTGACAAGCCCCAAAAAAACTGATTATGAAAAATGAAAGAAAAAGCAACTTCAACTTATTGATGCATTTGGTTTTCATAACGAAGAGTTTTACCTAGCAAAAGTAAGGTTTAACGTTATATCTTCAAACAAATCAGATCCAAATTGACAATCAATTTTCGATAGGTTATCCCCTTGCTCGTGCAATAAACTGCTATTTCTACGGTATTCAACGTAGTTTTTTCCGAACTGCCAATAATCCATCAATATCATTGTGGCAAGATTGCGTCTTATCATACATTATGATTTCATTTACAGCTTCTTGACTTCTTACACCTTTATTTCTCGTTAATTTTCAAAGTTTTAAGACGCGGATTTTCGCTGATGTACGTGATTTGGTGAAGCTTCTTCCTGAACCCCTCGCTCTCCCTTTACTTGAATCTTTGTGCTTTTTACTTGGTTCTTCTTGCATGGCTCTTTTTACTTAGTTCCATCTCAAAAGTTGAGTAAACAATCTCAAAAAACCTTACCTTTGCTGTTATTAAATAAACACTGAATGACAGAGCCTTTAATTCGCGTCATTATTGTTGATGACCACGAAATATTCCGGAGCGGACTTAAAATGGTGATCAACAAACTGGGTTATGCCAAAGTAGTAGCTGAAGCTGCTGACGGTGCAGAATTTCTCAGGTTGCTCGAACAGGAAGAAACAGACCTGGTGCTGATGGATATCGAAATGCCTGTAATGAATGGTGTTGAAGCCACGCGAAAAGCTATTGAGAAATATCCCGGAATCAAAATCATTGCGCTTACCATGTTCAAAGAGGATGCCTACATACAAAGCATGATTGAAGCTGGAGTGAAAGGATTTCTTATTAAAAACATCAGAAAAGAAGTGCTCGACAGGGCTTTGCAGGCGGTTTACAACGGCAAGACTTATTATAGTGAAGAACTTTGGGACTATTTTACCAAGTCAGTTTCGAAAGAAGAGAAAATTGAAAGTGATTTGAGTCTTACACGCAGAGAATTGGAAGTGCTTGCTTTGCTCGCAGAAGGCTTGAATAACAAAGAAATCGCTGATCGCCTGTTTGTAAGTGAACGCACGATTGTAGGACATAAAAGCAATCTTATGGCAAAAACAAACACCAAGAATACTGTTTCGATGCTTGCTTATGCCATACGTAATGGGCTGATTAATATATAGATGAGCTTTACGTTTCTAAATTGAAGAAATTACTATACTTCTTAATTTCGTGGCCTTGAGTTTTGAATCACAAACCCCATCCCCGATAAAAAAATCAACCTCATCCATTTTGATAATATTATAACCTTCTCTTTAACGCAATTTCTTTTGCGTAAAATTACTGGTTTTGTTTCCTTAAAACGTAAAAACTCTATTGTGAAATCAGTAACAATATACGTAACACACCTTATATATTATGTGTAATTTTGTATCCTGATTGTTATTTATATCACAGTTGATCATAAACCAAAAAATCGAATATCATGAATAATGCAAAAATTCTCGTTGTTGATGATGACATGGATGTTATCACCGTTCTTGAACAAATGCTTGGAAACGAAGGATATGAAGTAATTTCCGCTTTCAACAAAGAAGAAGGAATAGAACTTGCACTTAGCGAAAAACCGGATCTTGCTATCCTCGACGTAATGATGACTACGCATTACGAAGGTTTCGAAATGGCACGTGAGTTTGTTGACAACCCTGAACTACGCAGTATTCCGACGATTATGGAAACATCCATAGAAGTTTTGATGACCACAAAACCAAGTGTTCAGGCAATGGCCCGCGAGTTTCGCAACGATCCAAATTACAAAGAACTACAGGTGATTCTTATCCGCGACATCGTTACTGGAAATGCTGGTATCGATTACCGTGCTGAAGATGGTCGCTCTGTATGGGTTCCTGTTGATGGTTTCATCCGCAAACCTGTTGATAAAAGCAGATTGCTTCCAGAGATAGAGCGCGTTCTTGCAAAGAAGAAAATGCACCCGCAAGCCTGATTGATTTTTGGAAGTATAACACAGTTTGAAAAAACTATAAATCAACGCATTACTCTCCGATAAAAAATTGCTCAAAAAGCATTGAACTTCGGGAAAACAGAGTCTGTTGGAAATTAAAATACACAAAAAATGAAAAGTATAGTTCAGGAAATTCTGAAAGAATACCCCAATGCCGGCTATGACAGCCTCATTCCAATCTTGCAGCATGTGCAGGAAAAAATGGGATTTTTGTCGGAGGAATCGGTGGTTGAAGTAAGTAAATACTTAAAAATGCCAGCAAGTAAAATATTTGGAGTGGCAACTTTTTACAACCAGTTTCGGTTCACTCAACCAGGAAAATACCATGTGCAGGTTTGCAGAGGCACAGCCTGTCATGTGCTTGGTTCAGCCACAGTACTTGATGAGATTGAAAAGAATCTGAAGATTAAATCGGGTCAAACTACACGTGATAAACTGTTTAGTCTTGAAGTTGTAGCGTGTATCGGCGCTTGTGGCCTCGCACCTGTAATAAGCATCAACGGTGAGTTTCATGCCAAAGTTTCGAGTGAATCTATCAAAACTATTTTCCAGGATTACAAAAGCAGGGAGGTACAACCATGATTGCAGAGAAATCATTTTTAGTTAAAAACGTTTTACAAAAAAGCGAAAAAGAAACACTCAGTGCAGAAACACTGAGTCAACTAAGCATAGTACGCAATGAGGAAAAAGATTATCCTGTAATTTTTGTTGGCGCAGGAACTTGCGGACTTGGAGCCGGTGCTTCCGAAACGATTAAGAAGGCAAAAAAATATATCGAAGACCACAATATTAAAGCAGATATCATTCCTGTTGGCTGTATCGGTCTTTGTTCTTCAGAACCGATCATGGATATTAAGTTACCCGGCAAAAAACGTATCTCATTTGAAGCAGTTACGGGTGATAAGGTAACAGCGATACTTACCAGTGTTTTTGAAAAAACGCTGCCTGATCATCCGGTTTTAGGGCAGTTCAGAGAACAGGAAAAACAATCAGACTGGGAAGGTGTTTCATATCTGGATGAGCACTCTTTCTTTAAGCCTCAGGTGCGCATAGTGCTTGAAAACTGTGGGGTCATAAATCCTGAAAGCATCGAAGAATACATTGCAAGAGGTGGTTACAAAGCCTATCTCAATGCATTGAAAATTTTCAGCCGTGCCGAACTTTGCGATTTTATTGAGAAAAGTGGTTTGCGCGGTCGTGGCGGCGGGGGCTTTCCAACAGGTAAAAAATGGAAGTTTGCCCTAGGCACCGAAGCCGATCAGAAATACCTTATATGCAATGCCGATGAAGGCGACCCGGGTGCTTTTATGGATCGCGCTGTTATCGAAGGCGATCCTCACAGATTGCTTGAAGGCATGGCTTTGGCCGCATATGCCATCGGAGCTACAAAAGCATATGTATACATCCGTGCTGAATATCCGCTTGCAATCGAAAGGCTTGTAATTGCAATAGCGCAAGCCAAAGAATACGGCTTGCTTGGAAAAAATATTTTTGAAACAGGCATCGACCTTG
>JAGXRB010000382.1 GCA_018336075.1 Bacteroidota bacterium
GTGCTTCATCTTCAATATCTTTTGTGATTTTTGCAAAAATATCTTGTCTGAAGTTTCGACTTGGTGTTTCATCTGCAAATTCATATCTGGTTTCATAAGGGACATCTTTATAATTATCAATCAATAGATAATAATAATATGCCCTTAAAACTTTTGCTTTAGCAATCGCTATTTTCACAGGTAATGCATCGCCAAGAGCTGATTGAGCTTCAATGAATTTATTCGCTTCAATTACTCCGTTATAATAGCGACTCCACATACTGTTTACTGCTTCAGTATTATTGTCCCAGGTATGCTGATGTAAAGAGCGCCATTTTCCACCGTCATCCCAGTCTTGTCCGCGGGTTGGGCCTACAGCTCCATCACCAGTGATTTCGTTGGCAAACCACCAACCACTCCAGTCCAGAAAATCACGCATTGGTGCATAAATAGGACTCATCAACAAAACAGGATCTGCCACATAATCAGTAGGAGGAACCCTGTCGTATAAAACTGTATCAAGTTTGGTGCATCCAAACTGAACAGCTACTAAAATTATTAAAACGATTAATATTTTTTTCATGACTTTACGCTGTTATAAGTTTACATTGACTCCAAAAGTGAAAGTACGTGTCTTGGGATACACGTTGTACTGATCAAGACCAAATGACAGGCCGGAGAAGGAAATCTCAGGATCAATGCCACTGTAATTAGTGATTGTGAGTAGATTGTTTGAAGCAAAATAAATTCTGATGTTTCTTACCGGTCCTACGTTCTTTATGTTGTAACCTATTGTAAGATTGTCAAGACGAATGAAAGATCCATCTTCAAGATAATAGCTGCTGAGTTTAGGATTGTCATTCAGACCTCTTGCAGCTTCATCCAATGCTGATTGTAAAACGTTAATTTCTGGCAGCCAGACAGGATTTCCGAAAATCAAACGGGTTGTATTAAAGATTTCATAACCATAAACAGCACGGACGTTGAAGCTGAAGTCAAAGTTTTTGTAGAAGGTAAGATAGTTGGACCAACCAAGTTCAAAATCGGGCTGTGCACTGCCAACAACTCTGCGTTCGGCATCAGCCAGATTTCTTGTTACACCGCCGGCGGCAGTATGGAAGAGGAATTTTCCATCGCTTGAAAGGCCTGCATATTCTGGCATGTACCATGTTCCCAGAGCTTTTCCCGGCTCAACAATTTGTGTCCAGTTTAAATCGCCAACCAATCCACGACCTGATAGCCATCCTTCACGAAGTTCTGACCATGGATATTTCTCGTTTGATAAGTTGACCACTTCCTGTTTGTAGGTAGTGAATACAAAAGATGTTTTCCAATCGAAATTGCGTTTGCGAACAGGATAGTACTGAACAAAAATTTCCAGTCCCGTAACTTTGAACTGTCCAACATTGGCCCAAATCCGGTCAACCGGATTTGGTGGTACAGGCACACTGTAACGTCCTAAAAGGTCATAAGTGTTCTTGATATAATAATCGATTGAACCCGAAACCTTATCATCAAAGATGCCCCAGTCAAGCCCGAAATTTATTTCTGAGTTTTCTTCCCATTTAAGATCGGGATTGGCATTATGGGCAAATTGGAATAAAATTGACTGTTCACCAGTTTCAAAATTGATTGTGTTTCCCGCAGATTGATAATAGGTAATGGCTCTGTAATTATCAAATTCTTGATTTCCAGTTATACCATACCCAACACGTAATCTAAGATTGTTGATCATATCGAGTTCAGACATAAAGTCTTCTCCTGTAATATTCCACATGGCTGAAGCAGATGGAAACCATCCCCATTTGTTATTTGCACCAAACTTAGATGAACCATCCCGGCGAATGGTTGCAGTGAGGAAGTATTTTGAGTCAAAGTTATAGATACCACGACCAAAAAATGAAATCAAACGGTTTGAGCCTTTGTACGAACTAATATCTCCGGGATTAACCGTCTGAAGCATTGAAAGGTCATTGGATTGCGTAAAATTGATGAATGGTTTTCTTCCCTGTGCCGAAAAACCTGTGCTGAAATCTTCTTGAAAAGAATAACCTCCAACAAGGTTCAGATTTCCTTTACCAATATCTTTGGTATATCTGAGGGTAGTTTCAAGTACTCTTGACTCAAAATTGCCATAGCTCCTTCTGCCATAACCTTCAGAAGTTCCCAAACGAATAGTTGAAGGTTCAAAATAGAAACTTTCAAAGTCATCTCTTGTATAGCCAAGATTGATGCCGGCAATAATTCCTTTGTAGATATCTAAATCTGCTTTAAAGAAACCAAAGAAACGCTTTGCATCTCTTATATTCTGAATATCGTCAATGAGGGCAAGTGGATTCCAGTAATTAAACTGTCTCTGAGTTTCGTAATACTCATTTTTGTCGTTAAAAACTGGATCGGTAGGGTTTCTTTGAAAAGCCTGATACAAAATATCATTAGGACCATTGCCTGAATAACTGATGTAGTCGTTGTTTTCAAATGTACCAGACAAACCTGCAGAAATAACCAATTTGTCATCAAAAGCTGTCTGGTCAAGATTGATACGACCGATGGTACGTTTTTTTTGTGTTCCTTTAATTACACCACTAAAATCCTGATGTGAAAGTGATGCCCTGTAAGATGATTTTTTATCCCCACCTGCAACGGACAAATTGTAATTTTGAGAAACTCCTGGCCTGTATATTTCTTCCTGCCAGTCAACATTGCTGCCGCCATCCTGAAAATTGAAGTTGTTATCAGCTACATATTTTCTAATTTGGTCAGCACTTAACAAATCAAGTCTGTTTGAGACAAAATCCGTTGAAAGATAAGTGTTAAAATCAACTGAAGCATCTCTGGTTCCTGATGTTGTACCTCTTTTAGTTGTAATAATAACAACACCATTTGCACCTCTGGAGCCATAAATAGCAGCTGCAGAAGCATCTTTCAAAACGTTCCAGGATTCAATATCTTCCGGAGCAATGGTAGTTGCGTCAACTCCCGGTACTCCATCGACAACGAAAAGTGGAGAAGTGCTTGTTGTTAATGAAGATGCACCTCTGATTTTGATATCAAAGCCTGCATTTGGGTCACCTCCTTTTTTTGAAACCATGACCCCTGCAATTTTTCCCTGAATCCCTTGAATAGGGTCGGTAAGCACACCTGCATTCATTTCTGAGGCATTGATACTTGCAACAGCCCCTGTACGATCGCTTTTCTTTTGAACTCCGTAACCAATAACAACTGTTTCCTCAAGCACAACAGCATCGATAGTAAGTTCAAAATTTAAAGTGATGGTTTGGTTAGAAATAACATTTATTGTTTTCGTTGTTGGAAGAAACCCAACAAAACTTGCCTCAACAGTGACTTCGCCTACGGGCACGTTCTCAAGCGTGTATAATCCGTCAAAATCTGTTGAAGCTCCAATGAGTGTCCCTTTCAGGATAACATTGGCTCCTGGCATTGTTTCACCTGTGGATTTGTCCTTGACAACTCCCTTCAGCGTTCCAGTCTGACCAAAAGAAATAGAGTAAATAAATACTCCAAGAACTAATGGCAGTAACTTTTTAAAATAAGTGTTCATACTCTGTTCATTTAGCGTTAGTGATTTTATAAAAAATGCGGTTAGATAAGTGTTAAAAATTTAACAAAAATTTATGTTTTTAGGTTCACACAAAATTAACGATTCTTTATTGCAATTAACAAAAAAAAGAACATTATTGTTTTTGAAATCAATGCAATCGATTGAAATTTATTTTTTAATTTTGACACATGTTAAGCAAGCTACAATTTTTGTATCTTTAACCCTTGTTTGGCTAAATGATTAGTTATACGCAAACTTTCCAAAAATAATGAAGCGACAGATTACAATTAAGGATATTGCAGTAAAACTTGGACTCTCAACTTCCACAGTATCAAGGGCTTTAAAAGATCACCCTGATATTAGTCCAAAAACCCGAACTGCTGTGAAAGAACTTGCAGCTTTGCTTGGCTATCGTCCGAATCGTATTGCACTTAACCTTCGAAACAACTCTACACGAACAATTGGACTAATTATCCCTGAAATTGAGCATTACTTTTTTTCAGCTATTATTAATGGTATCGAAGAAATCGCATACAAGAATGATTACAGCGTAATGGTTTTTCAATCAAATGAATCATACAAGCGTGAAGTAATAAACACTCAGGCGGTGCTGACAAATCGTGTGGATGGCGTACTTGTATCTTTTTCAAAGGAGACAAATGATTTTTCTCATTTTCAAAAACTGATAGAAAACGAAATTCCGGTTGTATTTTTTGATCGCGTTGTTGATAGTTTACCGGCTGATCAGGTTGTCGCCGACGATTATCAGGGCGCATTTATTGCAGTAAATCATTTGATTGAGAAAGGTTGTCGAAGAATTGCTCATTTTGCAGCACCACAGAATCTTCAAATTGGAAAAAGTCGCTTGTCGGGCTATCACGATGCATTACTGAAGCATAACATTCATTTCGATCACGAATTAGTTTTCCTTGCTGACACCTATGAAACAGCGAAAAAAGCTGCACACGACATATTGCGTAAACCAAATCCACCAGATGGCTTTTTCGCCGTAAATGACATGTCGGCTATTGCAATTATAAAGGCTGCAAAGGAACTTGGAAAAAGAGTGCCTGAAGATTTAAAAGTTGTCGGATTTGAGAACAGTAAATCGGCGGGTTTGATTGAACCCGAGTTGACAACCGTTGATCAGTTTGGTTTTGAATTGGGACGTGAGGCTTGCCTGATGTTGCTCAAGCGTTTAAAAGAACAAATGCCTGTAGAACTTTTCAAACCAATTCGAAAAGTAATTAAAACAAAGTTGGTTATAAGAAGTTCTACCTGAAATAGATGAAGTAAGCTTTTGCTAAGAAGAAAGCTCTTTGGAAGGATCCCAAAATTTTTCTGAGAAGTTTATAATTTGATCATTTTCCACAATCAAACCTTCGTTTTCAAGCAACTTTGCCATGATATCGGAGCCTCCGAAATGTCCTTTTCCTGTAAGCATCCCATTTCGATTTACAACACGATGCGCCGGAACAGAAATCTTGCTGTGATGGCTGCTGTTCATTGCCCAGCCAACCATACGGGCTGATCCTTTAGTTCCAAGAAAGGCGGCAATGGCACCATAAGAAGTTACACGGCCAAAAGGTATTTGCTGCGCAACCTGATAAACAGCCTGAAAAAAACCATCCTTATCACTCATTTTTCAATCCAAAACGAATATACTTAATCTTGAGACCTTGTCCCAGCCATATCTGCTCATAAAAAGTCCGGATTTGCTTCACTTCCATTTCTTCTGCAATGGCATATAAATCCTCAGTATGATACTCAACTGGATTTGAGTGGGCTTCAAGCGAATCCATTGTATACTGATAAAGCAGGTCGCTGTCCGTTTTTAAATGAATGACTCCATCTTTTTTCAAAAAGTGTCGGTATCGCTCAAGGAATCTTGGTGAGGTCAACCTTTTTTTTTCGCGTGAATTTCTTGGTTGGGGATCAGGAAAAGTAATCCAGATTTCTGAAACCTCATTTTCCGAAAAATAATTGTTTATCAACTCTATGCGTGTTCTGAGAAAAGCAACGTTTTTCATGTTTTGCTCGTGAGCAGTTTTTAAGCCTCGCCACAAACGGGCACCTTTAATGTCAACACCAATAAAATTGCAATCGGGTTTTTGCCGGGCAAGACCTATTGTGTATTCTCCTTTGCCGCAGCCTAATTCCAAAATTATTGGATTGTCATTTTTGAAAAACTCCTTGCTCCATTTTCCCTTTAAATGGAAATCTTCCTGATAGAGTTGCTCGTAACTGAGTTGGAAAAGATTGTCGAATGTCTCGTTTTCAGCGAAACGTTTTAGTTTATTTTTTGATCCCACGAATGAAGAGTTAATTTTGACTAAATTACAAGCAACCAGGCATTTTCGTTTTCGTTTTTCTTTATTGCCTGAAGTCGTAGCATCGCTTGCTGCTCGTTTTCGAGGCTTTCGAAACAAACACGCCATAAGCCTCCAGAAGTTTGTCCGGCATAGTCAGATTCAAAATTTTTGGTCTTAAGTTCTCTGATAAGCTTCTCGGCATTTTGCTTTTCTCTGAAAGCTCCGGCAATAATGTAGAATTTTTTTACTTGCGGTTTTTCTGTTGGCACGCTAACGACAACAGGGGAGGAAACGATTTCGGAAACAATTGTGCTTTCAAAAGCAACGCCTTCGTCAGAAGTTTCTGAATCTTGCATTTCAAAATCATCAAAAATATCTGCTGAGTCTGCAGCAGGTAAATTTTCTAGTTCGTTGGTTTCAACTTCTTTGCTTGTTTCTTCCAGGGGAGCCTGATAAGGCTTTGCCGGAACAAGATCATTTGATGCGGGTCGAAGCAGATTAGATATCCGTGCTTTTTCAGGTAGTTTTTGATCTATGATCAGCTTTTCTAATGGAATCTTATCCATGTGACGGATCATAAATTCATTTGGACTGGCATAAAACATTGGCACTAATGATGCATAACCTGAATAATTTTGATAGTAATATTGAACGGTATGTTTGTTCATAATTGCCCAGGCAGCAAACATCACAACAGCCGCGGTGCCAATAATCAGCAGTTGTTTTTTCAGTCTGCTGGGGCGGCGCGAAGCAATGTGGCGATGTTTGTTTACGATTGGATTGGGATCTGTTTCCGGATGAGGGGTTCTAAGAGGCTCAGTTTTATTTAGTGGAGGTTTGCTGAAAACTTTTTCAACTTTTTGCTGAAACTCTTCTCTTTTAATTGGTGGAGAAACAAATCCGCTGAGGCCAAAAGATTCAGCGAGGTAATTTTGAGTTTCGTCTGGTTCAAAAACCAATTGCTGATCTTTATTATAATAAATAGAACCAATATTTCTGAAACTTATCCGCTTACCTTCTTCCATAACCGATATGCACTTGAGAACAAACCGGTCAAGTCTTCCTTTTGCATCTTGATAGGAAAGCTGCTCGGAGCGTGCAATATGGTTTAACAGCAGGCCATCGTTGGTGCGTAACAGCGGGTTGAAAACAATTTCTCTGAAGGGAGGTTTAAAATAGTGCTTCAAAGGATGCACTGATGCAGCATGATCGCGTGTGAGAAATCCACCAAGGCCGGGGATAACGACACACTCATACTCATAAAGCAAATCAGCTATGTATCCTGCGATTTTCATTTTTATAATAATTTTAATCCTTCGATTTAGCCTGCTAAGGTACAAATTTTACGGCCAATTTCAAAAAAGGTTCGCGATTTTTTTAAGATCTTCCGGGCTGTCGATACCAAAACTTTCTTTTTCAGTGATGCCAACCGCAATTGAATATCCATTTTCGAGCCAGCGCAACTGCTCCAAAGACTCAGCTTTTTCAAGTCTGGATTGAGGAATATGGGTAATCTCGCGAAGGGTATCTATATGATAACCATATAAACCAATGTGTTTATAAAAATCAAACTTTTGCAGCCATTCAGCTTGGTCGACCCCTCTTAAAAATGGTAAAGGGTTTCTGCTAAAGTAAATTGCATAGCCATTAAAGTCAAAAATCACTTTAACAACATTTGCATCAAAAAGCTCATCACCGGAGGTAATCTTTTTTGCGAGTGTTGCTATTGGAACAAGCGGGCTATTAAGTAATTCAGCAAGCTGGTCAATTTGTGCGGGATCGATAAATGGTTCGTCACCCTGAATGTTTATAACAGCATCAAAAGACTCGCCAAAGGTATTGCAAGCTTCCAGACAACGGTCGGTTCCGCTTGGATGGTTTGGATTGGTCAAAACTGCTTTGCCACCAAAGGAAGATACTTCGTTTAAAATTCGTTCATCATCCGTTGCTACCACTACTTCGCTGATCATTCTTGCTTGTAATACCTGCTCATAGACACGTTGTATCATTGTCTTTCCCTGAATCATAATAAGCGGTTTTCCGGGAAAGCGCACAGATGCATAACGTGCAGGTATTACACTAAGAATTCTCATAATATATTATTAATGAATGATTTAAAATAAACCATGAAGTTCGGCATTCACTTTTTCGATAACAAAACTCAGATCTGCTGGTTTTTCGAGGTCGATATCGTCAACCTCAACAATGAGCAACTTGCCAATATCATATTTCGTTATCCAGGCTTCATACCTTTCATTGAGATGCTTTAGATAATCCAGTCTGATCGAAGCCTCATAATCGCGTCCGCGTTTTTGAATCTGACTAACTAAGGTTGGAACGGTAGAGCGCAAATAAATCAATAAATCCGGTGGTTGAATGAATTTACTCATTAACTCAAAAAGAGAACTGTAATTTTCAAAATCGCGGGTCGACATCAGATTCATAGAATGCAGGTTGGGAGCAAAAATATGTGCATCTTCATAAATAGTGCGATCCTGAACCACTGTTTTTCCACTGTTTCTGATATCGATTACTTGCCTGAACCTGCTGTTAAGAAAATAGACCTGCAGATTGAATGACCAACGCTGCATGTCATCGTAGAAGCTATGCAGATATGGGTTGTTTTCAACATCCTCAAAATGAGGTGTCCATCCGAAGTGTTTTGATAACAAACGGGTAAGTGTAGTTTTTCCGGAGCCGATATTTCCTGCTATTGCAATATGCATGGGTTTAGTTTTGATGCAAATTTAGTTTTTTTTGCATTGTTTTATGAACGAATCATTTCAAGAATTTCATCAATTATTTGGCGGTCATTTGAAAGCCGGGGAACTTTGTTTTGCCCACCCAGTTTCCCTTTCTTTTTCAGCCATTTGTAAAAGGTGCCATTTTCGAGAATTTGAATGACAGGCGGTCTCAGAATCATGTTGTGGTACCTTTTGGCTTCGTAGTCTGAATTTAGAGATTTTAGAGCATTGTCAAACGTTTCAGCAAAATAATCAGCATTTTCCGGATTCGTTTCAAACTCAATAAGCCATTGGTGAGCAGCTGATTCTTTATCCGTAGAGAACAATGGTGCTGCGGTATAATCAGTGATAATAACACCGCATTTACTGCAAGCTACAGTCAAGGCCTTTTCTGCATTGTCAATCATCAATTCCTCCCCAAAGGCATTGATGTAACTTTTTGTGCGGCCACTTATTCTGATGCGAAAAGGATTGAGTGAAGTAAATTTAATTGTGTCGCCAATCAAATAGCGCCAAAGACCGGCATTGGTTGTAATAACAAGTGCATAATTGCGGTCAATTTCTACATCACCCAAGGTAATAGCACGTGGTGAATCATTTTCAAGCTCCTCAACCGGGATAAATTCATAAAATATTCCGTAGTCGAGCATCAAAAGTAAATCACTGTTATTTGATTGATCCTGAATACCAAAAAAGCCTTCAGAAGCATTGTATGTTTCCATATACTGCATTTTAGCCGATGGAATCAATGCTTTAAATTGTTCGCGGTAAGGCACGAAACTAACTCCGCCATGAAAAAACACTTCAAGATTTGGCCAGACTTCAGAGATATTGTTTTTGCCAGTAATATCTAAAATTCGTTTGAGTAAGACCATTGTCCAGGATGGAACTCCCGAAATACTTGTCACATCGTGAAGCATGGTTTCACGCGCCATAGCCTCAATTTTGGATTCCCATTCGTCCATTAAGGCAATGGTGAGATTTGGTGTTTTTAGAAATTGTACCCAAAATGGAAGGTTTTGAATAAGAATAGCCGATAAATCGCCATCGTAATAAGATTCGTTTTTCACTTCCGTGATGTTGTGGCTGCCACCCATCACCAGGCCTCTGCCATCAAAAATTTCTGTGTCTGGAAAATTATTCACATAAAGTGAAAGCATGTCTTTTCCCGCTTTAAAATGACATTCTTCGAGTGAGGAGTTGCTGACAGGAATGAATTTACTTTTACTTGAAGTGGTGCCTGATGATTTAGCAAACCATCTGATTTCTTCAGGCCATAAAATGTTTTGTTCGCCGTTTCGAAGCCGGTCAATATAAGGTTTGAGCATTTCATAGTCACTCACCGGAACCCTATTGGCATAATCCTGGAAGGTATTAATCGATTTATAATCATATTTTTTGCCCCACTCTGTTGTTTTTCCATTTGAGATAAGTCTTCTGAACCACTCCTCTTGCACATCAATAGGGTATTTGACGAAAAGTTCGATCTGATGCATCCGTTTTTTCATCAACCATGCTAAAACTGTGTTGAAAATCGCCATATGATTTATTTTGGGGCTTTGATTACGAGGTATATGCTTAACAATGCAAAAATTATATTTGGAGTCCAGGCTGCAACAGTTGGTGACAGACTTCCAAAAGTGGCAAAAACAGATGAAACCTGCATAAAAAGGATGTACGAAAAAGTGATTGCAATACCAGCTCCCAAATGCACGCCTATGCCGCCACGCACTTTACGGCTTGAAAGGGCAACACCAATTAATGTAAGTATCAGTATAGCTACCGGAGATGCCAAACGTTTGTTCATTTCGACTTCGTAGAGTGTAACCCCTGCATTGCCTTTAAGCTTCTCGCTATCAATATGTTTTCTGAGTTCCCAGAAATTCATGACTTCAAAATCTTCCTTTACGTTGTATAAATCAGTTGGGGCAAGATTAATCGTGGTATCCATTTTTACTCCTTTTCTGAATGTCTCAGTGAGGCTGTCGATTCTGCGTTCAACGAATCCATGAACAACCCAGCCAATGCCTGTAGAATCAAGTTCGATGCGATCGGAAGTCAGTTTGTAAATCATTTCCTGGCCTTCATATTTTTCAAGGGTAAACCGATATCCAACATTCACCGAGCTGTTGTAGTTTTCGACATAAACAAAAACACCTTTTTCAATTTGAAGATGAATGTTTCGATCCCTGTCTTTGTAGAGGTTCTCCATGTATTTATTTTTAAAATCGCGCCGAACCTCATTGGTTTGCGGGATTAAAATATTTCCAAGATAAAGTGAAAACAAGGCAAGCAATACAGATGCAAGAAAATAGGGTCTCAACATTCTTTTAAAACTTATTCCACTGCTTAAGATGGCTATTATTTCGCTGTTGCCTGCCATTTTGGAGGTGAAAAAGATTACGGAAATAAAAGTAAACAGGTAAATAAAAAGGTTGATGAAATATGGAATAAAATTGAGGTAATAGTCAAACAGAATTTCTTTAACGGGAGCATTCTTTTTTAGGAAATCCTCGATGTTTTCAGAAATATCAAAAATGATTACTATAATAATAAGGAGTGAGATGGCATAAATAAATGTGCCAATATATTTTTTAAAGATGTACCAGTCAATCAGCTTCATGGGTTACAAACGCCGCATCAGTCGAGGGGTTATTTCATTTTTCCATAGGGCAAAATCGCCTTTGAGAATGTGTTCACGCGCTTCTTTTACAAGCCAAAGATAAAATCCAAGATTGTGAACACTGGCAATCATGCTGCCAAGCATCTCTTTGGCTACGAACAAATGACGTAAGTATGCCTTCGAATATTGTGTATCGACGTAAACTTGTCCATTTTCATCAATCTGGCTAAGATCCGACTTCCATTTTTCGTTTCGTATATTGATTATCCCTTCGCTGGTAAACAACATTCCATTTCGACCGTTTCGGGTAGGCATCACGCAATCAAACATATCAACTCCAAGCGCAATGCTTTCGATAATGTTGGCCGGCGTTCCAACTCCCATAAGGTAGCGTGGTTTATCATCGGGAAGAATACTGCAAACAAGCGCAGTCATTTCATACATCATTTCGTGGGGTTCGCCAACTGAAAGGCCGCCAATAGCATTTCCTTCTGCCCCGGCAGCAGCAATTGTTTCAGCTGAAATTTTTCTCAAATCACCATATGTGCTGCCTTGGACGATAGGAAAAAGTGTTTGAGAATATCCATAAATTGGCTCAGTTTCTTTCAGCCTGTTGATGCATCTGCCAAGCCATTGATGTGTAAGTTTCATCGATTTTTCAGCATAATTATAGTCGCATGGATAAGGTGTACATTCATCAAATGCCATAATGATATCTGCGCCAATGGTTCTTTGAATGTCCATCACATTTTCAGGTGTGAAACGATGACGACTACCATCAATATGAGATTGAAAGGTTACACCCTCCTCGGTGAGCTTGCGCCGATCGCTCAACGAATAAACCTGATAACCACCGCTGTCAGTAAGTATTGGCTTTTCCCATCCGTTGAAGCGATGCAGACCTCCTGCCTTTTGTATAAGATCAAGCCCGGGCCTGAGATATAAATGATAAGTGTTTCCCAAAATGATTTGCGCCTGAATGTCGTCACGCAGCTCCCTTTGATGAACAGCTTTAACTGTACCGGCAGTGCCTACAGGCATAAATATCGGCGTTTCTATTGTGCCATGATCTGTTGAAATAAGTCCTGCACGCGCTGAACTTGCTTTGTCTCTCCCCTGAATTTTAAAATCCATCCAACCAAAATTTCGGCAAAGATAATCCAAATCCCAAAGATTGGATATTTTTGTGAACTCAAATTACCAGCACGTGTTTATAGATATTGATTTTAAAAGTTTGACATTCATTGTTTTAGTTGTACTTGGACTAAGTACTATCATCCAATTGCTCTATTATTGGTGGTATTTTTCCCGGCTTTCTTTCCTGAAAGAGCGTGGTCCGGCAAATACAAACCCACAATTGCCACCTGTTTCTATGATTATTTGCGCAAGAAATGAATATAGCAACCTTGAAAAAAATATTCCTTTGATTTTATCACAGGACTATCCCGATTTTGAAGTGGTTGTTGTGAATGATTGCTCTGATGATGGAACAGATGAATTGCTTTCTGATTTTGCAAGGGCGGACAGCAGGCTTAAAGTTGTACACTTAAGACAAAGTCTGAATTTTTTTCAGGGAAAGAAGTTTCCGCTTAGTATGGGAATCAAGTCGGCTAAGAATGATATTTTGCTTCTTACTGATGCAGATTGCAGGCCTCTTTCCAATCAATGGATCAAAGCTTTTGCCATGAGGTATGGAAGAAGCACTGAAGTTGTGCTTGGTTACAGTCCCTATGAAAAGAAAAAAGGACTGTTGAATCTGTTGATTCAGTTCGAAACTTTCCAAACGGGAGTGCTTTATCTTTCTTTTGCATTGGCAAAAAAGCCATATATGGGAGTCGGACGAAACCTTTCATACCGAAAAAGCCTTTTCATGAAGAACAAAGGGTTTACTTCTCATTACAGCATACCTTCAGGCGATGATGATTTGTTTATCAGCCATGTTGCTGATAAGAGCAATACAACAATTGAAATCTCGCCTGAATCATTGGTTGAGTCATTGCCAAAAACAAGCTTTGTTTCATGGACACGTCAGAAGCGCAGACACCTTTCAACCGGAAAATATTATAAATCAGGTATTAAGTTTTTACTGGGCACCTATACATTTTCACAATTGCTGTTTTATGCTTCTTTCATCTGGTTATTGTTTCTGCCAATCGTTTACTTTATTCCGGTTGGGATATTTGTTTTCAGATCTCTTAACCAGTTTCTCATATTTTATAAAGCAGGGAAACAGTTAAATACAAAGTTTCCATTTTTCTTTACATCATTTGCCGAATTGTTTTTTATTATCTTTAGCCCTCTGCTTTTATTCTATAATTTATTTAGTAAACCGGCTAAATGGATGTAAATCAAAACCTTACTGAAAAAGGTCAGCGCGATTTTTATTTAATTCAGCGTGCATTAAAATTTGGCGACCAGCAGGCATATGCTGAGTTGCTGAACTGTTACCGCGATGCCGTATATTTTATGATGCTCAAAATGACTTCTAATCCTTTCGATGCAGAAGATCTTACAATTGAGGCTTTCGGTAAAGCCTTCCGAAATTTGCATCAATATTCCCCAGACTATGGATTCAGTACATGGTTATTTCGCATTGCCTCAAATAATTGCATAGATTTTCAGCGAAAAAACAAGATAATTCCTGTTAGTTTTTTTACAGGTTCCGCACGTGATAAAAAAGCAGAAACAGGCTTTCAGTATGTTGCTTCTGATCCTGATCCGGAGGAGCAACTGATCCAACAGCAAAAAATAAAAACTATGCGACAGGTAGTTGAAAAACTGAAACCACATTACAAAAGTCTGATAGAGCTCCGGTATTTTGATGAATTGAGTTATGAGGAAATCGCCGATAAACTAAATTTACCATTAGGAACCGTCAAGGCACAGCTATTCAGGGCTCGTGAATTTCTTTTTAATATTCTGAAAAGACAAGGAGACGGAATCTAGAATGACTTTTTGTAGTCAAAATCATAGCAAACCTTACCTTTGCAAAAAAAATCAAGTTATGACAGCATTATCTGCTTTTCAGCTAGCTATTTTAAAGGGTATTCCAGAAGAACTTCCATCGTCAAAGCCTTTCGACTCAACGATCAATCATGCTCCGCGCCGAAAAGATATTCTCACTACTGAGGAAAAAAGGCTCGCACTGAAAAATGCGCTGCGTTATTTTCCGGTAAAACACCATGTAGTGCTTGCTGCTGAGTTTGCTGAAGAACTTCGTGCTTATGGCAGGATATATATGTATCGTTTCAGACCTGATTATAAAATTTATGCGCGAGATATTGAAACATTTCCGCACAAATCGAAGCAGGCCGCTGCAATTATGTTGATGTTAAGCAATAACCTGGACGATGCCATTGCGCAGCATCCTCATGAGTTAATTACTTACGGAGGAAATGGTGCTGTTTTTCAAAACTGGGCTCAGTATCTGCTTACGATGCAGTATCTTGCCACAATGACAGATGATCAAACTCTGGCAATCTATTCTGGTCATCCGCTTGGATTGTTTCCTTCCCAAAAAGACGCTCCGCGTGTTGTTGTAACAAATGGTATGGTAATTCCAAATTACTCTAAACCAGATGATTGGGAACGTTTTAATGCCCTTGGAGTAAGTCAGTATGGACAGATGACTGCAGGTTCCTTCATGTATATCGGACCTCAGGGGATTGTTCACGGCACAACAATCACAGTACTCAATGCTGCAAGAATGCAAAAACACCCTAACTATTCAGGAGGAATAAAGCTTTTGATAACCTCAGGTCTCGGAGGAATGAGTGGAGCTCAGCCTAAAGCTGCAAACATAGCCGGAGTAGTTAGCATTACTGCCGAAATAAATCCAAAAGCTGCCTATAAGCGTCATAGTCAGGGCTGGGTTGATGAAGTGATGCAGGATGTAGATCAGGCCATTGATGCTGCGTTGCAATGGAAAGAAAAAAACACAGCTCATTCTATAGCATTCCTTGGAAATATCGTTGATCTGTGGGAAAGATTAAATGAACGCAATATCGATGTCGATATGGGTTCTGATCAGACATCCTTGCACAATCCATGGGCTGGCGGCTATTATCCGGCAGGTCTTACCTACAATGAAGCAAACGAAATGATGTCTGACAAGCCTGTTTTATTCCGTGAAAAAGTATATGAATCGTTAAGGCGCCAAATTCTGGCAATTAATTCTTTGACCTCAAAAGGCATGTATTTTTTTGATTACGGAAATGCTTTTTTACTTGAAAGCAGCAGGGCAGGTGCTGATGTCTTTGACACAAACGGACGTTTTAAATATCCTTCTTACGTTCAGGATATCATGGGACCTCTTTGTTTTGACTACGGATTTGGACCCTTCAGGTGGGTTTGTGCATCATCCGATGCTAAAGACCTTGACACAACTGACTTGATAGCGTGTGAAGTGCTGGAAGAGATTGCTAAAACTGCTCCAAATGAAATTCGTCAGCAACTGGATGACAACATACTTTGGATCAAAGAAGCGAAAAAAAATAAACTGGTAGTAGGTTCTCAGGCACGCATACTTTATGCTGATGCCGAAGGGCGGATAAAAATTGCAGCTGCATTTAACAATGCCATTCGTGAAGGTAAAATATCAGGGCCTGTCGTGTTAGGGCGTGACCATCATGATGTAAGTGGCACAGATTCACCTTTCAGGGAAACTTCCAACATTTATGATGGTTCAAGTTTCACAGCTGACATGGCTATTCAAAATGTAATCGGCGATTCATTCAGGGGTGCAACCTGGGTTTCAATTCACAACGGAGGTGGCGTTGGCTGGGGCGAAGTAATCAATGGAGGGTTTGGGATGCTGCTTGATGGAACTGAAGATGCTGACCGTAAACTAAAAAGCATGCTTCATTGGGATGTTAACAACGGAATTGCCAGACGCAGCTGGGCACGCAACAAAGAAGCTGTTTTTGCGATAAATCGGGCAATGGAAAGCGAACCTCTTTTAAAGGTTACGATACCAAACTTTGCAGATGAGGATCTGATTCAGACTTTCTTTTAAATTCAGAAAAGTATCTGTTATTGCCAGTCACAGTTATTTAGAATGATTCTAACTTCCTAACAATCATTGTTGTTGAGTGGTTTTTTAACTATTTTTGGTTGAAATAAACTTCAAGTAGTAAGAAAATGTCAATAAACAGAAAAGAATTTCTTTCCTCAATTGCCTGGGGCTCCGGCAGTTTGGCACTGTTCAGCAGCTTTGGTTTTGTTACATTTCCAGTCAGCGACGGAAAAAGTTGGAAAGCCATTGTAATTGATTATTCCAAATGCGCCGGCTGTCGAACCTGTGAAATGGTTTGTTCAGAAAATAATCACAGGCTGCAAATAGAAGGCACAACAATAAATGGACAAGGCAATCCTGAGCTATCTAACATCAGGGTATGGCGGTTTCATCCACCTTCAGATGTTGCTGTTACATGTTTTTTGTGCCATGATGCCCCATGTGTGGAAGCCTGTCCTGTGAAGCCTCATGCTGAAACCGGGCGCAAAGCACTCTATCGAGATGAAATTTTGGGCACAATAAAAAGCGACTATGACAGATGCATTGGATGCCAGTCATGTGCCACAGCATGCCGATTGGATAGGGCGGGTATAATTTATCCTGATGATGAAGGCTCTCCAACCGGAATGTGTACTCTTTGTAACGGAGATCCTTCTTGTGTTAAATGGTGTCCGTTTGATGCATTGGCTTATCTTGAAATCACCGATGATATGTCAATGCGCAATATGAAACCTGAACAGATTGCCAACATGCTTTTTGAGAAGTTCTATGATAAAGAAACAATGGAAAAACATAAGTTATGAAAGGAGTAAACGGCAGAATACTTGAGGTTCAACTGAGCACGGGTGCCATTAACGTTAAGCAACTTCCTGAAGAATATTATAAATTATATTTTGGAGGGAGAGGTCTGGGTATGAAGTTGTTGTATGACTATCTCCCCGAAGCCGGAGCTGATCCTATGGGTGATGAAAACCCATTGATGTTTATGCCAGGATTGTTTTGCGGATTTCCAATTCCATCATCATCTCGCACCTGCATGGTTACCAAATCGCCAATAACAAGCACTGTTAATGGAGCATCATCTTCTGCCTCAACAGTAAGCTACAGCAATATGGGCGGTTTCATAGGTGCTGAAATCAAATATGCCGGTTACGACGGTATCGTATTTATTGGGAAGTCTGAAAAACCAGTATATCTTTTTGTTGAAAATGATACTGTAGAATTGCGCGATGCTACCAAATTTTGGGGCATGGGAACTAACGAGTTTGACGAGGCCATCATTCGTGAAGTAGGAGACCGTCGATTTGAATCAGCATACATTGGCCCTGGCGCAGAAAATGGAGTTCTTTATGGAAGCGTTATCAACACTGCTGCCCGTGCGGCTGGCAGAGGTGGTACTGGATGCGTAATGGGAAATAAAAAATTAAAAGCAATTGTCGTAAGAGGCTCGGGCGTTGCTAAAGTTGCTGAACATAAGAATTATCTTGATA
>JAGXRB010000383.1 GCA_018336075.1 Bacteroidota bacterium
AGCGCCACCGCCCCCCGCATTACCAAGACTTGATACGCCTTTTCCACCCCCGCCGCCACCGGCAACAATCAAAACATCAAGTTTCGCTGATTTGGATATTTCGCTAATTACAAGATTGCCGGCTGAAAGAAACGCTCTTGATTTGTATCCCGTATAACTGTTCAAAGTACCCCCCGAAATAATCAACACAGGTCTTACATTTACAGTCCAAAACACTCGTGTTGGAGTACCTAATATGTGTTCAGGCAAAGTATAAAATGCTTCATGTTGAAAAGTACCTATAACAGCACTTCCATCCATATCTTCATCCAAAACCCAACTATCAACAGGTACTTGAATAGTACCGCTTGGATTTAAAACAACATTCACATATTCTGGGAATATTATTTCATTTGGGTCATCTTCTTTCACAGTAATTGAAGGAATATTTGCTGAAACAAAAGTCACAACGGTGGAAGTCAAACCAGCACCCATCTTGCCTGACAATAGAACTCTTCCAATTTTGCCAGTCAGATTTTGTATAAAATCCATTTGTCCTTTCTTTTGAATGTAAGGACTGCTTAAACCTTTCAACTCTGCCATTTTGTTACGGCCTCCCTACCAATGTTTTCTTCAAGTCAACAACTCCTGATGATGCAATTGCTTTTTTGTTTTGTGCGTCAATCATTTCCAATTCATGGTAATATAAACCCTCTGGAATAGCAGTAACACTATCCTTTGTTTCAGAACCGTTAACAACGACCAAGACCTTGTTACCATCGAAAGTAATCCCGTTACCACCAGACTGTTTTGTTATTAATTTTGGACTGTTTACATCAACAGCCATATGCCATTTTGCAGTGAAGCCGGAAACATCGGTTGCATCCTCAATCGTAACTTGAATGATTCTGTCGTCACCTTTCCACATTATAAAATTCTGTCCTGTTAAGCCCATATTTTTGATAATTTATATTGATAAATCGCCACCACCACTTTGGTAGTTGAATTTCTTAATCTCTGCTGTGTATCTGGCTTGAAAAGAGCCGTTTGCAATACTGAAAGCAGCAACATTAAAATTACTTTTGACATCGATATATAGCCTGTCAGATACAATTACCGCATCAAATGTTATATCATTAGCCTTCACCTCCCACGTCTGTTTGTTGACTGCATTTACGACCATTCCAGCGTGTGAAGTCATATATATCGTTGGAAGTGAGTGAACATTAATGCCCCCAAAAGAATAAATTACAAAAGCAAATTCCAGTGTCCTTTTTGCTGCTAACCTGTAATTACTGTTACTAAGATTGCCAAACTCAAAATCCAGTTTGCAGGTATAAGAACCAATCTCAATACCTACATTAACACCATCAGTCGTAGTTAAAGCCTGTACATTAATCCTTGCCGGAGAACTGGAATGAATATAGTTAATCTGGTAAACAGTAGGTGCGCTGGAGGAGTTGGCAAATCTCTTTACATTACCCTCTGCGTCAATACCCATCAAATGAGGTATTGAAGCAACTACTAGAGCTGTACCAACCTTCAGCGTTCCCTTTAAAAACAAGTTTGCATCTAATTCCATTTCTTATTTCATTATAAATACCTTGTATTTATTTGAACTTGGAGCAGCAGCAAATGAAAGTGTAATTGCTGCTGTTGTAGTTCTTGCAACATCACAAAGCACCGTATCCCATGTTGCATTGTCCCAAACTTCAACCTGTACATTCTTTGTGTTTAAGCTATGAGTTACTGTATAGGTTGTTGCAGAACCATTTCCAACATCAGCTATAAACCTTCCATAAGCCGCAACCAATCCTTCTGCATAAACTTTCAACTTTGCAGGTGTCACAGCCCTTGTATCATCAGTACCTCCGGAAACTTCCTCCGTTGTAGCAATTTCAATAAGTCCTGTATTTGTCTCTGTTGCCAGTCTGGAGGAAAGCCCTGCAGGTGTTACAAACTTTTTAGGTTCAGTTCCGGTTTGAGTTTCAGCATTTGAAGCCGCAACAGTTAGTAAACCTGCCGGGGTAACAAATCGTGTTGAATCAGTCATTGCCTGTACTTGTGCTGTTGTGGCAATTGCAGCAATACCAGTTCTGGTTTCAGTAGCCGTCCTTGATGAAAGGTTAGCCGGAGTAATGAATCTGTCTGTTGCCGTACCTGTTTGGGTTTCAGCATCGGATGCTTTAACATCACCAAGATTTGAGGGCGTCAACCCTTTTGTGGTACTTGACATTGCCCTTGCCTCTGCCTGTGTTGCAAGGCTAATTACACCAAGTGTGGTTGTGGTAGCTTGGTCGCGGTTTGTTTCAAGAAAAATCCAGTCGGCTGCTAAGGTTGTGCTTGCGTTGTCTTTGTTGGCAATTAAAACATCGCCAACATTCAAAGGAACTGTTTGAACTGTGCCAGCCACACTTACATACCAGTAATCTCCTTTTTTCGTTCCTCCAGCCCCAACTGGAAAATTCGTGCTTGTATTCGCATTGAAAGCTCCTTCAAGGTTACCTATTCCACCAAGTGTTGCAGCAACATAATCCTTAACCGCTTTTGCAGTTGCAAGGCTGTCGTGCGCTGAAACTATTGCAGATAAATCAGTCAACACATTTATTGCGCTACTAACGCCAGTAGCAGCCTCAACACGACCAATAACGGTCATTGTCGGGATGTCCTGAATTTTGGCAAACGATATGTTTTTATCCGTTATCTTTATGGATGTAACGGCATTGTCAGCCAGTTTTTCGGTTGTGACATTTGCGTTTGCAATCTTTGCTGTAGTGACATTCGCGTCCGCTATCTTCGGTGTTGTGACATTTGCATCTAGAATCTTCACCGTTGTAACTGCGTTTGCTGCAATTTTTGCAGCACTGACACCCGCGTCCTTAATCCTCGCCGCTCCACCAGCACCAGCAACGGTTTCCAAAGTACTTCCGTCAGTCACAAGAGTAACTGTTGCCACGCCAGCAAGAACACTCACCGTAATACCAACACCGCCTGTAACATTACTTATTAGGCCTGTGGTATCATTAACTGGAATCCACGCTGAATTATTCCCATAATACACTTTGTTATCCGTGGTCAAATAAACAAGTCCTCCCTGCCAAACAGTAGGCAAACTTGATACTTGATGCAGTTTTACGTTTATGATTTGTGCGGATTTCTCAAAATCCTGGTGACTTGTAATTTTCATAATAGAATTGTTTTTTAGTTGAATACTATTTTACCTGTGAAATAATTTATAAAATTTACTGTAACTGAATTTTCATCCAGATACTCGACATCTGCAATACAAAGGTTACCTTCCTCGTCAAGTACGCTGACAGAAGGCTTTTTGCCTAAATCGTGCTGAATAGTTTCAGTCTTTTTATAGTTTACATTGAATGATAAATGCTTGTCAGCGAATTCCGTCAAGTCCGGTTTGTTCTTGATATAAGATGGTTCAAGAGAGTTTTCCTCTGTCCAATCGGATTGACTAAATGCTGCCTGCTTTAGTTGGGCCAGTTCTGTTCTTACCTGTTGGGTTGGCTTCCTCTCCTTTGGCTTGTATACACTGTTTGAAAGGATTAAAGTATACAGGTTCTCCCGGACAAGGTTTCTCCTTACATCAGTAATACGGATCTGCTCTGATATACCCATATCAGCATCCACCACTCCAATTCCGTCACCTACACTGAATGAAATCTGTTGATCACTTATAAATTTCTCATCAAGATTAAGCTCATATAAGACATGGTCGTTACTGTACTTTTCGAGCCATTCTTGCGCCCTGGTAAGTAATCTGCTTTCGGCCTGATCAACATACAGCTGAGGTAAAGCTATATCAAGGATTACATATTTGTCTCCTACATTTATCTGGAAAGCAGTCGTGTCAGGATTAGGAAATTCAGTGCTTCTTTCATCAATGTATTTTTGCAAGGTAAAGGTCCCGCTAACAGTATCAAAGGCTGCAATAGTAAATTCGTAACCGGCCAGATTTCCTGTCCTAAAACTGACCTTTGGATCAATACTAAGCCAATATAAAGAGTTCCCATCACCATCAACTGCATTAAGATCAAAGCAATCCTCATCAACAAACTGGTATATTGTGCTGCCTAAAGCCGTTACTGTGCCTTCTCTTTGCGGAAATATATCATCGAACATTACAACACGTTCGATCACTCCATACTTGGAAACAGCACCAGGATTATCCATGTGCGAGTCTTCAGAAGTGGTAGCTGGAAGTTTTAACCTTGTGCTATAGTTCCTGTAGTTGGCACCTAAATTTCTTGAAGCACCAAATGCATAGAGACGTGTTGTAAGATTGTTACTACTTGCAATGGTGCGCTTCAGATCATATAAACCTTTACCTTTTCCATATTCAAATGTTACAGCCTGAAATCCGCCTGCCTGCTTTCTTAATGTTATAATTGTTTCATTTTCATATTCATTCAACTCATATTCACAATCAAATTCAGCGCAAAGAGTTTGAAGCGCTTGAAGACAATTGTTTTCCGAAAATGAAAGATTGACTACTTTATCAGTGGGTACACCTAGATTGCTAACAGTCCATTTATCTACTCCATAAACTCTTTCAAGATTTGTTTCGATTAATATTCTGAATGTATCTACATTGCCTATTAAAAAGAACTCATGTGAAAAGTGGATGCCGGTTGCATCAACATCCAGTAAAGCGACTTTTGACAAGTCATAGATAACACTCTCAAAAGTAACTTCATACTCAAATAAATTTGAGGAGTATTTTTTTTCAATCGGGGTCGTATTGATTAAATACTTGCGGCCAAAAACAACACAATGATCACCTATTCCAAGAGAAACAGGATTACTAGACTCAAAAAACACCTTAACAACATCTTCCTCCAATAACCTCTTTACCATCTCGGAATTGGATTTAAGGTTGACGCTTACACTTCCTGTCGCTGTATGTATTGTCAATGTATTCATTATGAAGAAGCTCCTCCTGTTGTTACGTGATTAGTTATCCCGGTGCATGCGTCTTTTAGGATGAGGGTAAATGTCCAGGCGTTACCTGTTTTCCGGAGTTTCTTTACAACCTTTACAGGTTCTTCTCTGAAAACATCAAATTGAAATTTACTTGTTGGGCCGGTTTGTCCAACAGCAGGATAATCATAGATAATTTCAAGCCTTACAAAACTAGACTGGTCAATAAGGCTTATAAGGGAGTTGATTTTTGTATAGGCATCATTGATAGTTGTGCCTAAAACAATGCACTCCAGTTTGATTTCTCTTGCTTCAGCTTTATAATCTCCAAGCTCAACTTCCTCCCCATGTTCATCAAGCCATTCATGCCTGTAGGGAATTTTGCGTTTCGGGAAATCTATGTAACCAGAGCCGTTTGTCACATAGATCTTCAAAGAAGAAATATCGGTATTTCCGATTTTGTAAATTACAAATGCCATTTTTAACTTCCTCCGCTAGCTCTGTTTCGTAATACTGAATTGTTTTGATTGGATTGAATCAAATCGTAGATTCTTTTGATATACAGATTGTTTCTTGTATTGTATTCAATCTTAGAAAGTTCAAGAAGTTGGTTGTCCATCAAAGTCAATGCATGCGCTTGGTTTATTCTGATAGCATTCATTTGGCCTGCCAGGATACCGGCTGTCGGTTCAGTAATACCTTTGATGTTGCCGGAAAGTGTAGTGTTATTAGCATCATTGATATCAGGAAATACTCTTTCAATAAAGGACATTGCATTTTCCCAAAATTCATTTCCAGCCTCCCCAACATCTTGCAGCCCCATCATCAACTGAGCCATCCATGATTCAGAGTTCATTCCACCTCCCATGATACCTCTTGAGAATTCCTCAAGCCATGAGTTCAGCATAGGTTCAAGCACCCTCATCTTCAATCCCTGAAGGATTGCTTTTTTCATTAAACTTTCGAAACTGTCAGCAAAATCAACTGTCATGGTTTTGCCCTCTTCAAACATTTGGGCAATTTCATCTACCAAGGCACTGGATGTAGTGCCAGTGATATATTCCTGATATTCCTTCTGAAGGTCATTTAACCTTTTTGTGCCATCTTCAATCAGATTGATATACTCAACTCCTAAATCGTATTGCTCCTGTGAAATAATGCCGTCTGCAAGCGCCTTGCTTAAAGCTCCCAGACTGTCAGAAACGCCTGTCATTTGTTTAATAACATCAAGCGGTATCTGAATATTAATTTCTTTTGGAGTCTTCTGGAGCGAAAACAATAATCCTTGGAGTTGCTTTTGCGCTTCTTTAATTGATTCGGTTAATACACTTGCTTTCGGAGAAAATGACTGACCGGTGGGCATATTTTCTAAAAGCTCTAACTGTTTCGAAAGTTTCTCATTCAGTTCATCAATTAGAAATCCAACTTTTGTATTGTATTCGAGCCGGGCCTGTTCAATATCTGCAATTCGTCTCTGCGTTCCCCACTGCTTGTCCAAAGCGTCTGAAACAGTATAGAATATACCGGCAATAGAAGTAAAACCAGCAAGACCAGAAGCGAAATCAATGTCATACTTCTTTGTGCCACTTGTACTTGTTACACCTTTAAAAGCCTTATTCAATTCTCTGGTAGCATTTCCAAGTTCACCAACAACTGAGCTAACAGCAGCGGCCATCTGAGCGAATCCGCTATTTGCATCGGAGGTCAGGGAAACAATTTTATCAAGTGAGTATGCAGCCGAAATTAACCCTTCACTAAGGTTTTCAACATCAGTATTTTTGATTTCAGCTTTGACATCCGAAATAAGACTTTTTATCAGCTTATATGCCTCGCTTTGGCTATCAAGTACCTTAAGTTGATCTTCAAGTATATCAACATAATCAAGTGCTTCTTTTCGGGAAATCCTGCTTAAATCTCCGCTGAGTTTCTTATAAGCATCAAGACTTTCAGCTTCCTTTACTTTAATGTCGTCAAGGGTTTTAAGTCTTACTTTGTTTGCTTCATCAATTGCTTTCTGATAATTTTCACCAAGGCTTTCAGGGTCAAGTTTTTTTAACGTTTCCTGATATTCCAGCTCTGCGTTTAACCTTTGCTGTGCATAATCCTGACTAGATTTCATCAGGTTCTGAAAGGTGCTTAATGAATCATTTACAAATTGCTTTTCTGCACTTGCAAGTTCCTCTAAAAGGAATTTTGATTTTTCAATTTCTTGCTCTGAACCTGCAAACTTTGAGGCTTTCTCAATTTCAGCCTTGATGAATTCAATGTAATCTACAACATCTTTGAAACCTTCTTTTGTATTTTCAATCTTCTTCTTAAAGGACTCTACACTGGATTCCTCGCCAATCAAATCTGCCCGGCTAGCGATTAGAAGATTTAGGTTTTCAGTGTCTGATACTGACCTCTTTGTTTTATTTTCCAGTCTGGCTATTTCTGCATCAAGATATTCCAAGTAAGATTTACCACCTTTAATGAGGTTTTCAAACTGTTCATCAGCTGACTGTTGCCCGTACCTAGAAACCCAACGGTAGTAGTTTTCGTACATCTGCTGAATTTCTTTTAGCTTTTGGGAAAGGGTCTTCTTGTCTTCTTCAATTTTATTACTGAAATCTTCGTCTGGTTTCGTAGATAGGCTCATATTAAAGCCATCAATTATTTTCTGGTAAGTTTCGTCAATTATTTTCTTTTGCTTTTGAATCTCTGTGTAATTTGCAAGAAGCAAATCAACATTGTTTCCATACGTAACAAAGATTCTTCTGCCTGCTTCATCAAATTTAGGATTGTTTCTTTCCTTAAGTATTTCATTAAAGTCATATCCGGCCTTATTAATTTCTTTTATGACCGCAAGCTCTCTTTCATACCAATATAGCTTTTCCTCATTTGAAGCTTTAATAGCCAGCGTCCTAATCATTTCCTCATTTGAGGCTTTTTGAGCTTTCTCAATATCCTCTAATACAGCCTTCTCAAGATTAAGGTTTGAGATATAAGTCCCATGAATTGATTCTAATTTCCGGATAGCTACCGTCCTTTCCTCTGTGCCAGCAGTTGTTTTTTTCAACCTATCCCAAAGGACATTAGATTCAGAAACGGATTTTGAAACAGAGTCGTTAAACTCCTGCATTTTTTTTCCGCTTTCATCAATCGCTCTATTGTAGGCCCATAAACCTCCAACCAATGCTGTGATACCGGCTAAAGCAAGGCCGTATGGATTCGCTTTTTGCGCTATATTCAATAAATTCTGCTTGATTATAGCCAGATTTAAGGCAATTGTGTACTTACCCATTGCCACAGCATTGAGCATTACAGCTGCTTTGTAAGCTCCATAAGTAGCAATGATAACTTTTAAAATATCTGCTACTTTCTGATAGTTTTCTACAACACTGATAGCAGTTCTGACTGTCCCTTCAATTGTTTCCTGATTAGCCCTGCCTATATCATTCAACATATTATCCCAGGCATCTCCAAGATTTGACCTCAGTCCGGCAATAGATTTGGATTGCTTTTCCATCATGTTACCAAACATGCCTGTTTCATTAGTCAGATTAGCAATCACTTCTTGAAGTAAACCAAAATGAATTTCACCTTTTGTTGCCAGATCCATTACCTCAGCTTTTGACACTTTCAGAATTTTGCTCAATTCGTCAATGATCGGGATACCTCTTCCTGCAAACTGCATGAGGTCTTTTGTCATTAACTTTCCCTGAGTAGCTGAAGTTCCATAGAGATAAACAAGGTCGTTAAATGGAATTGATAGTCCGGCTGCAACATCTCCCAGCTGGCGCATGGTTGTAATGATATCATCTGCCGCGGTTCCGTATGCAAGCAGTTGTTTTGCTCCGGAGGCAACTCCCTTGAGGTCAAATGGGGTTGTTGTTGCAAATTGGACAACTTCGGCCATCAACTTATCAGAGAGGGCCTTGTTTTTCAGCATTGTTTCAAAAGAAATCTCTAGCTGCTGAAATTCGCCTCTTACATCTGCTACCTGCGTTACAAAACTGCTTAACTGGCCAGCGCTGAAATATGCAGCCATGGCAACGCCAATATTTCTGAAAGTGTTGTCAATCCTTTGCCCCTCATGAACAGCAGCATCTCCCGTACCACGAATACGCCTTTGCATTTCATCAAGCATCGCATTAAATTGACTGCCATCAATCGTAGCATCAAAATCTAAGGGGCCGTTTCCGTTCATTGCTTGAATCTTTTCATTAACTGATCAATTTCTTCAATTGTTTCTGGCTCTGGTATTATCCTGTCAGTTTCTTCTTCATCGGAGCTGTAGCGAGGGGCGTCAACTATCATCATTTGCAGGTTTACCCAGCTTATTTTCCAGAGAATTTGCTCTAATGTCCAGCCTGTTGAAGTACACACGCTCCACAAGCTGCCCCAAAGGGTTTTTAAGCCTCTACCAGATCTTCCTTCGGCCTCATGAGTCTTAGGGTGTGAATCAATCTGATAGAATTTGTAAAAGACGCTGTATTGTTTACTATCAATACCATCCCCATGATTTGATACAGCTTGTCCGGCTTCAATGTCCAAAGCAGATAATTTGCAAGAAGCCTTGAAAAGAGTTTAATCTTCAATCTGTTATTCAGAACAGCTATAGCAATTACAAGTGCAACCCTCTTAGCGTTTTCCGGGACAAGCATATAACTGCCTGCATAAGCAGAATCTTTAAGTTTTGACTCATCGATAGCAATCAGGGAGTAAATCTTACTCAAATGAAGGAGAGTGCCAAGATAGGACTGCCGTAAGTGAAGTTTTAATCTTCCGGCCTTGAATACCATACCTTCATTTAGCAGTGTCTGAATTGCTGTAAGCTCTGTATTAAAAGCATCTTTCATGGAATAGTTTTTAAAAAAGCACCCGGTTAAGAGTGCTTTTGAGTTTCAGCATCTGGTTTTAAGCTGCTACAGTGACATAGCTAAATGGTGCTGTGTCAGCTTTTGTAGGCTGCATCACAACACAGGTAACCGTCGCCTTGAAAACATCCTTTTTGGTAAAATTGATGTTTAGTTTTGCGGTAACCTTTACGCGAGGAAACGACCATTTGATGTTATTTTTTGTAATAATTTCAAGTGATTGTTCTATAGCAGGAGTAACAACAGGACCATTGTATGTTTCTGCTGCTCCTGTTCCGCTAGCAGTTCCACCAAATACACGAGCGATGTTTGCAGGTGACATATCAAATATGTCAAAAACAACTTTCATTTCTCCCTGAGTATTCCAGGTGTGAACCGGCAAATCAGCTTCCTCAATTGTAATCTCTCCTTTTTCACCATCCTCCATTGTTAATGTTGCAGAACCTTCGAGCGTGCCACCAAGATCGGTGAGAGATGTTCCCATTCCACCATCTCCAGCAACCGCTCCCATTTTTAGGCTTTTCAGCCCGTAGTGTACTTTATCCATTTTATTTAAATGTTTGTGAATATGAATGTTAATCTAATGTTTGAATAATATTCGTTTCCAGATTCATTAGCTAATACAGCCTGATTGGTTACGAAATAATGAAATGTCGCTTCGGCCACATTTTCCAGCTTACTTATTACCAAGTCCGAAATTTGCTTTATACGGACTGTATCTGGCATCTTTGTTTCCTGGCCTTTTACTTTGACAATCAAGTTCGGTACGTAACAGTTTACATTTACCACACACTCCTGAGGGATTGTCTCAGTAATTGGAAGGGCATTGATAACAATATCTTCTTTTACAGAGTTGAAAGGTCGCTGAAGCTTGTAAATCTCACCTGAAATTGCTGTTGTAATCTGTTGTGTAGCGAGTCGCTTCCAGATTGCATCAATAGCCTCAAAGTTTGTTTTCATAGCTTCATCCTTTTTATTTGTTCCCTGAGCTTTCTTAATTCTTTGGGTATCTCTTCGTTTGCAAGATATTCAGTGGTAGTAAGAACATCTTTTCCTCGGCTTTCAACAGCAAAGGCATAATCCATTCCTGCCACAACAATCAAGACATACCCAACTGGATGTTTCAAGGCAATAGATATTGCATGATTAAGCCCTACACTTTTGCCATCAATTATACTGGCAACAGGTCCTTGAATTTCATCAAAATCTGACTTAAGAACAATGCCATCCTTAACTATGATATATCCAGTACTTGATCTTAGGTTACCTGTCTGATCGGTATAACCAATATCAGCTGTAATTGACCGGGCATAGTTAACAAGCTTCTCCCCTATAAAAGAAAGTCTAAAGAAAATAGCCCTGTCGATGCGTACTTTAACAGCATTCATCCGGGCCTTAAGCTCGCTTAAATTGCCTTTGTTTCTTATAGCCATATCCGACAGTTGTATCGATCTTTTGAAAACCTAAGAACTGTACCCCTGATTCTTAAAGCACCCTGCACATCCTTTACCTCAACAAGATCTCCTGCATTGAGATTCGGACAATCCTGGGGGGCGTAAACCAATGAAGTATATTCAACATGCGAACCTTCTCCATTTGTCACTTTGCGCCCGGAACTGTTTGATTCATCTCTGCAATAGCAACCAAAAACAAGATCAACAACCTTCGGAATGAAGTTGCCTGACTCGTCTCTGCTGCTGTCACCGGTGATGCTCGAGAAATAAAGTTTGTTATGGTACCTCATTTTACCAGAGTTTTGAACCATCAGAGATAGTAACCTGAGAAATGTATCCGGAAGCATCAATACCGGCAATCTCGGCAAGGGTTTTAATTCTTGCTTTCAAACCCTCCTTATCAAAGGCTTGAGAAAATGAACCCTCACCTTCAGATCTCAGGGAGAGATATCGAGAAAGAACCTCAACAGCGGCTTTAGCAATCTTAGTTTTTGATGAGTATTCTGAGTCAGGACTTATCAAATTATCTGCTAAGGCTTTTTCTGCAACCCTCTTTGAAATCGTGAATGGTTCACATTCTGCTATTAATGCTTCCAGATTTGTCATGTTATTGAGCAGCTTCAGCAATATTGAGTGATGCAATACCGTCAATGGTTGTGAAGACAGGCATAGCACGACTAGAAGCCTGTGTCATCTCTGCAGATAACTCATTCTTACTTTCACCTGTTCTCCATTGTGCAACCACGATGTTGCCTCTGTCATAAGTTGAGTAGGATACGTTTTCTTCCGGCATGATCTGGCTGTCCTCAAAGGCAGTCTTTACGATACCAAGCTTTCCAGAAGGAATGAAAACAACCCGGTTCTTGTTCCAAGGGTTAACCACAGTACGTTTGCCATCCACAAGCACGTTGTTTCGTTTATTAACAACCTCTATTACAGGCAATCCATACCTTTGGAATTGCTCATTCATATAAGGAATCATCAATGGCGTATTGAGCTTGTCAGTACCATAGATAGCTTGTTTTACTGCTTTAAATCTGGCTAACAAAAGCAGGGTTTCATTGTCCATAAGCATCTTTTCAAACTCCACTTTACCTTTGTTGTCATTGACAACTTTCGCCAGGTCAGCAAAAGGATCTGCCGTCAAAAGGTTTGCCTCATTCCAGATTGCTTTGACCTTTGACTTGTTTTCGTCCGGAAGCTCATAGTCGATCTGGAAACGTCGCCCATCAGGGTTATTAGTTTCATTGAAAATTACAACTCCATCATTACTGAGTGCAGTCAAAGTAATGAAGTCAAGACGGTCCTTAACGCCTTTCACTGCTTCAGCAACGTTGGCGAACATGGTGTCACGAAGCTTTTGCATTTTAGCAGTGTCAGAAATACGCTGTGTTTCCAGCATCTGAAGGAGTTCTCGGACTTTGCTAGCTTCCATTGGAAACTTATGTCCGATACGTGGAATAGAACCCTGGTAAGTACCAGCTCCATCGGAGCTTCTGAGTGGGGTTGCGGCATTGTCACCAATCACCGACGCGAGAACGGTGAGCTTAAAGCTTCCGATAATTTCGTTGAAGGTCAAGCCGTATTGTGGCGTATCCCAATCCATAAACTGGTCTACATAGGCAGTTGCAAAAAGCTGTTTCTGTTTTTCACTTGCCTGGTCAAAGGTTAACTGTACCAATCTGGTAAGGTCACCAAAGGTTTCTGAATTAAAAAATGATTTCATGTGTAGAATCCTCCTGTTTTAGAGTGAATTGGAATAGCGTAAATGTGGGTTTACCGTAAGCATGTCGTTCGTCTTCAATGAAGCAGGAACAGGGAGAACCCTGCGAGCATACATTTCAGCATCTTTTGTGACATCAATTCCATTGATACCATCAACCACCTTTACAGATTTAATGACAGCAGCGTTGAATGTGGCAATAACAGCTGCTTCATCTGATACATTCTTGATCTCAGTGATAACATCACCTACTTCAAGATCAGGGATAGCGGCCGAAAGTGTAATAGTCCCTTCAGATACGGCTGCAACTGTGACCTCTACAAGCGGGGTAGCGGGTTCAGCAACAGCAGGGATGATATGAACCATATCGCCAGCAGCGAAGAGGTTTGAGAGATATTCGTCATGTTCAACTGAGATGATCTTTGCATCT
>JAGXRB010000384.1 GCA_018336075.1 Bacteroidota bacterium
GCCGCACATCCGCACCAAGGCCCGCCGCGAGGAACTCGCCAAACGCTTCAAGAACCCGGTGGATTCGTTCAAAATTGTCATCGTCCGCGATATGTGGCTAACCGGTTTCGATGTCCCGCCGCTGCATACCATGTATATCGATAAACCCATGCAGGGACATGGGCTGATGCAGGCCATCGCGCGCGTCAACCGGGTCTACAAAGATAAACCCGGTGGCCTGATTGTCGATTACCTCGGCCTGGCCTATCACCTGCAAAAAGCCCTGGCGACCTACACCGAGGCCGGACGCTCGACCGAAAGCGTGCTCGACCAGGAGCAAGCCGTCAACGAACTGCTCAAACGCTATGAGATTTGCAAGGGCCTGTTTTACAACTTCGATTGGTCAAAATATTTCACCGGCACGGCCCAGGAAAAACTGAACGTCCTGCCCCGCGCGCTGGAACACATCCTGGCCCAGGAAGACGGCAAAAAGCGGCTGCTGCAAGCCGTCCGTGAACTCTCGCTGTCCTTTGCCCTGTCCGTCCCCGACCCGCGCGCGCTCGCCATCCGCGACGATGTCGCCTTCTTCCAGGCTGTCCGCGCCGCGCTGGTCAAATCGACGGTGGACGGCGAACAATCCGCCGAGGACCTCGACCAGGCCATTCGCCAAATCCTGTCCCGCGCGGTGGCCGCCAGCGACCAGGTCATCGACATCTTCGCCGCCGCCGGGTTGCAAAAACCCGAAGTCTCGATTCTCTCTGAAGAATTCTTGGCCGAAGTGCGCGACATGCCGCAAAAGAACCTGGCGATTGAACTGCTACGCAAGCTGCTCAACGACGAACTCAAGACGCGCATGAAGAAGAACCTGGTGCAGTCGCGCTCCTTCACCGAAATGCTCGAGCGCACCATCCGCGCCTACCAGAATCGCACCATCGAATCTGCCGAGGTCATCGCCGAACTCATCAACCTGGCTGAAGAAATCCGCGAAGCCCAGAAACGCGGCGAAAAACTCAACCTGAATGATGACGAAATCGCCTTCTACGACGCCCTGGAAGTCAACGACAGCGCCGTCCAGGTACTGGGCGACGACGCGCTGAAAGGCATCGCCCGCGAACTGGTCGAAACCGTGCGCAACAACGTCACCATCGACTGGACCGTGCGCGAAACCGTGCGCGCCAAATTACGCGTCATGGTCAAGCGCATCCTGCGCAAATACGGCTATCCCCCCGACATGCAAGAAAAAGCCACCACCACCGTCCTTGAGCAGGCCGAGTTGATTGCCAGGGATTGGGTGGGGTAGGGATTTGATTAGCAGAATAGGGATAGAAATTATTGGCAAACCAATGATAGCCAGACCATTGCTTACTCATGACATAGATCATGGAGCTCAAATGACTGTAAAAAAAATATCTGCAAATTACCAAGCCAGAGCAAGGGATATGATTAAATTTTTGGAAAGCGATGTCAAACTATTGCCTATTGATAATACTGCCAAAATAGAACATATCAATATGGGAATAAAATGGTTAAGGGGCTTTCTTGCACAAACAGTACCAGAATCAAATGAAGAGCCGATCTATTTAGATGGTGAAACATTAAAAATGCACCCTTGGGTACTGCTGGGCGATGGATATTCCAGAGGATGGGAGGGAATGGATGATATTTTTACAAATCGGCACTCTCGCAATTCAAATAGTGACGCTTTATGGCTTTATCAAGACTCGCTTTATGAAATCGTTGGTTTTTACTCACTTGATGAACAAAAACTACTTGTTCTAGAGTATGTTGATCGAGAACGAAAAAAGTTTGAAAGACTTCAAAAAAAATTCTCAGACAAAGATTCTGATGACATAAAATATGAGCGCACAAGAATCTCTGAAGAGGTTAGAATAACTGTTTGGCGCAGAGACCAGGGTAAGTGTGCCAGGTGTGGTAACAGGGAAAATTTGGAATATGACCATATCGTGCCAGTTTCAAAAGGCGGTAGCAACACAGCAAGGAACATTGAATTGCTTTGTCAAAATTGTAATCGAGCGAAAGGAAATCGTATTGAGTACGTCCGCATTGCTGGCAGATCATGAAAGTCTTGAGCGAATCAGAAACATAGCAGACAGATCCACCTCCACCGAAATATAACCGATACTACATGGAATATTACGAAAGTGCGGCAAAATGCTCTAGAGGGCCAGTGGTAGTCGTTATTTGAGTTGGCTTAGTGCTAGGGCTGTTCGGCAGGATGTCACCATTCTCGCGGAAAACCCGCCTGTTGATTCCCATCGCTTCGCTACAGCACCATCTGCCACTATTCCCACTTCCCCTTTTTGCATGCAGTGAGCAGCCCTCAAAGGTGGTGCCAGGAACTATGCTAGCCCTGGCTTGATGCCTGTCTGGCAAACTTTGTAAACCTGGCAACCATTGCCGCTAACTTCGAAGACTGCACTCTAAACCAGCAGTACGTCTGGCTGGGTTGACACAAGGCAAATGATGCTATTAATCTAGTAGCCAGCTGGTCGCCAGCCTTTGGACATCCTCTGGCGTTTCACATTGAAGGGCTTGTTCAGCAAGGGAAGCCGCTTGCCGGGTGTCCCATTGGCGAATTATTGCCTTTGCACGTGGGATTGCCATGGGATTCATGCTGAATTCGTCGAGACCCAGCCCGAGGAGGATCGGGATTGCTATTGGCTCTCCAGCCATTTCCCCACACATCCCCACCCATATGCCCGCATTATGTCCGTGGTCAATTACCTGCTTGATGAGCCTGAGAACAGCCGGCTGCAAGGCATTCGCCAGGTGGGTAACCTTCGAATTTGTTCGATCTGCAGCTAATGTGTATTGCGATAAATCATTTGTACCAATGGAAAAAAAGTCTACAACCGTAGCCAGCTGATCAGCACATAGTGCTGCAGAAGGTACTTCTATCATGATACCGATTTTTGGCTTTTGGTTAAATTGGACCGATTCCATTTCAAGTTCAGTTCGGCATTCGTCCAGTACCTTTCGAGCCTGACGAATTTCATCGATGGATGCAATCATAGGAAACATAATATAGAGGTTGGTACGGCTACCAGCTCGAAGGATTGCACGCAACTGCGGCTTGAAAAGGTCCGGTCGTGAAAGGCAAAGACGAATCCCCCGATGACCTAAAAACGGATTGGATTCCACGGGAAGTCCCAAATGCGGAACTTCTTTGTCTCCGCCGATATCGAGTGTGCGAACAACCACAGGCAAACCATCAAACGCCTCGAAAATCGCACGGTATTCGTCAACCAAGGTGTCTTCATCGGGGATAACGGATTGTTCGATATATGAAAATTCAGTACGGAATAAACCCGTTCCTTCCGCACCATTTAACAAAGCGCTTTTCGCATCGTCAAGATTGCCGATGTTGGCAACAATTTCCACTCTCTTCCCATCCAAAGTAACCGCCGGGTTTATAGCAGTCACCTTTTCTTCCGCAAACTTTTCTCGCTGGGATTGCTGAACCTCAAGGTAACTGGCCAGGGTTGATTTATCCGGGTCAACGATTAATCTACCACTATCGCCATCCAGTATATATGTGTGGTCACCAGATATGAAATCTGGCAACACTCCGGCTCCGACGACTGCCGGAATGCCAAGCGCCCGCGAAAGGATTGCAGTATGGGAAGTTGCTCCCCCATTTACTGTAAAGAAACCGAGTAGCTTTTCTCGCTCAAATTGGATTGTGTCTGATGGGGCCAAGTCTTCTGCAAATATGATCGCAGGTGCGGATAAATAGGAAGTGTCAACTACCTCGTCACAAAGATTTCTAATTACCCGAGCGGAAACATCACGAACATCCACAGCGCGTGCCCGTAGATATTCATCAGATAGATTTTGCAACAAGTTTGCGTAAGTTTCTGATGCTTCATAAAACGCTGCTTCTGCATTGACTTTTTCCGTATTAATTGTTTGTCTAACAGTATCCAGAAGGTCAGGATCCTTCAACATCATTAGGTGCGCATGAAAAATTTCCGCTTCATCTTCCCCAACAGTTTCTCGGGTTGTTTCATATATCTCTTGAAGTTCCCTACCAGACCTTTCGATTGCGACTTCTAATCGTTCTATTTCTGCCTGGGAATCTATGATCTGAACGCGAACAGGAGTGAAGGAAGCTCGTTTATGATGAAAGCCCGGTCCGATTGCGATACCCGCTGCGGCAGGGATACCGTTGATAACTTGCATAAATCCTCTCTTTTGAGCAGCTTTCCGGTCAGCAGTTGTGCAGAATTACTGAAAGGCTACTCGCCAAAATTATTCTCGATTAATGTGGTCAATGAACTCAAAGCAAGCTCTTCCCCACTCCCATTAGCCGCAATCGTGATGATTGAATCTTTTGAAACTCCCAAGCTCAACAAGCCCAGCATGCTCTTAGCATTGACCGTTTTTCCTTCGTAAGAAACAGTGATGTCAGCCTCGTGCTGTTGCGCCATCTGTACAAATAATGTAGCGGGTCGAGCGTGCAGGCCAACCTGGTTTTTAATCCTAATTTGAATTGATTTCATTTCAAATCTCCAAAATGATGCGTTTTTGCTTACGGCCAATCTTCGGAGTAAATCAATACTAAGCCTCTGCCCCATTTTCGGTCCGACTATTATTTAGAGTGATTATTGGCTTGGGGGCAGAGAAATTAAAGCATCCAAAGTATGACTTCAGGCTTGAAATTCTAGAAAGTTGTTTGAGGCTGGTATCGAAAGAACTTATTGCTGGACGTAATACCTATATTCGCTGCCAATATAATAACAAATATTATATTCAGCAAATAACCTATCGATGCTGTGGCTGATTTTGACACTTTTTAGCACTGGGTCTAATGGTGATATTCGTAGTTTTTCAGCAACTTCTGCTGAGGGTAGCATAGCTTCCAGATAAGCCTTGGAAGATTTAAAGAAGATGCCAAAAGTTCCCAAGTATTCATAGAATGACGCATAATAGTCGTTTGGATCCGTAGAAAAATCGGATGTGAATGGGAATGAATTGATCGAATACCCAATGATTACTCCACCTTCGATGGCACGAACACGTTTCAATTGGATAATTCGGTCACCAACAGGAATGTTGAGAATGCCGGCCATAATCCTGTCAGCCTCAGTAACGACAAGTTCAACATCAATCGTTACAGCTTTTTTGCCGAGCTCGTACATCTCGTTGGTAAAACTTTTTAGGGTAGGAGATTCTGGCGTGTTATCTTGCCAGTCTGTGACAAAGGTTCCTTTGCCAGTGTGCCTCACCAAATAACCAGCGTTCTCCAGTTCGTGGATCGCCTTCCGAATGGTGATGCGGCTAACCTGATATATTTTGCATAGTTCATCTTCGGTCAAGATTTGATTACCTGGCTTCCAAAGTCCAAATAGAATCTTATACCGTAGATCTTCCTCTATTTCGCGATACTTGGGTAAGTTTTTTTTGATGGACTTGTTCTGCATATAGACCTATTTGAACCTTCAGAATTAGTGTCCTTTAACCTGTCAACTAGTCCAACAGGCTCCTAAGGATTTGCTGCTTTGATGTCGATTCCATAATAACTTTTTTGATTTTATCATCAAGCAATTTTTTCGCTACCGCGGACAGGATTTTCAAGTGAAGATTATCTGTGTTCTCTTCAGGAACTGCTATCCCAAAAATAAACCTTGCTTCTTCTTCGCCACTCCACTGGATTGCAGAGTTTAACCGCAAGTAGACTAACGAGGATTTAAAAACACCCGCTGAACGAGCATGTGGAATGGCGATCAGATCACCGATGCCTGTCGGAACAATTTCTTCACGTTCATATACATCCTTGATGTAAAGTTCGCGGTGCATCAGCCGGGAGTTAGCCATCAGCAGGTTCGCGATCTCATTGATAACTGCTGCCTTGTCAGGCAATGCAATATCAAGGGCAATCAAGTTTTCAGTGATGATATCATTCATTGCAATCCCAATTTTAATTAATGAGTAGGAGAAGATAACTCCTGGCTGGCCAAGTCTGCTGCAACCAGCCAGGAGTAAAAACGATTAACCGCGCCAATGGAAAGCGGATGGTTTACGCCACTGCATCTTCCATTTCCTCGACATCGACGTGAGGTTTGAGCATGAAACCCATCATTAATGCTGACACAAACGTACCAAAGACAGAGATGAGTAGGTAGAGCCCAATATTGTTGACCAGCGGAATGGTAAAGATGCCTCCAATTGGCGCAGTCAAGGTAATTCCGGCCAGGCCTGCAAGGGCACCTGCGACAGCAGAGCCCGTCATGATGGAAGGAAGCACTTGTTTCGGACGAGCAATCACGAACGGAATGGCACCTTCAGCGATGAAACTCACACCCATCACTAATGCCGCCTTACCGGCATCCCGTAATTCTTCAGAGAATTTTTTGGGAAACAGGAAAGTCGCCAGGGCACAACTGGTACTGATGGTAAAGCCCGCAGCACCAACCATACCCATCGCTGGCGAAGCAACCGTTGACCCATCCGGTGCGGTCAGGGTAGCAACACAGAACAGGTAGGCCGCTTTATTGACCGGCCCTCCCATATCGAAGGCCACCATGGCACCAATTACAGCACCAAGGAGAACTGCATTACCTGTACTGAGATTTTGGAGGAAGGATGTCATAGCAGTGTTGATTGGTATTACCAAGTAATTTATGCCAATCATACCCAGGGCAACCAAAATCGTACCAATCACAGGATAGATAATCAGCGTCTTAGCGCCTTCAAATGACCGAGGCAGCCCCTTTAACAAGGTTCTCAACCCCAGAACTAGGTAGCCCGCCAAGAAACCACCGGCAATAGCACCAATGAAACCTGAGCCACCCTCTCTAGCGAGCAAACCGACCACAATGCCTGGCAGAAGACCAGGCCGATCGGCGATGGAGTAAGCAATATAGCCACCTAAAATCGGCAGCATCATGCTGATTGCTAATACCCCGATATTCAAGAGCCAGGCTGAAACGGGGTTGGTCGCGCCAAACGTGGGTGTGCTGGCATTCCCGGCATCAATCAGGAAGGCAAAAGAAATCAGCACGCCACCAGCCACGATGAACGGAATGAAATACGAAACGCCAGACATCAAGTGACGATATACTGCATTCGATTTGTTCATACTATTCTCCTCTGGGTGAATTTAACTGAATGAAAATCAAAACGTCAAACATTGGTTACAAGTTACTGTATTTGATCAGCTCATTTACTCTCCTTTTTAATGATACGAATGAATAGAAAGGGGTTACCAAATATCAGGTGCTTTTCGGAAGCGCTCGACCTGTTCATCTATGGGTTATAAATTTCAGCCTTGCCGTCCATAATCATCTGAATCACATTGGCACCGCGATGGATGGCATCAGAAGAAGACACAAACAAGACCGGCCTTCCCCGAAAACGCTCCAATTCAACCCGTGTATCTGCTGCCACGATGATGGCCTCTGCTTCTTGGATGTCCTGCCGGGTGAGCCGGTTTTCTACTCCTCCTGCCCCGTTGGTTTCTATCTTGACCTCATAACCATTCTTTTTCCCAAACTTAATCAGGGTTTCAGCGGCAATATATGTATGCGCTATCCCAGCGGGGCATGAGGCAACTCCTACCAGCTTCTTCATTTCACACATCCTTTCTGTTATTGCGAATGACCAAATTTAATAATTCGCCCGTCTTGAATTCTGGATTGAGCCTATCCTGTTCAACCCTGGTTTCTTCGACAAGGTCGGTTATTGCAGTCACACTCAAGTTTCCACCGAGAATCAATTGGCCGGGCTTCCTGGGTGAATTTTCCGCATTGAACAGCCTCAAGACATAATCCTCAGAGGTTTCGGATTTTATAAATGTGCCGAAACTAACTCCAGGATCTTGAAGCGAGGCAAACTGGTATTGTCTGGGAAAGGGCTTGGGCCACGGGTTGATTGGGAAGTAACTGATTGGATAAAAAGTCGGGTCAATAGTCTGGTTCTGGCCATATAGTGGATCAACAGCAAACATAGCATATTGGCGGAATATCTGGTTGGCATCCAGCGATTGCAAGAACCCGATTCCAAAATCAAATTCAATCTTACTGCCCATGAGTTGGTGGGTGGGGGCGGGAAGCAGGCGTTCGGGCATCCCGCTCGGGCGCCCGGGCCGGCGATGCAGATCGGGCAAGCCTACATATCCGACCGCCCGTAGCACGGTTAACATCAGGTCAGAAAAACCTTGGCCAATAAACTCGTATTCCTTGAGACTGCGAGTGAATACAGTGAGCACTCCATTACCATCAACCGCGGAGACATGATTCAGTAATGGGCGGGTTGCGCTGGGCTCTTCAAAATAGCCTCGCTCCTTCCAGATTGCCATTTCCTCCGGCAGGCAAGGCCGTTTAATCACACTGTATTGCGTGCCCGCAAAGGAGAACTCGTTTTCCTTTGCGGTTCTCAATCCAATTCGCAGCCGGTGATTTTCAGTAATATTGACAACATCCCCAGTCACCCGCAGCACTTTCGAATCTTTGTGCAGGCTCACATTCAGAGAGAAACGCAGTTTAGCATCGGCAAGTTTCTGCTTTCTGTTGTCCAAGGAGGAGGGCACATTCATCTCGCCCTCGAACTGCAGTTCAGAATAAAGGTCGGAGCACAGGCTGGATTTCAGGTCCTTTTGCGAAATTTCCCGAATGACCAGCCACTCATCTTCGGGTGCCGGATAATCATAATCATAGCTATCGCCTTCATCACCACCATCTTCAAAGTACAGTGCCCGCTGGATGATTTGGCCACTCACCTTATCTTTGATAGTGATTCCATCCGGGCTACAACTGACAGCAAGAAACTCATTCTCGATTGAAGCCTGGTCTGAAAGACTCAGTTCTTTGGGTTGGCTCTCTCCCTTTTCAACCACCGATAAGGTTTTGTAGGATATCCCATCAAAAGTACCCAGATTACAGATAATCTCAGTACGGTAATACCATTTGTCCTCATTCATCTGTGCCGGGTCTTTACGCACCACGCCAAAGTAATGTTTCACTTGCTGTAATACGTCGTAGTGAATCTCCTTTCCTTCCAACTCCAGCGAGAATTCAGGTTTGTTGGTAATGATGCTCATTTTTTGTATCAGTTCACGCTTCCAGGGCAGGGTGTTGAACACAACCAGCGGCATACCAGAATCTTCATCCTGTTCGACTGATACAGAAATTAACCTGCTCAGATAATGGACAGTCCCTCGGGCAATGTTGGATGCATAACTGGCAGTATCCTTAATCCATTCATTCGTCACATCGCCGTGGGTAGCCGAACCATGTGTCTGGCAGTTAACCAAAAGATACCAAGCCTGGTCGAGATTGCCCTGGTCATAGGGAATACCGACAGCATCCAGCAAAGCCATCATGGGTTGGAGTTCATACACAAGGCGGCGGTCAACCTGGTCTATCAAAGTCTTGATATCCGACCTGGCGGAGTTCATCCCGTTGATATGGATACGGTGATATTGTGGGGAAAGAATCTCTCCTTCAAAAGTTTTGATGTTCTTACCGTGTTTTCTCACCCGTTCGAAGAAATCAGGCCAGTTTGTATATTTGAAGTGAATACGGGATTGCGTTTGGTTGTAATATGCCAGCTTCTCAGGAATATCACGCATAATCGGGTGGTTATCAAAGCCCAGCGGAAAAATGAATTCGTTTTCCAAAGTAGAGCGTTCAACCAGCCTGTTGATGAGCTGCGCAACATCTATCTTGTTGTAATCTTCAGCTTGTTCCGTAAATAAGGTCTTATTTCGGAAAGCATTCGCGCCATACCCATAGCCGGAGAGCAAGACATTGCAAAGTACCTCGCTGCCATCATTCGAACGGAAATAAAACTCGTTGCCCATCCCGTAAATGTCCCCTAATCCACGGGTGAAGACAAACTCCCGGATGCCGCATTGATTGAGTATCTTGGGGAAGTCTGTTGAGTAACCGAAAGGGTCTGCAAGGTAAGCCACCCGATTGGCTTTTCCAAGCGTCTTCGCATATTTGATTCCCAGACGAAGGTTGTTGACCACCGATTCGGCTGAGCTCAGGTAGCTGTCCAGTTGCGATACAAACGGTCCAATTGCCAGTTTTCCGTTTCTTACCCACTTGCTGACTTTCTCTGTGTCCTCCGGATGGAGTTGCAGATACTCATAGGTCGCTGTTGTTTGTCCATCCAGGAAGAAGTCTTCGATCTCTCCTGCCTCAAAGGCTCTTAGCATTTCACGCATGTTGTAAGCAAAGACCACGTTGGATTCCTGGGGGGTAAACCACCAATACGGATCCCAATGAGTGTGATGGATGCAATGCGCAACCAGTTTTTCTGTCATGATTCGTACCTGTCCTCTCGTACAAAGGTTTTATGCAGCACCACTGGCTGCTTCCCCGTTGCAATCACCTCATATCGGCGCATACTCGCCGGGACAAGGATCACATCCAGATAACTTGCATCGTAATAATGACCGGGGTCATCTATCGATTGAATCCTGGCTGTCTCACCATCCACTATCGTAATTACCGTAAAGCCATCCTTATTTTCCGCTGGATAACGACTGCCAGTTCCCATTTCAACCCTGTGAGTTTCGAAATATATCTGATCGTATTGACCAATCAGAAATTCCCGCCAGCCTTCACCCTCCATAAGCAATTTGGGCGGAAAGGCGATGTGTTTCATGACCCATTCTGCGTCACGGTCAAAAACGAGCGCCTGTTCAGCAAGATTGGTGTGCAGGGGACGTTGTTTTCCGGTGATGTCCAGACGGGTGTAATCGTAAATTTTATAGGTGTATGCGCTGATGGTTAAAGTACCAAGTTCAAGCACCAATTGATTTCTACCAGATGCGTGAATGGTACCGGTGGGCAGAAAAATCTGTCTGCCTACATCGGATGGGATGGCATGGATATACTCCTCGTAAGGTACTATGGATCCATCCTTCTCTGATTGCCTACACAAGGCAAGGAATTCCCTACCATCTTTTTTAAATCCACATAATGTTTTCGCCCCATGGCCTGTGAGCACAACGTAATATGCCTCATTTTGGCCTGCAACATCTCCATAATACTTTTGAGCCATTTCATCATTCGGGTGAACCTGAGTGGACATATTACCGTTACTGTGCCAAGTATCATCATAATTAAAACGAACGGGAAAATTGCCGTCAAACTGTTTGTAAAGCTTTTCGCCTACCAAGCTTTCCCCTATCGCATCCATTACTGTTAGGAAGGGCAGGTCGAGGAAGTACTCACCAGAGTTGACAAGCAAGCTGGCTTCCGTGTGAATAAGCTCAAACGACCAGGCAACCTTATCGACAAGGTTTTCAGGTACCTGCCGGTAGCGTTTAATGAATTGCCCGCCCCAAACACCTTCTACATAGACTGGTTTTGCGCGCAAGGGGCGATTTTTCAGTTGGTCAACAACTTCATGGTACGCTTTTTTGCTTAACATACTGAATGAAAGCTCAGAATCGAGAAGGTAGAAATCAACCTGGTTATTTCGGACGAGTTCTTTCCTTAATTTGACCGCTAACTCAACATCAATAAAGTAGGTTCGGCGAATGATGCAATCCAAGTCTGGTTCACTCGGATTTCCAATACACCGATAGAGACCATCGTATACTCTCAACGCGGTATCTTTAGGAGTAACATCAATATAGAGCACCGCTTTGGAAAATGGCCTGAATATCTCACACGCGCTCCCATGGCCGTGAAGAATTATCGTTTTCCCGTCAACAAGGCTGTTGAGAAATGAACCCACCTTTTCGTTATCAAAGAAGGCTTGGAAATCCTGATCAAAAAGCTTTCCAAAAATCAATTCCGGGTCAATCTCGCGATCTTGGGGAAGATAAGGTTTCAGCAGCTCATTAATTTCTGCCGACGAGCGATAAAAGCGAGAAACATCGATCGTTATTATGTTCGGCGAAACTTCACATAAATTCTGAAGAAATACAGAAAAATTTGCGGTAGGAAAACCGTCAAGGAGAACAAGACCTTCCGGGAGTTTTTTCGCCAGGATATTCGCAACTTCATCATAGGTGGCGGCAATTTCAGGAACGCTGTTAACGGTGTTAAGTGCATTGAAATCGTCAAACCGAATCGGCTTATAGCTAAATCCCATATACGTCCCTTTCGTATATTATTATAATAATATTACAATATAACAAATATAACAAATGCAATAATATAGTATCATGTTCAAATAAATCAGTCAAGCACCTAATTCAGATAAACATGGATTTCCCATCTCATCTGACATACACCCTTTAGGACGTGCATCCGATTGCGCCCGAGAGCGTTAGAAACAGCTGGTTGGGCTTCACGATCAATCATCCCTTACCTCCGTAGTTCTGCTTTATCTCCTGAAACTCCTAACCTGCGCCTCCCCACCCTCCTCCACAATCAACTGCGGCACGATGGACGGAAACATCACGGACAAATCCGCTTCCACTGAAACATAGACCGTGTTGTTGGCTGCGTTCACCCGAATACTGCGAACGCGCGGCCAGATGTTCTGGCGGGCCAGGTAGTCGTTGTTTCTGTTGGCATAACTTTGCGCCATCGCATAGGTCTCGCCGGTCGGCTGGATGTCGCCGCTTTCCCGGAAGGCCCGCCAGTTGATTTCCATTGCCGCACCAACAGCCGCAGCATCGGCGGCCTTGCCTACTTCACCCTTGGCGTACAGGTAGCGTCCGATATCAAAGGTCAGGGCCATCAGGGGAATGAAAATCATGCCGATGAACAAGGCCCAGAAGGTCGAAGAGTAGGCGTGCCGGTCTTTGAGAATTTTCAACATGACTACCAGCCTTCCTGCCTGAAAGTGGCTTCGCCGTTTAGCCGAAACGAGCCGGATGGCAGGCCAGGGAAAAGCGGGGCCAGGCCGCCAAAGAAGTTCGGCACTTCGCCGGTGACACGGATTTTCAAGGTGCTGCCAGCCCGGCCGCCCCCGGACAGGATAACAACATTCGGGTTCTGCACAATGCCCGCGTTTTCGATGGCCCCGCGCGCCTCGCGCACAGCCCAGCAAGACGGGCAGGATTGGGCAACACTGCCCATGCGCGCGCCGTGCCGGGCGGCAGACTGGACAGCCTGCTGCCCAAAAACAACCAGGCCCAGGTTGATGGTCGCCAGCATGACCAGCAGGGCAATTGGCAGGGTAATGGCCGCCTCAACGGTTTCAATCGCTGTGCGGTCTCGTAGAAACTTTGGGAATTTCATAAGAAATCACTCCTTTTGGCAGGCGGGATTCTGGTCCCGCCTGCCATTTTTGATGTTGCTTAGTTGATAAAATTTGCGACACGGGTAACAACGTCAGCGACGTTGCCGCCGAGCAGCGTGAACGCGCCGTAGACAACCACAATTATGGCGGCCAAGAGTACGCCGACTTCGCTGGACTCAATCGCCTTATGGTCTTTGAGCAGGCGCGGCATGCGCAGTTTGAGAACCATTGCATTCATTGTGCATTCACCTCCTTTCTGTTCGATTAATTAATGAGACTACTGGAGCAGGAGCGCGATTGCATAGATACTTGCCCCGGTCAAAATGCCAAGCATGGCCGGCATTGTCTCTTTACGACGCAACTTCTGGAACCCAGCTTGCAGCCCGGTGCCAATGGCCAGCGGCAGGATGATTGGCAGGCCAAAGAACAAAGACAGCGTGAATATCACCTGCGCGTCCGCGCCGCCAAGCCTGTTCAACTTCCACAGCAGCCAGACGCCTATCAAGACCAGGCCGAGCAGTACTGCCTCGATGCCGCCCAAGATGGTTGCGGCAACCAGGAGCAGGGTCTGTACCCCACCCAGGAAACCGCGCCAACGCCAGGGCAGGTCATCCAGGATGGTCAGGGATACGGCCAGGATGGCAAGCGGCCAGTTTTCGTTCAGGCCGTGCCAGGTAATTGCAATCATCAGCGACGGGATGGTCAGGCTAGGCGGCACGGTGCGGGTGCGCAGGTCGTGCCAAGCGCAGAAGGCCAGCCAGGGAAGTGCAAGCAGGACAAACATGCTACTTCTGCGTGCCTCCCGCAGCCGGGACTTCGTACATTGTCAGGCGGCCACCAGGCAACGGGAATCCCAGGATGGACTGCCAGACCTGGTTGGCCTCGATGTCGAAGAACATGCCGCTTGAGACAATGGACAATTCCCAGAAGGGTGTCTTGGCGGGCTTGTCTCCCAGGGGTGTGCTGCTTGCCCCGGCCAGGACGCTCTTTTTCTCTTTAAGCGCAGTCAGCAAGCGTTTTCGTGGTACTGGCGTAAAAAACAGACGCCGTCCGTCCTCGCATACTGTAACAATGGCGAGCAAATCGCCCTTCTGCCAGGACGAAGCCGAGAGCAGTTTCGGGGCGCTTCCCAGAGCCGAGGCGGATACCTTCTCCAGCCAAGCCAGGTCATCGGGGACATTGATTTCGCGCGCCAGTTTCTCGCGCTTGATTTTGATGTCCTGTTCAGTCCAGGATTCGACCTGCTTGCGCAACTCGTCGATGGCCTTTCGTTGGCGTTCGTTGCCCATTGAAATCAGCAGGCCGAGAAAGAGCAGGGCCGCGAGCAGGACGCCGGTCAGTAAGATTTCCATGATGTTTTCCTCTACTTTCTAAATGAAATAGTTGTAGGTTTCGTGAGACAGAACCGCGTAGACATGGATTCCATCGGGGCTGTCTCTTGCGAGCATGCGCCACTTGCGCCCAACCGGGATGGAGATTTTTTCCCGGTCGGTACATAAGCGCTTGCCGCGAAAAGTGGTGTAAGACACACCGCGCTCAATCTTTCCGATAATCTTGCGTGCTTTCTCCAAGACATTGTTGGGGATGCGCTCTGCCTGGATGTTGCGCTGGGCAAAGAACGCAGCCGGGTTGCCATTACTCATCCGTGCGCCTCGCAAGCAGGTTGCCCAGTTTGCGGATGGCTGCCGGGCGCGGGTCGCGGGCGTGGTTGACGCCCAGGG
>JAGXRB010000385.1 GCA_018336075.1 Bacteroidota bacterium
CACCAAGCCGGATGCGTTCGAGTACGGCCGCGTTGAAAAAGCCATACCAAGGCAAAACAATCAGCCATCTCAGCACATGTAAAGGATAGGCCAGCGCACGTATCCACATAGGAATGTATTTGAGCCTAAGGTATTTGTTGGTAATAAAATACTCGGAGTTTTTGTACTGACGGGCCAAAAAGTAGGCGATATGAAAAAGGATCTGCCGCATCCAATGCGATGCCTTGATGTTTTTAATGATCCGCTCATGCAGTTTTTCCCAAAGCCTTGGCGCCGATGCCATAAAGGTGGGTTCGATATTGCGCATGTCGTCGCCCAAGGTTTGAACGGAAGAATAATAGGTGCAGCCTCCGAAACTGATGGTGTACATCTCAATGAGGCGCTCGAAGATATGCCAAACCGGTAACACTGATAGCACCCTGTCGTTGGGATTATGCAAACCGGGCAGATTTCTGATCTGCGAAATCATATTGGCATGGGTGAGCATTACGCCTTTGGGTGTTCCTGTTGTGCCCGAAGTATAGATGAGCGTAAAAAGATCGTCGGGAAGTATCCCTTCGATGCGCTCTTCTGCACGACGGTCACCATTGGCACGCAAGGCTTTTCCCATTTTGGCTATTGATTGCAGACTCCTTGCCCCATCGCGAACCTCAGCTTTAGGATCGAGAAGGATAATTTCCTTCAGCTGCGGAAGTCTGTCTTTCAGATGCAGAATCTTGTCGAGCAGGTCGTTGTTTTCTACAAAAGTGACTTTCATTTCACTGTGTTCGATAATGTAGGCAAGCTCTGTGACCGACACATCGCGACCACGTGGCACATCAGCAGCACCGCAGAATTGCACAGCATAGTCAGACAAAATCCATTCAAAACGGTTGTCGCTGAACAATCCCACATGATCTCGGGCATTTACACCCAACTCAATGAGGCCTGTAGCCAAATCAAGACCTTGTTCAAACAAATCCCTGTATGAAACAGGCTTCCATTTCAATGCAGACTCCCGCGTTGCAAACGCGGGCATGGCATCAAATTCTTCTGCTGCCCGACGATACAAAAGCGGCAGGTTTTCAGCAAGCAGGCGATAGTAAACCGACATTCTTAATCAGTATGTGTGAGTAAAAAGCTGCAATAATAACACTATTTGTTGATTTTCAAAATTTTCATACAAATATGACAGGAATAAAATGTCAGTCAACAGGTATCATTCAGTTTTATTCTCGTTTTACACCTAAGTTTACATTGGTGCTGTCGAAATTGTTTTTTTTGGGATTTCAGGAAGCTAAATGGGTAGGGGATCGCCTTAATTCTTTGGAATTCAACACGAAAAATTCAAAATAGCAGATCAGATCATAGAACAAAATGCAACAGATCAGTCGGTGTTTTTATCATTTGTCAAATTCAATTTTTCAATCAGATCATATTTTGCCTGTCGTGTTACCCATCTTTCTTTGGCAAATTTCCGCATATCCGTTATAGTATCTTTTTCGTCAACTATTTCCAGGCCGAGAAGGGTTTCAATAATATCTTCCATGGTTACAATTCCGTCCAGGCCACCATACTCATCAACAATAAGGGCAATATGCTCTTTTCTTTCCAAAAGCTTTTCCCATAAAGAAAACAGCACGATATTTTCAGGTACAATTATAATATCTCGTTTGATTTCTTTCAATGTCAGCGTATGATTGTCTTCAGCCAGATGCTCAAACACCTTTTGCCTGAACACGTAACCAGTGATGTTTTCATCATTTTCCGAGTACACAGGTATTCTTGAAAATTTCAGGTAATCCTTGTTCTGTAAAAATTGTTGTAACGTCAAATTCTCATCAGCTACCGCAACAACAACTCTTGGGGTCATAATCTCGGTAACTTTAATGTTTTTCAGTCTGAGTATATTTTGAATGATTTTATTTTCTTTCTCTGAAAATAAACCTTCGTCCAAACCGATAGTGGTTAAAGCAGCAATTTCCTCCCTGCTGGTAGTATTTTCATTTTTCTGCTTTGAAAAAGCTTTGGTAACAAAAGATGACAATACGACCAAAGGATAAGTTACAATTATCATTACCTTAATGGTGTAATAGGAAACCTTTGTTAAATTTTTCCAATATCTGGCTCCAATGGTTTTAGGAATTATTTCTGTGAGCACCAAAATCAAAATTGTTAATACGGCAGATACTATCCCAAAAGATGCTTCGCCAAATATCTTTACAGCTTGCGCACCTACACCAGCGGCTCCAACTGTATGCGCAACAGTGTTTAACGATAATATTGCCGACAAAGGTTTATCTATATTGGATTTCAAATCAATGAATGATTTGGCCCAGATGTGCCCTTTGTCATGCTTTACAATCAAAAAACTATGTGGAGTGGAAAGAAGCACTGATTCCATTATAGAACAAAGGAATGAAACGAATAGGGCAAGTAATAAATAAGCAATTAGGGTCGCCATTTTTTTTTGGCAAAGGTATAATTTATTTTGCCTTTATGCAGACAGGTGTTTCGCAAAATGTTACTTAACGTTCCGAATTATATACAGTTGGGGATTGAGCCCCGGATTTCTGTCGAGCCCGGATGCCGTTGTTGCTGACTGTCAAATATGTTGCTTGGATGGAAATACCAATCGATCTTTTGTTTCGTTGAACCAAATCCTTTAGTGATAGTTTTTTAAGGAGTTTTTGTGTTAGCTTATACTAATTCCCAGTAGTTTGAAAATTAAAAAACAATTTCCAGCTTTTGGCTGTGGCAATATGGTTTAAACAGGAAATTGAATGCAAGGATGAATATGAATTCGAATTTTTCGATGATGTGGGGTGGGCTATATTTGTAGTTTAGATATTGTAATAAAACAGAAGGTGCAGCGCACCGAAATATTTTCATAATGGCAAAGTCGGCTTTTTCATTAGCCCTAAATATTTATTAAGGACATTCAAAAGTACAATATATAAGCTACTGATTTGCAATTATTAACAATGAGTTAGAGAGATTGTATTCATAAAAAAATTCATCCAAAGTTTAAACTACTGTCTCCTTCCTTTGCCGAAAAGACATAAAAAAACGCAGTGTGCTTTATCACACACTGCGTAAATATTTATTGCTGTATTGCTGAAGGTTCTATCTTCTTTCCGAACGACTTCTGCCGGAATCCTGGGTTTTGCTGCTTTCTTTTTTTGCAGATTCTTTAGTGTTCGCCCTGCCTGATACTTCTGAGGATCTCGCTGCCGGAGCTTTCTGATTTGATGCTCTCGCAGGCTGTGATCTTTCCATTGAAGGCGATGCGCTTTTTTCCCTTCTGCTTACAGACTCGTTGCTACGCGCAGGCTGACTTCTTGTGTTTGATGATGGACGTTCAACTTTTTGTGCCGGTGGAGCTGATCTTTCTCTTTCTGGTCTTACAATTTCATTGCTCCTTGCAGGTTGTGCTGAACTTCTATCAGTTTTTACAGACCGTTCCTTAGATGCCGGAGCCTTTTCTCTGCTGGTCTGATCAACTGACCTCACCGGACGTACAACATCTTCTCTGCTTTGTGCTGACCGTTCCTTCACTTCTGCAGCCCTGTTGGCTTTTTGCGGATTTTGACTACGGGTTTCAGTAGTTGGTCTCACGGCTCTGTCGTTGCGGGTGTTGTCGCTTTGGCCATTGCTTCTCACACCGGTTTCTGGTCTTGCGGCTCTTGTGCTAACTTCAGTATTGGCCCTTGGACTCTGTCTGTCATTTACATTTCCTGTTGAGCGGACCCTAGTTGGTGAGGTAGTGCCACTCGAAATCCTTTGGCTGTATAGCACTTCACCATCTCTTCTTTTTTCAGGACGGCTGTAGGTATTTTTATAATTACCCCTGTTCACGTTGACCACAACTGTTGGCGACTGATGACGGATATTGGTGTAATAAACGGTTCTGTAGCGGTCGCAGCGGTAGTGTTTCCATGGACGATAGTGGGAGTAATAATGGTTATTCCAGCTGTAGTGGTATCCGTAATAATAATGATAGTAGTGAGGAGTCCATGGATGCCAGTATTCAGGATAGTAACCCCATCCCCATGATGAGCGCCAAACAACATATGTTGGTCTGTTGATGTACACAATCAGAGGCCAGCTTGCAACTTCGTAATAAGTTGTTGTTACAACAGTTACATTGTTGCGTTTGCTTTTTTTGATGTTCGATCTGGTGGTATAGCCAGGATTTGGAGTTTCGTCATAATTTGGTTCAATGATATAGTTTGGACCATACAAAGCCTCATCACCGATAAGCTGAATCTGAACTGAGCCATCACGGAATTTCTGTACGGTAAATACTGCAACATCCTGAAATTCATTCTTGTTCAGTGCCACCCGTAAAACGATGTTGTGTACATTATCATCAGGATAGTCCATCACCATAATATAATCTACAAGTTTATCACCATTGAGGTCGAGGTTGTTCACCATTACTTCAGGATCGTTAAGGTTCCTTTCAAAACTTTCAAGTGTTTCAGATTCCTGGAAGAGGTTCATGGCTGCATAAAGGTTAAAGTTATCACCTGGCAGTCCGAGATATTCTTCTGATTGTTTTTGCGCGTTAAGCTGCAAAGCACCTCCTAAAAAGAAGGCTAAAATTGGGAGAAGGATGAGCTTTTTCATGACTGTAATTTTTAGATTAATATCTTAGCCCAATTAAATCCAAAAGCCATGCCAAAAATTATTGCTATACCTTATGTGTACTGTCTCTCATTACATTTATTTATTTAAATAATTGAAAATCAATGCATAAAATTTTCAAAAAAAGAGTATTGGCTTAAACAAAAATTATTTTTGTCTCAAAAAGTGGCTCTTCGAACAAATAAGCTTCTGCCTGGCAATTCAATTCTGCTTGGAAAATTAAACCTGAAATTCCACCTTTTACCGACTAGTTTCACCTGTTCACCTAATTTACATTTTTGCTATTTGTAGCCCACAGTAATTTTGCCATTGTTTAGACGTGGAGATTTTTGAAACTTCAAAACATAAAAAGTTTTTCAAGGAATAATGAATCAAAAGCAAATTATTATTTTTTAACAAAAACTTTAGAAACTATTAAAACAAAAATAGTTTCCTGTTGTTTTTAAGTTCTAATTTTGCCGAAATTTTAAATTCAAAAATTAATGCAACAAATCATTTAACATCATCATAAAAATGTTCAACATCAAAAAGGGATTAATTTTAATGTGGATGGGTTTTCTTGGCCTCACTTCAGCAGCACAGCAACCTGTTGTGCTTACGCTCGAGCAGGCACGGGATTATGCCCGAAAACACAACTACGAACTGAGAAACGCACAGCTTGATATCGAAACCGCACGCTACAAAGTTAAAGAAACTATAGCAACAGGTTTGCCGCAGGTAAGCGCGAACATAAGTTATAACGACAACATTGGATTGCCGGTTCAGCTTGTTCCAGGCGATTTTTTTGGCCAGCCCGGCGAGGATATTGAAGTGCAGTTTGGAACTAAATACAGCGCAAATGCAGGCGCTTCAGTCAATCAGCTCATTTTTAGCGGGAGCTATATTGTGGGTTTGCAGGCATCAAAAGCTTATTTGGAACAAAGTGAGAAAAATCTTTTCAAAAACCAGGTGGAGGTTAACAAGGCTGTTTCAGAATCCTATTTTCTGGTTTTAGCTACAAAAGAAAGCATTCTTGTTATTGACTCAACCCTGGAAATTACCAGAAAGCTTGCCGAGCAAACAAAAATCATTGTAGAAAATGGTTTTGCTGAGGAAACAGAGTTCGATCAGCTTCAGCTGTTGATAGCCGATCTCGAAACCGGACGCATGAATGCTGTTAGTCAGCTTGAGACAACAAAATCCTATCTGCGTTATCATCTTGGAATGGATGAAAAACAACAGATTGAGGTGTCAGAAAGCCTGGTTGAGCTTACAGAAAAACTGGTCGCAGAAAAGCTTTTTGCTACACAATTTAATATGTTTAACAATATTGATTTCCAGATACTTCAAAACCAAAAAGATTTAGCACTGCTTCAGCTGAAACTTGAAAAGAGTGCTTATCTGCCTACACTTTCAGCATTCCTGAATTACAATACACAGGCGCAGCGACAAGAATGGGATTTTTTCGACTCAAAAGGCAAGTGGTACAGCAGCTCTGTTTTTGGTGTAAGCATGAATATCCCTATTTTCAGCGGAGGAGAACGTTCTTCAAGGGTGAGGCAGGCACAGTATCAGTTTGAAAAAACACAAGTTGCCGAAGAAATGGTTTCCAGTTCGTTGAAGTTGCAATACCAAACCGTACGCAACGAACTTGAAAACGCGCTGCAGACCTATCAAAACACCAAAAGCAGCAAAGGAATTGCAGAAAAGATTTTTCGCCGGACAGGGGTAAAGTATACCGAGGGAGTGGCCGCGAGCCTGGATTTGCTCAACACACAGAATCAGTATCTGACTTCGCAGTCGCAATATATCAATGCTGCGCTGAATATGCTCAATAAAACAGTTGCGCTCGAAAGCATTCTTATTCAAAGCGAGTAAATGATGGATAAAGAGTATAAACTAAACGAAATCATTTCTGAGACCAGACAGCTCTTTCAGCGTTATGGCATAAAAAGCATCACTATGGAGGAGTTGTCGCGTCAGCTTGGCATCTCCAAAAAAACCCTCTACCAGCATTTTACAGATAAAAACGATCTCGTAGAAAAAACCCTGGTGAGTATGATGAGCGAGAAAGAATGCTCCATGAAGGAAATTTATGATAAAGACCTGAATGCAGTTGAAGAGGTTTTTGAAATGTTCCGCCTGGCCAATGAAATGATAAGAAATCACAATCCTTCGCTGGAATTTGACTTACAAAAGTTTTATCCGCAAATATTTAAACGCCTGCGTGATTTTCACAGAAACAATATTTATGAATCGACGCTTAATAACTTAAAAAAAGGCAAAGATGAGGGCTACTACAGAAAAGATCTGAATGAAGAAATTATTGCAAAGTTGTTTGTAATCCGTATCGAAAACCTGATGCACACCGACATGCTTACTTCGGAAGACATACATTCAGATAAATTCTTCAAGGAAGTTTTCAAATACCATATGTATGGAATTAGTTCACCCTTAGGACTTCAGTTTATTCAATCAAAATACCAAGAATTTTTAACAAACGAATAATATATTCAAAATGAAACAGATACAGTTTATAATCTTAGCTTCCGTTGCTATTTTTCTCACTTCCTGCGGTTCATCAACTGCAAATGAGGACCTCAGTAAAAAACTTGAGAGATACCGCACAGAACAAGCAGAAATAACTTCAAAAATAGATCAACTGCAGGAGCAGCTTGAGGTTGCGCAAAATGGAAGTGCCAACCGCACCATGATTCCTGTTGTGACCGAAACCCTTGAGAAGATAACTTTTAACCACTATTTCAATGCAAGTGGCGCTGTGGTCGCAGCACGTGAAGCCTACATCAGCCCTGAAGTGAATGGACAGATTCAGGATGTTTTTGTGAAAGAAGGCGATCGTGTTAAAAAAGGACAGATTCTTGCGCGACTGAATACTGAAGTAACAAACAAATCCATCGATGAATTAAAAACATCGCTTGTGCTGGCTACCGATATTTTTGAACGCCAGAAACGTTTGTGGGAACAGAAAATTGGCTCAGAGCTCCAATTTCTTGAAGCTAAAAACAACAAAGCCAGTCTCGAAAACAGACTTGCTACCCTTCAGGCACAACTGGACATGGCCACGGTTACTGCGCCTATCGATGGCGTGATCGAAAAAGTAAGCCAGAAAAAAGGTGAGCTGGCATCTCCTGGGATGCAAATGATTCACCTTGTAAACCTGAATGAACTGCTTGTAAGGGCCGATGTTTCTGAACGCTTTGTCTCAACCGTGAAAAGAGGCGATACTGTTGAACTTACTTTTCCATCTTACCCTGATTTCAAAGTGAATGTTCCTGTAAGCAGAATTGGAAATGTTGTAAACAAAAACAATCGGACTTTTGAGGTTGAGTTAAAGATAGACAACAGGGGTGAAATGCTGAAACCCAACATGATTGCAGTGCTTAACATCAATGATTTTACAGCAGAAAACAGCATCGTCATTCCATCGAAAGTTATTAAGGAAGACCTCAAAGGCAAATACCTTTATGTGGCTGTGAAAGAAGGAAATGACCTTGTTGCACGCAAACGCTACATTACACCGGGGCGCACCTATTATGACAAAACCCGTATCACCTCCGGACTCTTTGAAAATGAAATGCTGATTGTTGAAGGTTACAACAGAGTGAACGACGGCGCACTTGTGAAAATGAATTAAAAAAGCTGAGAAATGGAAAATCTGAAAGAAGAAAAAGACAAGGTGGTAAGGGAGTTTTCCCCAACCAGCTGGGCGCTTCGCAACACAAATACTGTATTTCTGCTTATCCTTATTCTGGCGGGATTTGGATTTTATTCATACCGTTCGATGCCAAAGGAATTGTTTCCCGATATCGTAATTCCAACAGTAATGGTGCAAACACTCTATCCGGGCAATCCGCCTCTTGACATCGAAAACCTTGTTACAAGAGAACTTGAGAAAGAGATCGAATCTGTGAGTGGCATCAAAAAAATGACTTCACTCTCAAGTCAGGATGTGTCGAATATTTTCGTTGAGTTTAATACCGATGTGGATATTAAAACTGCTTTGCAGGATGTGAAGGACGCAGCCGACAAGGCCAAAAAGAATCTTCCCGACAATCTGCTGGATGACCCCATGGTTACAGATATCGACTTTTCTGAGTTTCCGATTATCAATATCAACCTATCCGGCAACTATAGCATCAATGAGCTGAAAACCTTTGCTGAGTTTCTCGAAGAAGAAATAGAAACCTTCACTGAAATCTCCAAAGTTGAAATAACAGGGATTACAGAACGGGAAATAAAAATTCAGGTTGACCAGCATAAGCTTGATGCTTTTATGCTAAGCTTCAGCGATATTGACGGAGCTATTCGCAACGAAAATGTCTCAATGTCGGGTGGTGAACTGCTCTCAGGAGGAAGTCGCAGGGTGGTGCGTATCGCTGGTGAATTTACCTCTACCAAGGAAATCGGAGACATTATCATAAAACATGAAGACCAGCATATTGTTTACCTGCGCGATGTAGCAGATGTCGTTTATGGTTTTGAAGACCCGACAAGCTATGCACGCCTCGACCATCAGCCTGTTGTTTCGCTGCAAGTGGTGAAAAAAGGAGGCGAAAACCTGCTTGATGCCACTGATAAGATTTTCAAACTGCTTGATGAATCTAGAGCGGACCGTTTGCTGCCTGAAGACCTTAGAATTACGCTTACCAACGATCAGTCGGAGCAAATAAAGCTGCAGCTCAGCAACCTTGAGAACAGTATGATAATGGGTATAATCTTCGTTGTTTTTATCCTCTACTTCTTCCTTGGAACACGCAATGCGCTATTTGTCGGCATTTCAATCCCATTGTCCATGTTTATTTCTTTTATGATAATGGGACTTATGGGATTTCAGATCAATATGATTGTACTGTTTTCACTCATCCTGGCACTTGGAATGCTTGTTGACAATGCCATTGTGGTGGTCGAAAACATCTACAGATACGTTGATAAGGGCTATAGTATTACAATGGCAAGCCGGCTTGCAGTGGGCGAAATTGCCATGCCAATTATTTCATCGACGGCAACAACGCTCGCAGCCTTTTTCCCGCTTGTATTCTGGGATTCTATCATGGGTGAATTCATGAAATTTTTGCCTATGACGCTTATCATTGTGCTCACCTCATCCTTATTTACTGCTTTGGTGCTCATTCCCGTCATCATGCGCCAGTTTTTCAAACAGGAAGATGCGAATGAAAGACCAAATGTGAAGGTCACATTGATCCTGACTGGAATAATGCTTGCGCTCGCTGCAATATTTTTTATCTCCGGAAAAAACACTTTCGGAAGTCTGCTTGTAATTTTCGCCTTTTTGGGCCTTGCAAACATCCTCTTCCTAAACAGGCTTTCACGTTGGTTTCAAACAGTCTTGCTGGTTTGGATCGAAAAACTATATCTGAAAACCCTGCTTATCGCCTTAAAGGGCAGAAATGCTTTCTGGGTTGTTGCAGGAACATTTGTGCTGATGATTCTATCGATCGGATTCTATTTTGGGAGCAAACCTACCGTTGAATTTTTCCCTTCAGGCGAACCAAAATACATCAATATCATGGTTGAATTGCCATTAGGAACTGACATAGATGTTTCAGACTCTATTGTGCAAAAGATCGAAGAACGCGTTTTTGAACTTGTTGAACCAGAGAAACAAATTGTTAAATCGGTGCTCACCAACATTGGAACAGGTGCTGTTGGCGAGAATGATGGTTTCAGCGGCAGGGGAGGAACGCCCAACAGAGGTTTAATAACCGTCACTTTCATTGATTTCAAAGATAGAGACGGCATAAGCACGGCGAAAATTCAGAAAAGATTGTCGGACGAACTCATTGGCGTTTACCCGGGTGCATTTATCACAGTTGAAAAACAAAATGAAGGTCCTCCGGTAGGAAAACCAATCAATATTGAGATTAGCGGACGTGATTTTGATAAACTTCTGGATCTTACCGACACCCTGATTTATGTAATAAACAGTGCATATATCCCCGGTATTGAAGGTTTGCAAATTGACTTAGATGTAGGAAAACCGGAAATCAACATCAGCATCGACCGTGATCGTGCAAGACGTTTCGGTCTTTCAACGAACCAGATTGGAAGCACTATAAGAACTGCACTTTTCGGCTCCGAAATATCAAACTACAAAGTTGGCGAAGATGAATATCCGATTCAGCTGCGCATGAAAGATGAGTACAGATACAATCTTGCTTCATTGATCAACCAAACCATTACCTTCCGCGATCAGGCAAGCGGAAAGATCGTTCAGGTGCCTATTTCAGCAGTTGCCGATGTGTCATTAAGTTCAACTTACGGAGCCGTTTCGCGCATCAACCGCAACAGGGTGATAACAATTTCTTCCAATGTTCTTGAAGGATACAATGCCACAGAGATTAATGAGAAACTAAAACCCATTTTGGCTTCACATGATTTCCCTGAAGGCTATCGCTATAAATTTACCGGAGAGCAGGAAGAACAACAGGCATCAATGGCCTTTCTTGCCCGTGCCTTGCTTATTGCCGTGGCTATTATTTTGTTGATTTTGGTTGCACAGTTCAATTCCGTCATCAAACCCGGGATCATTCTTACGACAGTGCTTTTCAGTACAATTGGCGTTTTTGGCGGATTGGCCACTTTTGGAATGGATTTTGTCGTTATCATGACAGGTATCGGTATCGTTTCTCTTGCAGGGGTTGTGGTAAACAATGGAATTGTACTTATTGACTATATAAGTCTGCTGAAACTCAACAAAAAGATTGAAGCTGATATTGATCCTTCAGATGACCTGCCCAAAGCTGAGTCTTTGGAATGCATTGTTGAAGCCGGAAAAACAAGGCTCAGGCCTGTTTTGCTCACTGCAATAACCACCATACTTGGATTGATTCCGCTAGCTATCGGACTCAACATTGATTTCCTTGGCCTGTTTGAGCGCTTCGATCCGGACATCTATTTTGGTGGTGACAATGCGTTGTTTTGGGCACCCATGTCGTGGACAGTCATTTTTGGATTAAGTTTTGCGACTTTCCTGACATTGATTGTAATCCCGGCAATGTATCATGCGCTTTACCTTGTGAGATATCGTTTTAGGGGCTACTACTCCAGGAAAATGACGAAAGCATAGAAGGCTTTACAGTATGAAAAAAAAGCTGTCCCAAAGAATGGGGCAGCTTTTTTTGTTTTTTACAACCCTTACGGTGCAGTTTTCAACTACGACGCCGCAATCTATCGGTCTCCAGACTTGTAATAAGAAAACCATTTAAGGTTGGCGCGGATTCTAAGCTCCAAGTAAAAACAGAGATAATTAGAGGCTAACTATTACCTTAGCGATGTCGGAAGAAACTTATTGCAAAAATGGTGCTATCGAGCCCTTCGCGGATTCAAGTAGGAGTGTATAAAGCTATAAGCGCATGCTTGCAGCTCTTGAATAATAAATTGGTGCCTTTT
>JAGXRB010000386.1 GCA_018336075.1 Bacteroidota bacterium
AATTCGAACGAAACAGCTTATAGTGGTTATATAAAAAATTATACCGGAAACGATACAATCCGCTATTTCATTGCTGCAGCCGATGCCTCGGGAAGAAGCATCCGGCATCCGTATATGGGCGCCCTCGATCCACATATGTTTGTCCTCGGCGATCAGATGCTGACCGACATTACCATCGCTCCCGACACAGTTTATTTTGTCGATAACTATTTCGGAAGCTTCGTTATCAAAAATCAAACTGCCAATGAGGTGCTGATCGACGAAATAATGCCCATTGATGAGGATTATTTTGTAATGCTGCCATCGCTGCCAGAATTCCCTTTTGTGCTTGCTCAGGGCGATTCTCTAGTTGTGGAAGTTGAAATAAGGCCAGGTGTTTTTGCTTTAAATCCAACCTTGAATTATGTCATCTTCGAAGTCGGGGTTGAAACAAATCTAAGTAACAGAACGATTACTCTATTGGTGAACGATCAGCTCATAAGTCAGAGTCCAGAAACAGCAGCACTCAAAAACTTTTCTGTCAGACCCAACCCATTCAGCGAATCGGTCATCTTCACGTTCACTTCCCTTGAAAAGCAAGATGTAGAACTGATCATTTTTAATTTGCAGGGTCGCAGGTTGTTCAGCAAAGTTGTTGCTTCCGATCGCAATATGAGCAACGAAATCCGCTGGGATGCCAATGAGCAAAGCGGTCTTTCTGCAAAAAGCGGGCTGTATTTCTATCAGCTTAAAACGAATAACGGGCTCCGGACAGGAAAAATAATCCGGTATTAAACAATAGACTTATTCGAAATAAAAATGCCTGACTGCAAGAAACAGTCAGGCATTTTCATTGCAGGAAAACCAAGCAATCAGACAAGAATCTGTGATAGATAAACTGCTGCCGCCAATGCGATTACGATAATCCAAAAAGTCACTGTTCTGGGCAGATCATCTTTTTCAGGCTGATAGTCAAAATCGCTGTTGTTCATTTTTTATTCTGTTGATAGGTTTTCAATTCCTTTGCAAAAATATGCTTTTTAATCAAAAATTTCAATTCCATTAATGCCTGGTCTTAGGAAAAGCTGCCTGTCTTTGTCCGTTTTCAAAGTAAACGACAAAAGCATCAGAAACACCATTCTCCTCACGGATGCTATTGCGGCTCCGTGCAGCCTCGTTGTAGGTTGCAAAAGAACCAACGGTGTATATGAACATTCCATTGTACATGTCTTGTTTTATTTCGGCAGCATTCATTCTAAATCGTTTGGCTAAAGCCGCTATATCAGCTGCCCTTCTCCCGTTAGCAAGGATCTGTACACGGTATTCCACATCTTTGATGGCTGAAACAGGCGAAGTGTCAGTCACCGTTTTAGCCTCTGTTTCTTTTACTGTGACTGTGGCATCCACAACAACCTCTTTCTCAATTACTTCAGTTTCAGCCGGATCTGTCTTTATAACTTTATTCAACAAAAGCCAGCTGTCGTCAGTGACTTTCTTTACAGTGTCTGTTTCTTTTTCCGGGATATGTGTTTTAGGAACTTCCGGAAGTTTTCTCATATTTCCGGGACGTTTGGCAAAAGAATACTTTAGCCCAAGCGTAGTGTAATTATAAATATCATATTTGAAGCCACCTATCCTCAAATCGAAATTATCTGTTGCAAGTGCTCTGTTGGCGGTCTCGAAACGAATTGAAATGTTTGGACTTATCGGTATATCAACCCCAATTCCTCCAAGTAAAAAAGCGTCTGCCTGAGTCCCTCCGATGCCATTCCCAGTCCCGTGACCGCTGCTTGCAAGTTCGTTTCCAGAACTCAACTGATACAATTTTGCGTTGTAGCTGGCCATTCCCCCACCCAAAACAATATAAAAATCAGCAAATAGCTTTGTGTCATAACCCGAAAAAAGGTTAATAGGGTAGAAAAGTACTGCTGCATTGGCTTCGTAAACGAAGGATTGAAAATGAATGTCGTTGATACGGCTTGTACCAACAACATGGGAATATGCTGCCTGAAGCCTGGCGGCTAAGGATGCGGAAAACCGGCGCTCAAGTCCAATATCCACAACATAGCGCAGTTCACTTCTGTTGGTGGTTACTGGCAAAAAAGGATTTTGCTTCACATCGCCAAAGAAAACAGAAGTGCCACCCGACATTGAAATAATCCAGGAGGCAGACATGTTTTTGTTCTCACTATATCCTGAGCTTTCTATACTTTTCTGGGCATTGGTTTGGCTGCCAAATGCTACAAAAAACAAAACAGTCAAAATGTATTTTACAGAATTGGTCATATGCTGGAGAATTTTGGCACTAAATTACCATAATATTAATATTAAAAGCAAATCATATTTAATACCGCAACAAAAAAGAAATGTATCTCATCAAAAAACCAACTGCCTGAATAAAAGATTTCTTATCTTCATTTCTGATTAATTGCTTCTTATCGGTATTGTACAAATTGATTATTGTTGTAGTATTTCACGCTCAAAACCCGCATAAAATTATAATTTTGTGAAATTATCATCACTCATTTTTTATGGAGATTAAAATTGTAAATCATTCTGATAATCCCGTGCCTTCGTATGAAACAATGGCTTCTGCTGGAATGGATCTGCGGGCAAACCTAATAGAAACGGCAACAATACTACCCATGCAGCGAGCCCTGATTCCAACCGGATTGTTCATAAGTTTGCCTGTAGGTTTTGAAGCGCAGGTAAGACCCAGAAGCGGCCTTGCAATCAAGCATGGCGTAACTGTGCTTAATTCACCCGGGACAATAGATGCTGACTACAGGGGAGAAATTAAGGTGATTTTAATCAATCTTTCTGTTGAGCCATTTACCATTCACCATGGCGACAGGATTGCCCAGATGATTATCAGCCAGCATGAAAAAGCACAATGGAAGCAAACAGATAAGCTCGATGAAACCGATAGAGGAAGCGGTGGATTTGGACACACTGGGAAGTAGGATTTACTGATCACTTGAAATTCTTTCCACTTTGATGGGGAACTTGAAGACAACTTTATGGTTGATTATTTTTCCCGTTTAAATTTATTGCCTTCCGGAATGAATACAACTTTGTTTCCGCTGAATTGAATTTGCACTTGCGCAAGATTTCCTGCAAATGGCTGGTCGTTTTTATCTCTAAACTGCGCCAGTCGTATAAGAATGCCTATCCGTGAAGGAATTTTTTCAATAGTATACTCAAACTGCTGCTTTGTTTCATTAATCACTACCAATTTTGCCGGTCCAATTGTTTTTTTTCCATTGTTATATAAAACAATTTCTTCTTTAGCAGGATCATGGTAATGATAGGAAAGATCGAGAGACAAAAAATCTGAATTCCCTTTAATAAAAGATGAAAAGATACTCATTTGATTGTTTGGTCGTTAACTCGTTGATTTTGCTTATTTCGGCGTAAAAATAGACAAAACAAACCCGCAAAATAAGTGATTGAGATTATTTTATGGAGAATAAATTGTTTGCAAATTATTCAAAATGAATGATAGATATTGATGTAGCCAAAAAAAAGTGGACTTACATATCTTATGCAAGTCCACTACATATTTGAAAAAAACAGACTGTTTCCGCAGGATTTATCCTGAAGAAATGAATGTGTTATTTTTGGCCTTTCACTCAGTGCGGTTCATTGCCTTTTTGGCAACAAGCCGGCAACTTGTCATGTGCTTTCTGGTCGGCTAAAAGATCATCTGCATCGTAACCAATTTTGGTGATTGCCTTCTTAAGCTTTTCCTTGTCATTCTTTCCTTTGCGAAACTCAATTGTGATAATCTTTGTTTCTTCATCCAGTGAGACAGATTTTACGCCTTTTTCGAATGCCATGTTTTTCTCAAGCCTGTCCTTACACATGCCACAGACAGCGGATGTTTGAATTTCCACCTTTTCATATTTGCTTTCCGCATCCTGGGCTGTCAATGCTGCGCTGCCAAAAACAAAAAACAAAAGGATTATAACTGATTTAAGTGTTTTCATTTTCTTATAATGTTTGTGATTAATTGTTGATTACTATTTTTGAGTGTGCTTTGCAGAAACTGTCTTTCACCAGCTCCTTACTCTATTGTATATCTCAAACCTGCATAAAGCTTGATTCCTGAAACAGGCCCCCAGATCATTGAAGAATCGAAATGGTTTCCGAAGGGGTTTTCAGCCGAAATAATCGGGTGATCCTGCTTGAAGTTTGTCAGGTTTTCGCCGCCGAGATATATATTCCACTTGCGGTAAAACTTTGTCACCTGTGCATGGATAATAGTGTATGCTGGCGAAATGGCTTCGCGCTGATGTATTTCAGGATAGCTATCTGTGCTTGGCAAACGTGTTTGTCCGTTGAATTGTGTTGTGAAATCAAACTGCCATTTTTTGAGATTGGTAACATAAGAAAGACTAACCAAGCCTTTGTATTTGTTTACCAAAGGCTTTTCAAGCAGGCTGTTGTCAAAGGTCATTTTTACGTCGTTCACCCTGAAGGCTGCAGTAAGGTCTAAACCCTTAATGAGCTCATAGTTGGCTTCGACCTGAAAACTGTTTGAATAGGAACTGCCTTCCAGATTGTATATCTGGATGAGATCCATGTCAGAATCGCGGTCGACGATCACCTGATTGATGAAGTCGGTTCGGTAAAGGTCTGCATTGATGGTAAGTTCCCTGTTGCCAATCACAACATGCTGACTCAGGTTGATGCCATAGTTCCATGCTTCTTCCATAGCAGGAGTATTTCTGAAAACAATCCTGCGTGCCGATGCAAGTAAGGAGGTGTTTTCGGCCAACACATTGGTTGAGCGGTATCCTTTTCCTGCCGAGGCCCTGAAAATTGTGTTATCAGTGAAATTGTATCTGAAATGTAAGCGGGGTGTAAAAAACAAACCATATTCATTGTGGTGATCCGCTCTGAGTCCGGCAATCAGATTCACCCTTTCGCCATCGCTGAAACTGTATTGAAAGAATGCCCCCGGAACACTTTCTGTTCGCAAGAAAACACTGTCGTTCAACTGCTCGTTGTACTGATCATACACAAAACTTAAACCAGTGGTATAAGTGTGCATGGTGTTTCCAATAAATGACTGAAAAAGTGCATTTCCATAATAGGAATTCTGTTGTGCATCATAATCCTTGAGCCCAAAGAAAGAATTCAGTTTATGGTAAGTATATTGTTGTTGAATACCCAGACTTGTAGCCGGTCTGTTGCGGAAAATATAGCCTGTTTTCAGAAATGTTTCAACACGGTCAGTAAGCAGTTCAACCCCATAACCATTCGACAGATCCCTTGGTTTTTCATTGTCAAAGCTCAGCTGGCCTCCGCGGCGGTCTTCTTTCATGGCTTTGATGCCGAATTGAAATTCGAAGTTTTCAGCATTATAGTCCCAACGGTTAAAAAAATTGTATTGTGTGTAGAGTGGCTCATCGAGAAATCCGTCGTGGTTCATGTCCTGCTTACTTCCATTGCGGCTGACATGACCGAGCAGCATGGTCTGCAATTTCTCTGTAGGGCTGAGGCGCACATTGAAATTAGCTTCCGAACGACCCATATGATTTTGATAGAGGTTCAGAAAAAACTTTTCACTCTCTCTGGGTTTTTTAAACTCAACATTGATCTGTCCACTGATGGATTCATAGCCGTTCAGCACTGAAGATGTCCCCTTTGAAACCTGAATGCTTTCCATCCAGCTGCCTGGAATATAGCTCAAACCGAAGCTGTTAGCCAGACCGCGCATGTTTGGCATATTTTCACTCATCATTTGTGTGTAATTTCCTGACAGACCCAGCAGTTCAATCTGCTTGGCGCCAGTAACAGCATCGCTGTAAGAAACATCAACACTGGCGCTTGTTTCAAAGCTTTCTGAAAGGTTGCAGCATGCAGCGCGCTGTAATTCACCTGAAGTGATGGTTATTGCATTTACCGTGCTCATTCTCGAAACATAATTCGTTTTAGCACGCGTAGTCACCTCCACTTCTGAAAGCGTCAACGGCTGCCGCATGATATGTTTCAGGGGTTTGCCATCAGCATGGTAATGAATACTGTCGTTGGCATAACCGACAAAACTGAAAATTAAATGGTGAGCGCCCTTAGGTGTGTCCAGACTGAATGCCCCTTTGGCATCTGAAATGGTTCCCTTTTGTGTGCCTTCCCAGAAAATATTTACCCCGGGAAGTGGCAAAGTGTCATTGTCTATGCTCTCATAAACAAAACCCTTAACTTTCTGTGCAAAACTTTGTTGTGAGATCATGAATATTGCAAGTAATGACAATATCCGAATATAATTATTCATATTTAGTATGCTTTAATCGTAAAAAAAAAACGAGAATTGGTCGCTCAGAAATCTTTGAGCGATGATAGATTAAAGCAGTACAGTATCCAGTTTAAGCTGATGGATGGAGATCGCCAGATCTTTCCCAAACAGGGATGGCGGCTGATTTTGAATTTCGAGTAATGCTGTTTGCCCCGGGCTTGCTTTTGATGGTGCTATTAGCTCAAACAAACGCATTGTAAGGGCAAGAAACTTATTAAAAAGGGTTTTAAATTTAAGCTGTGGCAGATCGAAGTCAGTAATCACCTTAATAAAATGGAAGAAATCTTCACAGCATTCTTCACTTATTACAGTCATTTGAGACATGTCATTTTCTGGAATGACAGCGCAGCAGCTGGGAATATTTTCGCCCGCAACTTGATTAATACCAAGCGAATTCATTTCTTGATGGTCACATGAAATCGGAAATGGCAAAAGTGATTTCTGCATATATTCGGATGTATGACAATAATGCGCATTTATTGTCATCCCCATCGTGCTGAATAAAACAACGAACGACAGGAGAATAGCAGAGATTTTATATACAACTTTTTTAACCATATTTCGCAACAAAAATAACGAAATTTTTTAACAACAATTATAAATAAGCTTAAAAGTTTTGTTTTCAGATATCTAAGAAAACATTCTATTGATCAAAAAGTTCAATAATTGCCTTTTAGCGTTTTAACATTTGAAAAAAATATATACATTTGAGCATAAAAATAATTGAAATGGAATATCAGATTTTAAATGTAGCGATTAATGATGGTGTTGTCCTTGTAACACTTTCCCGTCCGCAAGCGCTGAATGCGCTCAATACCTTATTTTTTCAGGAGATGGATCACCTTGTGGCAACAATAAAAAACAATTTGACTGTCCGGGCAATGGTCATCACTGGTGAAGGCAAAGCTTTTGTTGCCGGTGCCGACATTGCTGAAATGGTACATAAATCTTCTGCTGAAGGCAGTGCTTTTGGTCGTATGGGACAAAATACCTTCAGGTCACTCGAATTGTTGCCTTTTCCTGTCATAGCAGCCATCAATGGCTTTGCGCTCGGTGGCGGCCTCGAACTTGCTTTGTCGTGCGACTTTCGTTTTGCCTCGACAAAAGCGAAATTCGGTCAACCGGAAGTGAATCTTGGTCTCATTCCCGGTTATGCAGGCACACAGCGGCTGCCGCGGCTGATTGGACTCGCCAATGCGCTATTCCTGCTGACAACAGCCGAAATGATTGGCGCCGACGAAGCGCTGCGCATGGGTCTGGTGCAAAAAGTAACTGAACCTGAAAATTTGGTAGAGGAAGCAATGCGCACAGCCCGCCTCATAGCTTCCAAAGGCCCATTGGCTGTGCAAAAAGTGAAAGCTGTCACCCGTTCCGGAATGAATGCGTCTTTTGCAGCCGGTTGCGAAAACGAAGCTGAAAACTTTGGATCTCTCTTTGGATCGGGTTCTCAAGGCGAAGAAGGCATGAAGGCCTTTCTTGAAAAAAGACCTCCCGTTTGGTGAGATCAGTGAAATTAACAATCAAAAACAAAATATTAAAAGTATGAATTACGACGAAAGATTACAACATGTTTCAGTGCTGGGGGCAGCTGGCAAGATGGGCAGCGGCATTCTGCTGCTCACCGCTGTAGAAATGGCCGACCTGAGCCTGAAACCTGAAAACAAAGGAAAAACTTTTGTGCTCAATGCCATCGACCTCTCTGATGAGGGGCTATTCGGTTTGATAGACTACCTCCGTATTCAGGTGCTCAAAATTGCTGAAAAGAAAATCGTATGGTTGCGACAGATGTATGCTGATAATGCCGCCCTGATCGAAAACAGTGATATAATCGGGCAGTATATTATTGATACACTTCGCATCGTGAGACCAACAACAGCAATGGAAGTAGCATACAGGTCGCAACTTATCTTCGAAGCCGTCAGTGAAAACAAGGATTTAAAGGTAAAAATCCTGAGCCAGATTGATCAAAACAATCCCAATAAGCCATGGTTTTTTACCAACACTTCTTCTGTGCCCATCCACATCATCGAAAATGAAGCTAAGTTAGATGGTCGCGTGCTTGGATTTCACTTTTACAACCCTCCTGCAGTGCAGCGTCTTGTTGAGTTGATCGTAACTGAAAAAACACTAGCAGAAACCAGTCAGTTTGCAGTAGATTATGCCAAAGCACTCAAAAAAGTTGTTGTAAAAAGCAATGATTTCGCAGGTTTCATTGGCAATGGTCACTTTATGCGCGATGCTTTATATGGAATCAACAAAGCACTCGAACTTTCTGCCGGGCGGCCTTTCGCTGAGGCAGTATACATTGTCAACAAAATAACCCAGGATTATCTGGTCAGGCCGATGGGTATCTTTCAGCTCATCGACTATGTTGGCGCGGATGTGGTTCAGTTTATCATGAAAGTGATGAATCCTTTCCTGCATGATGAAAACCTGCACAGCCCCTTGCTCGACCGCATGCTGGAGATGGGTGTCAAAGGTGGTCAGCATTCAAGCGGCGCACAAAAAGATGGTTTCCTGAAATACGAAAAAGGTGCTCCTGTGGCAGTTTTTGATCCCGAAACAAAAAGTTATATCGCCATCGACTCCTTTAAACCCAATGCTGAGGAGTGGCTTGGCACCATGCCTGCAGGATTTCAGCCATGGAGAGTTGCCATTAAAGTTGCAGACAAAGAAAGTCACTTTTCTGCCTGGTTTTCCGGCTTGAAATCTTTGAATAGCCCTGCTGCAAAAATGGCCGTTGAATATGGTTTAAACTCCGATGCCATTGGCCGTAAATTGGTTGCTGATGGCGTTGCTTTTAACGAGAATGACGTAAACACCGTTATGCTCACCGGATTTTTCCATGCCTATGGCCCTGTCAACAGTTTTTTCGCTTAATCACCGCAAAAAAAAGTAATCCATGAGAAGAAAAATATATCTGGTAGCCGGCGCAAACACCATTTCAATGGGAACAGGCCGAAAAGAGTTCAATCCAAAAAAAGAGCGTCCCGGTCTGGAAAACTATATCCATGAAGCCGGGCAGGCTGTGCTTAAACAAGTTCCAAATCCCTCAGCCATTGATGAAACTGTGATTGGTAATTTCATGGCTGCTGTTTTCAACAAACAGGGTCATCTCGGCGGCTTTGCTGCTACCATTGACCCCGATTTGGAGTTTAAACCATCACTCAGCGTGGAAGGCGCCTGTGCTTCGGGCGGACTTGCCATCATCTCAGGCATCAGGTCGGTGATGGCCGAAACCGCTGATGTTGTCCTCGCTTTGGGTGTTGAAGTGCAAAACACTGTTAAAGCCATCTATGGAGCCGACTTCCTTGCCTATGCAGGCTGGTTTCAAAACAGAAAAAAAAGCCATGCATATTTCTTTCCCGGTCAGTTTTCTGACCGTGCAGGCGCTTACTATGAAAAATATGGTTTCGACAATGCCCGGAAAGGGATGGGTCGCTGGTTCAGAAATGCCATAGAAAACGCCCGTCTCGACCCGACCGCCCAGGAGCATCACAACACTGCAACCGACCTCGAAGGCTTGTATCACAAAATGACTCCAAACGGGAAGAATTTCGTTGATCACCTCAACTTCTTCGACTGTTCGAAAGTTTCGGATGGCGCCTCAGGTATCCTCATTGCCTCCGAAGAGGGCTTGAAGAAGCTTGGCGTTCCCTGCAAGGATGCTGTAGAAATTGTTGGTTTTGCTCAGCTTACCCGCAATATTACTAGCGATCCCCCAAACCCGCTTGATTTGACAACAATCCGCAAGACCGCTGCAAAAGCACTCGAAAATGCAGGCATCTCAATCGAACAGCTAGGAACCATTGAAACCCATGACTGCTTCAGTATTGCCGGTATTCTTGCTGTTGAAGCGCTTGGACTTGCAGCTCCAGGAGAGGGCGCTGCCTATGTCGCTGCCGGAAAAACTGCTCGCGATGGCGCAATGCCGATGAATACAACAGGTGGTCTTATCGGATGGGGTCACCCAACAGGCGCCACAGGCGTGCATCAGGCAGTAACGATCTGGCAGCAACTTACCGGAAATGCAGGTGCAGCCCAAATAAAACTATCGCCAGCGAAACCTTACGGACTTTCAATCAATATGGGTGGCGATGATGTGACTGTTGTTGCAATTGTTTACAAAATGTGTGATGAGTGATGGGTGATGGGTGATGAGATTTCAGATTACTCATTACACATCACCGATTACGCATCACCGGTTCTTGAACAACTAAACTTTAATTACAGAAATAATAAATACAATATACCATGAAAAAATTTGCAGTTATTCTGGCAGGATGTGGCGTCTATGACGGGGCTGAAATCCACGAAGCCACGCTTGCAATGCTGGCCATAAAGCAGGCCGGCGCAGATTATCAGTGTTTTGCTCCCGACATTGACCAGCACCATGTGATCAACCATCTCACCGGACAGGAGATGCCTGAGAAAAGAAATGTACTGATCGAATCAGCCCGCATAGCCCGCGGAAACATCAAAAACCTCTCTGAATTCAAAGCAGAAGAATTTGATGTGTTGTTTTTTCCGGGAGGCTTTGGCGCTGCCAAAAATCTCTCTACAGTAGCTTTCGATGGCCCTGATGCGAAAGTTAACCCTGAAGTGGAAGCCGCTGTGAAAAGCATGCATGCGCTGAAAAAACCTATTGGTGCAATGTGCATCTCACCAGTGTTTATAGCCAAAATCCTCGGTGAAATCAATGTAACTATCGGTACTGATGAAGGAACCATAAAAGCGATCGAAGCTATTGGTGCCACACACATTCAGACCGACCATGGCGATGTGGTTTGCGACTCCGAAAACAAAGTTTTCACCACACCCTGCTATATGCTCGATGCTACAATCGCCGATATATGGGATGGCGCCTACAACATCGTTGAAGCCATCATGACAGATCTCGACGAGATCGAAGAAGAAGAATGACCTTGTATTGACCGCATCTTAAAAGTAAAAAAAGTTCCTGCATATCAGCTTCAGACTGACATGCGGGAACAAGCTTTTCTCAATCTTGCAACTCCTTAGGCAAAACATTTGAAGCTTCCGGCTTTTTGGTATCTTTGTAGCTTAAAAGTACAGCATTGATGGCTCCTGACAGTTATGAAACTTTAAGCGTAAACCGCAAAGCCCTTGAGGTTAATCTTGATCCGACAATTTTTGGAAGTTTTGCCGAAATCGGTGGAGGTCAAGAGGTAGCGCGCAATTTTTTTCAGGCAGGGGGCGCATCCGGCACCATCGCTAAAACCATTTCCGCCTACGAAAAACGCTACAGCGATGCCATTTACTGCAAAGAGAAAACTTCAAAAAGGTATGTCTCACGCGAACGCCTCGAGCTGATGCTGGATGCTGAATATACTGAACTCACCGGACTACTTGCAGAAACAAAAAACCCAGGACTGCGGTTTTTTGCCTTCGCCGATACGGTTTCAACGCTCAATTTTAAAAAGGATAACATCAGTCACGGCTGGATGGGTGTAAAATTTCAACTGAAGGAAAACAGCGAACCCAATCAGGTTATTTTGCACGTCCGCCTGTTCGAAAACGATTCACTACTTCAGCAGAACACACTCGGCATACTTGGTGTCAACCTCCTTTATGCCTGCTTTTACCATTGGGAACGACCCAATAGTTTCCTGCTTTCTCTGCTCGAAAATCTGGCCACTGACAGGCTTGCCATTACCATGATTCACATGAGCGGGCCAGAACTTGCTTATGTAGACAATCGGCTGCTTGGCGTTCAGCTTGTAAAAAACGGTGTCACCAATGCGATCATGTTCGACCGCTTTGGCAATGTTCAGGAGCCCGACGATATGTTGTACAAAAAAAACGCGATTATCTTTCGCGGAAGCTTCAGGCCTGTGACCTATGTGAGCGTTGACATGCTTAAATCGAGTTACAGCCTGTTTAAAAAAGATGAAGATTACGACAAATACAACACACTTCCGCTCTGCGAAATAACCATGAACAACCTGCTTCAGGAGGGCGATTTCGATGAACGCGACTTTCTGGATCGTGTGGATATTCTCAACGAAATGGGTCAAAATGTGATGGTTTCGAACTTCAGGGAGTTTTATAAACTGGTTGATTATATTTCGCAATTTCGAATTATTAAGGCACGTGTAGTCATAGGAATCGATACCTTTAAAAAGGTTATGAATCCTAAATTTTACACTGACCTCAAAGGCGGTATCATAGAAGCATTGGGTAAACTGTTTCCTGAAAATGTTAAGATGTATATCTATCCTGCGCTGGATGCTGACACAGATAAACTACTCACCATAAATGACTTACTATTTCCTGTAGAGACAACACACCTGTTCAGGCATCTCGTCGAAAACAGAAAGATTCTGGATATACAAAATATGAATCCCCGTTTTCTGAAAATATATTCCCATGATGTGCTTGAAAAAATCAGGGCATCAAATCCTCATTGGGAAGACGATGTGCCAGTTTTTGTTGCAAAACGGATCAAAGAAAAAAAACTTTTCGGCTATGGAAAGTAAGATCACTGATAATTTCAAACCTAATAATAAAAAATATGTTTAAGACAAACACTTATTTTGATGGAAATGTAATGTCCATCGCAATTGAAACTGCGGAAGGCCCTGCAACCATAGGCGCAATGAAAGCAGGTTCGTATGAATTCGGAACCTCATCCGTAGAACATATGACAGTAGTTTCGGGTGAGATGCAGGTGATGCTTCCGGGCGAAACCGACTGGAAAACCTACAAAGCCTTTGAGACTTTCATTGTTCCAAAAGATGTGAAGTTTAAAGTGAAAATGAGTGGCGACACCAGCTATCGCTGCCTATACGTTTAAACCACATTTGATGATTTCAGACTGAAGGCCTGCTCTACTTTGTAAAGCGGGCCTTCTTTGCGAAGGATGCTTTCGAAAAGAATGATCCTTGAAACCTCTTCACGCAGATAAAGTTGCTGTGGAATCTGCTGCACGACCTCCTGAAAAAGGCGTTTGTCATGAAGTGCCTTAATGCGGCCAAGGGTAAGGTGAGGAACAAAATTCTGTCTGTCACGCAAAAAACCAATTGCATCGAAAGTGTCAAGCACATCATTTGCCAACGAAGTGATTTCAGCTGGAATTTGAGTTGGCCCAAGCCATATCACACGTGGATCGTAGCGGCTGCCAAAAATACCGGTTTTGT
>JAGXRB010000387.1 GCA_018336075.1 Bacteroidota bacterium
CGGCTTTCGGTTTTTTCTTCCATTTCAAGCCGCTTGGTTTTTTGTTCAAGCCACGACGAATAGTTGCCTTTCCATGGAATGCCTTCGCCGCGGTCGAGTTCTAAAATCCATCCGGCTGCATGATCCAAAAAGTAGCGGTCATGGGTTACTGCAATGACAGTTCCTTTGTATTGCTGCAAGTGTTGTTCCAGCCATTCAACAGATTCGGCGTCGAGGTGGTTGGTAGGCTCATCGAGCAATAAAATATCTGGTTCGCTCAGCAGCAGCCGACATAAAGCCACCCTGCGTCTTTCACCGCCAGAAAGATGCTTTATCGATGTTTCGGGCTCCGGACAGCGAAGTGCATCCATGGCTCTTTCCAGTTTGCTGTCAAGTTCCCATGCGTCTTTTTGTTCGATCAGATCGGTCAGACGGCCTTGTTCTTCGATCAGTTTATTCATTTCATCATCTGACATTGGTTCCATGAAGCGGTTATTTACCTCTTCATATGCTTTTAAAATGTCAACAATTTCCTGAACGCCTTCTTCTACAACCTGCCTCACGGTTTTATTGTTGTCCAGATCAGGTTCCTGATCGAGCATGCCTACTGAATAGCCCGGAGAAAAAACAACATCACCCTGATAAGATTTCTCTTTGCCTGCAATAATTCGCAGCAAAGTGGATTTTCCTGAGCCATTGAGTCCGATGATACCGATTTTTGCGCCGTAATAAAATGAAAGGTAAATATCCTTCAAAATTGTTCTTGAAGGTGGAATGACCTTGCTCACTCCTACCATCGAAAAAATAATTTTTTTATCGTCTGCCACTGCTTATAGTATTTGATTTGAATATCTTAGATGTGATCCTGAAATAGAATCTTTGATTTTTTAAGTGTCAAAAATAATCAAAAAAGAGCTAGCTTCAAGAATTGATATAACTTGATTGAAGTAAAACAGACTGATTATATGGAAGGACTTGGTTTTTATTTTTTAGAAATTTCCTTTAAAGAAGCTTCCAAAAGATTCGTTGAAGCTTTCCAATCGAAATTTCTATGGACAAAATCATAACCTTTTTTTGCAATTTCATCTGCTTTTTCCTTTTCAGAAAGCAAAAAAATGACAGCATCTGCAAGCTCCTGCTCATTGTTGCCTACAATCAGTTCTTCTCCATCAACAGCGCCAAGAGCCCCGTTGGCAAGTGCTGTAGTGACAGAAGGAAGCAGCATCGACATAGCTTCAAGCAATTTATTCTGCAAGCCCGTGCCAATGCGCATCGGGGCAATAAAAACCTTTGATTCGGCATAAGCCATTCTAATATCGTCCATCCAGCCGCTAACAATAACCCGATCTGATGCCAGCGCTTTCACTTTTTTATCAGGTGTTGCACCAGCAATAAGTAAGGTTATTTCAGGAAATTTTTCCCGGACAAGCGGTAAAATTTCAAGTGCAAGATATTCAGCAGCGTTCACATTCGGAGGATATGCCATGTTGCCTGTGAAAACAAGATCAAATTTTTTCGTTGTTTCAATGGGCTTGAAGAAATCGTGATCCACACCGTTTGGAACAACTAGAATCTTGTCTTTGTCGGGGTGGGGGATGAGTATTTTGTCAGGCAGACTGATGATTGTTTTCAGTTCGAAATCGTTAAAAACTGCAGCTTCATAGTGCATAAGCCGTGTGTATTCCATTTTAAAAAATGGCTTTAAAAACCATGGTGCAATTTCAAAACGACGCTGCATACCTTTTGAAAGGATGTCCTGGTAATCGAGTGCTTTTGGGAGCTTTTCATGTCGGATATATTCGGCTACACGCAAAAGCTGCCCATATAAAACATCCGGCTGATGCTGTTTGATAAGCTTGTGAATTTTTCTGGCTGCGCTTGCATTGTAGAAGTATCCTGTCTGCAGAGGTTTGCCCGAAAGCCATGCCCGGATGAGATTCAGGCCGATGCCAATGCCAGATAAATCGATAAAATTTACTGAGCGGCAATAAGGTTGAAGTGCTTTGAAAGCTGCTTGTTTGTCTGCTTTAGGATCAGTTTTCAGGGCGCAAAGTATTATTTCATTGCCTGCTGCAAGTTGCTTAATTTGGTTGTATGCCCTGAGTTTGTCGCCCTTTTCAAGGGGCCATGGTATACGGGATAATAATACAAATATCTTCATGCCAGTCAATTAATCCTTTTCGGGACGGTAATAACTCCGCAAAGATAAAAAGTTTGCAGTAAAAACTATGACTGTACTGTCGGTTGATGTTTTTTGAGAAGCAGTGAGCTTCGCTTTAGTGATGTCCGGAAGTTCTCTTTTTAAGTTCATTATAGAACAGCAGCAAACGATGAACAATTTTATGATTGTCATAAACTTCTTCAATCAGTTGACGGGCGTTTTGTCCGATAAACTGGCAGAAATGAGGGTCCTTAACGCATTTTTCGATCGACTCTACAAATTCACTGATTTTATTCGCTATCAAAATATTTTTTTCATGCTTATAAAAGATGCCTTCAGCGCCAATTTCAGTCGTGATTACTGTTTTGCCAAGTGCCATCGCTTCTATAATCTTGATTCTGATACCACTTCCGGAAAGCAGCGGCACCAGCGCTATGGATTTTGATTTTACAAAGTCTTGTGCATTTTCGACTTCGCCAACAACAACAATATTCGGTTTATAGCCTGTGACAAGCCATCCGGGCATATAGCGTCCGGCAAGATAAAATTTAAGTTCAGGCAACTTTTTGTGTACCTCAGGCCAAACGAAATCAAGAAACCAGCGAATTCCCTCTTCATTTGGAATCCAGTTCATGGCACCTATATGAAAAAGAGAGGGAGTTTCCGTTTCCACAGGAGAAATGTCAAAACTTAAAGGATTGATTCCAAATGGGATATCTATAACAGGCATTGATGTGTTTCCACGGAAGAAATCAGCATCTTTTCTTGTTATTGCAGCAATTCCGTCAACCTGACTGAGTGCTTTCAGTTCAAAAGACTTCAATGTATTTGTTAGATGTTTCAGGTAAAGACGCTTAGGCCAAAATGATGTTTGTTCGGCTAAACGCTGCCAGATAAGGTGCTCAATATTGTGTGCCCTTAGTATGATAGTTGCCCTGCTATGTTGGCGGATATGGGAAATGTATGGCACCATAAACAAGGTTTCAAGTTGCACAACATCGAATTGAGTGCTGTCAAGCACCTGAATCAGTTTTTTTGTGAACTCAGTTGAAATAAAACGTTCAACATGATAGGATTTATTAGTCAGCAGGTTTAAAAACGCATCATAGGCTTTGATGCTGAGATCAAGATGAATCAGCTCTATACCCGTTTTTTTGCGATATTCTTCCGGGATATCATCAGGGTTGATGTTGTATTTATCCGAATTCACAGCAAGAATTTTTACCTGATGCCCAGCTTCAAGCAAACCTTCAATAAGGCTGTTCATTGCGATTGGCCCACCTTCAAGGGCTGGATAGGGTGACTTATTGCATAGAAATAGGACTCTCATTTCAATCTTGCTTTTGTCGGCCTTAGCCTGTTAAAGAACTTTTTCCAGCTTTCAGAATCCAACAAGGGGGCATCTGTTGCCGACTTGAATGTAAGGAAAATCCCAATTGGCATAAGAACAATGGAAGAAAGCCATACACCGAAAAATATATCAAGATCGCCAACTTTGGCAGCCTTTTCTCCGGTTATACTCGTAATGTGATAGATGACAAAAAAGAAAACTGAAATTACAACCGGTAATCCAAGTCCGCCTTTTCTGATGATGGCTCCCATTGGAGCGCCAATAAAAAACAGGATGAGACATGCAATCGAAAGTGTGAATTTTTTGTGCCAGACAATTTCATGCTTGCGGATGTTTTCGGACTGATATTCGAAATCTTTGTTGTTGAAATTTATATTGTCTCTGTTGTTGCGCGCCGCATTAATGGCCAGCTCGATAATGTTGAATTTATCGCTTTTCAGATATGGTTCTATAAAAGTTGATTTAAAACTTTTGTCATCATCTTTTTTTGTTGCAATCAAAGCACTTGCAACAACTTCAGTTTTTTTTGTGCTGTCGAAAGCGGCAAGGTCAATGCTGTCAATCAATAGCGATTCAATGCTGTCGGCTTTTACCAAAACATTGCTGTCAAAAAGAGCAGGCAAATTGGTGTCATATTTTGAGGAAAAATCATAAAATGCAAATGTAGAAGGGAGTTCGCTGCTATCTGCTATTGCAACATAATTTATATCTGCTGATGCAAGGATGCTGCTATCTGAAGCTGGTGTTTGCAGGCTGTCAATTTCAAGTTCAGACACTTTGGCAAACCGGCTTTTCGGAACTGGCTTGTATGAGGTGTCAATTGTTGAGAGGTGCTGAAAACGCTTATAAAATGTAGCGGTATACCGTTCTTTTCTTTCGGTATATCTAAGATTCAATGAGTCGATAAATTGTGTTAACTGCCGTGTATTGAGCATGCTGTAATGGCTTTTAAACAACTCCTCTTGTGTGCGCGTCAGGTCGAACTCACTCAGATCGAACTTGATACGTTGTTGTCTGAAGACTGTTCTGTCAAAAGGCCTGTTATCGCGGTAATTACGAGTTGTGACAATATCGGTGTAGGAATATCCATCGAAAAGTGTAAAAATCACATTGCGCTGATCAGGACTTAGTTCCATATATCCTGATTTTGCTGTTGTCACTTTTACGTTTCCTACACGGTCGGTATGGTCATAAATTTTTACATCGTAAATAGTACGGCCATCGCGATCTTTTTCACCTACACGAATGATATAATTTTCGATACCATTGTAAAATACGCCTTCGCTGATGTTGAAAGCAAGTTTCTGCTGACGGACATCGTACAGAAGTGATTGAAATTTCAGGTTGGCAACAGGCAGCACATTGTTAGAAAAAATGAATGCCAAAATGCTGATTCCAAATGAAAGATAGACCAGAGGCCGCATGATTTTCCAGGTCGAAATGCCTGAGGCTTTCATTGCAACGAGCTCATAATGTTCGCCAAGATTGCCAAATGTCATGAGCGATGATAAAAGAATTGCAAGCGGAAGCGCTAATGGCACAAATGTGGCACTTGCATAAAACATAAGCTGCGCAATGATATGCCCTTCCAAACCTTTGCCTACTAAATCGTCGATGTATTTCCAGAGAAACTGCATCAAAAGGATAAACAGTGCAATGAAAAACGTCAGGACGAAAGGTCCCAGATAGGATTTTACAACATATTGATAGATTTTTTTCAAAGCATCCGATTTTCAAAACCGACGGCAAAGTTAAACATAATAATGCTGCTGATTAAGGTCATATCTGCCTGTAAAGGGATTTTTAGACGCAAAGGGATTTTGTTGAGGTTGCTAATTTCCCCTTACATCGAGTGCATCCCGCAAAGCATTGCCAATGAGCATAAAAGACAGTACCAGCAACATAATAGCAATGCCTGGCATAATGGCTAAGTAGGCAGAATCGAGGATGATGAAAGCGTAGTTTTCTTTAATCATGCTGCCCCATGATGGCACAGGAGGCTGCACGCCAAGGCCGAGAAAACTCAAACCAGCTTCTATTAAAATTGCTGATGCAAAATTTGCAGCCGAAATCACTATTACAGGGCTCATTACATTGGGTAGCAGATGTTTTACAATTATTCTCAAATCATTATAGCCAAGCACTTTGGCTGCCTCAGCAAATTCCTTTTCCCGTAAACTCATCATCTGTCCCCGAACAACTCTTGCAACTTCTACCCACATCGTTAGCCCGACTGCAATAAAAACCTGCCAGAATCCTTTTCCCAAAGCAAAAGTGATGGCAATGACGAGCAACAAGGTTGGAATCGACCAAACTACATTGATCAGCCACATTACTAAATCGTCTGTTTTCCCACCAAAATAGCCGCCTATGCTTCCGATAAGAATGCCTACAAACAAAGAGATAAAAACGGAGATGAACCCAACCGAAAGACTGATGCGGGCGCCAATAAGCAAGCGGCTCAGCAGGTCGCGGCCAAACTGATCGGTTCCTAACCAGAAACGCATGGTGATGAGATGCTTTTTTTCAATGAGCGTTTTTAATTCTGATTTGTTTATTTCAACCTCCCCGGAATTCAGGTCACTAAAAAAAATGGTTTCATTTGTGCTGTTTGCCGGTGTTTCAGCAATGGCAAAACCAACATCAGCCAAATGAAATCCGGTTTCATACGGCGACACTTCGGGTTCAGAGTCAAACACCTTAATATAAATACTGTCTGCTGTAAAACGAAATTCACTCAAAGGATGATAGCTGAATTGATCGCGTTCACCAAAGAGCATTTTTTGCAATAAATTTTTATTTACTGAGGCATTGTTGTTGCGCACTTTTAACATTGAAACTTTGAAACCGGGCTTTTGAGTGGTGATTTCGAGAATCTGCCTGTTGGCAAACGGAGTTTCGTCCGGAGAAATCAGATATCCAAACATAGCAACCAATATTATTAATGAAACGAAATACAATGCTGCCATGCCCATAGGATTTCGCCGGAACTTTTTCCACGCAATCTCTGAAGGAGACAAAGCTTTCGAATCATTAATATTCATCAATTCATTTGATTTTTCAGCCGGTAAATTTAGCAAAAATCCAATGCGCTTTTTGCTGTTATAGTTTGATTGTTGAACCTCTCAACTCGCGCTGTTCATAATATAGGCATTCGAAATTTTAATGTAAATTTGCAACTTCAATGACAAATTTTACTTCCGTGAGAAACATTTTACAAATATCAGTCTTATTTTTAATCTCTGTTTTTTCTGTTCAGACAGTGCGGGCACAGGAAAAAGCATTTCAGTTTGGGTTTAAACTTAGTCCTAGTTTGGGCTGGGTTTCACCAAGTTCTGATGGTTATGAGCGTGATGGTTTAAAACTTGGATTCAACTGGGGCTTTGTGGGCGATATTCACTTGATGGAAAACTATGTTATTCACACAGGATTCAACGTAGTTTACCTTAATGGCGCTTACACTTTTCCTTTCAAGCAACTATCTGCTGATGGAAGCGGCAATGAAATTGTTGGAGAAATGAATCGCTTTCTTAGGCTAAAGTATATTCAGGTTCCTGTTGTTCTGCGTATGAAAACCAATGAGATTAAGGATGTAACTTATTACGGTGAGGTTGGTCTTGGACTTGCATTTAAAACCAGTGCCAAAGCGGACAACACCTTTTACAAAGATGGAAATGTAATCGAAGCAAAGAAAAAACATGATGTATCTGACGATTACAGGTTCAGCCGTGAATCGCTGATCCTGGGTGTTGGAGCTTATTACAATCTGGGAGGTTCAACAAAGCTTACTGGCGGACTTCGTTTCGACAACAACTTTTTTGATATTTTGAAGGGCAAAAACACTGTTGACACTTCAATTGAGCAAAAAGCTATTGCGAATTTTATTGAGCTAAGCATTGGAGTTTTATTTTAACTTTTGAGTTGTGAAAATCGCTCTTGCCCAGAACAATTATCATATTGGCAACTTTGAAGCCAATTGCAATAAAATTATAGAAACCATTAAAGAAGCCCGTGATAAAGGTGCTGACCTGGTGGTTTTTGCAGAATTGGCCGTTTGCGGATACCCTCCACAGGATTTTCTTGAATTTGACGACTTCATTCATCGCTGCGAAAATGCTGTCAGGCAAATTGCAGAAGTATGTACAGATATTGCCTGCATTATCGGTTCTCCCGTGCGGAATACCGGCCCAAAAGGTAAACCACTGTTTAATGCAGCAGTTTTTTGTTTTCAGGGCGAAACGCAGGTATTTCGCAAAGCATTGCTTCCCAATTATGATGTTTTTGATGAGTACCGCTATTTTGAACCTGCCAGAACTTTTGAGATTCTAAAATTTAAGAATAAAAAAATTGCCCTGACAATCTGTGAAGACATATGGGATGTTGGCAACAGCAGACTCTATACAGTGAATCCGATGGAGGAGCTGATTGTTCACGAACCCGACCTGATGATCAATATTGCTGCTTCCCCCTTTAATTATGGGCAGCCAAAGCGTCGTCTTGAAGTTTTGCGCGAAAATGTATCGCTCTACAAAATCCCACTGATTTATGTGAACCATGTTGGAGCACAAACTGAAATACTTTTTGATGGAGGTTCTGCTGCCTTCTCTGCTGATGGGCATGTTGCAGTCAGTCTTCCGTTTTTTGAGGAGTCGCTGAAGATTGTTGATTCAGAAGAGCTTGCAGCTTTAAAATCTGAAACAGACAATCTAGTCATACCCGAAAAAATGGAGTTGATTCAAGATGCACTCGTGATGGGTGTACGTGATTATTTTGCCAAAATGGGTTTCAAAAAAGCAATTCTTGGCTTGTCCGGTGGCATTGACTCAGCCTTGACAATGGTGCTTGCCGCACGTGCATTAGGCAGTGAAAATGTTTTTGGACTGCTTATGCCATCGCAGTTTTCTTCGAGTCATTCAGTTGAAGATGCCCTTGCGCTGGCAAAAAATCTGGGTTCGCCATGCAGCATTATTGAAATTAAAGATTTGTTTGATACCTTCGACGACAGCCTGAAATCGCATTTTGAAGGGCGCACTTTCGATGTGACTGAGGAGAATATTCAGGCCCGCATCAGAGGTGTTCTGCTGATGGCATTTTGCAATAAATTTGGCTATATCTTGTTAAATACGAGCAATAAAAGTGAAGCTGCTGTAGGTTATGGCACCTTGTATGGCGATATGAACGGTGGTCTTTCAGTACTGGGTGATGTGTACAAAACAGAAGTTTTTGAGCTAGCCCGATACATTAACAGGGCGCAGGAAATTATTCCTGAAAACACCATTATCAAACCACCTTCAGCTGAATTGAGGCCAAACCAGAAAGACAGCGACAGTTTGCCCGAATACGACTTGCTCGATCAGATTCTATATCAGTATATCGAATTGCGCAAAGGACCTGGCGAACTTGTTGCGATGGGTTTTGATGAGAAACTGGTGAACAGGGTTTTGAAGCTGGTCAACACAAATGAGTATAAACGCCACCAAACGCCACCAATTTTAAGGGTTTCTCCAAAAGCATTCGGCATGGGTCGCAGAATGCCAATTGTGGCAAAATACTTGTCATAAATATTTTTGCCTTTGTAAAAAACATTTACAAAGGCAAAATATCGATCCAATTATAAAACCGGCGAAACTAAAAACATCGACTGGAATAATCCCTTCGGAAGGCCTATAAATTTATTGCTTCTACAGATTTTATTTCTGGAATGGCTTTACGGATTGTGTTTTCAACACCGTTTTTGAGTGTCATTGTGCTGTACGGACAACTCCCGCAGGCGCCGGTAAGTTCAACATTTACAACCATATCTTCGCTAATATTCACGAAATTGATATCGCCGCCGTCCTGCTGTAAATATGGACGAACCTGCTCAATTAGATTTTTTACTTTGCGGATCAGCTCTTCTTTTTGTTCTGACATGATTCGATTATTTAATGATTAACAATTCGATTATTTAGATAGATTTTTTACCAATTCTTTCACCTTGTAGGCCACTTCCATAAAGGCAATTGCCACTGGCGACTCTTCATCCAATGCGATCGGGCTTCCGGCATCACCTGAAGCGGAGATTTGTTCAACAATGGGGATTTGTCCGATTAATGGAATTCCAATTGCGTTGGCAAAACCTTCACCATGACCTTTCCCGAAAATATAATACTTCTTATCAGGCATATCGGTTGGGGTAAAATAAGCCATATTTTCGATCAAACCAAGCAATGGGATTGTAAGTTTATCTTGCTGAAACATAGTTGCAGCGCGGCGAACATCAGCAAAGGCAACTTTTTGCGGTGTAGTAACGACCACAGCTCCGGTCACTGAATAAGACTGAGCAAGTGTAAGTTGTATATCTCCTGTCCCTGGTGGTAAGTCGATGATGAGGTAGTCAAGTATACCCCAATCGGCATCGCTAAGCAACTGATTAAGTGCGCTTGTTGCCATTGGTCCGCGCCATACAAGCGGCTTGTTGGTGTCGACGAAAAATCCGATCGACAAAAGTTTGATGCCAAATTTTTCAATTGGAACAATCAACGGTTTACCTTCTCTTTCGGTCATCCCTGGTGCTTCATCAACAATACCGAACATCATAGGCACCGATGGTCCATAAATATCAGCGTCGACAAGTCCAACCTGTGAGCCGGTGCGTGAAAGTGCAATAGCAAGATTGGCAGCAACAGTTGATTTTCCAACACCACCCTTTCCTGAAGCTACAGCAATAATGTGACGCACGCCGGCAAGCGGGCCTCTGCCTTTTTCTTTTTCGGTGATGGGGGTGATTTTTATTGTCGTTTCTTCACCAAAAGCTTCCCGCAATGCTTTGGTTGCGGCATTGGAAACAATATTTACAGCGGGCTCATCAATTCGCGGAAAAATCAGACGGAAACGGATAGCATTTTCTGCAACTTCCAGTTCGTCAAGCATTCCAAGATCAACTATATTATCGCCCTTGGCAAAGTATATGACACCTTTGAGGGTTTCAATAACTTTTGTTTTATTTAGTGACATTTTTAAGCTTATTTAGATCAAATATAAATAACATCATGAATGATTTGCAAATGTACGTATTTCACTTTTAGGGAAAAAGAAAACAAATCTTAAAGATTCAGAATCTTCTGTTGTACCATTTCTTTTGTCCATAGCTCTTTTACGGCCTTTTCGCAAATTTTGGCTTTATCCTGACAGTTGCGCATCAACATTGCGAAAAGTTTGTCCTGACTGAAGAAGAACCGGAAATAGCTTCCGTCTTTTTCATGAAGAAAGTCTTCATCTGGAATCTGTTGCAAAGGCAGATTCATCGAAAAGTAGTAGGCATCGCTAAGCTCAAGTTTCATACGAAATGAATGTCCGGCATACGAAGCTTTTCCGCCGGCAGCATTGGTTCCCGCAACAATT
>JAGXRB010000388.1 GCA_018336075.1 Bacteroidota bacterium
CAGTTGGTCTGCGCCCAAGCCGCCGTAGGCCTTGGGCGAGGGGCGGATGCCGCAATCGACCAGCACGCGCCGCCCGGCAGTCTCAACCAGGATGCCGCTTGCGCCGACTTCGTCCGCGCCGCCGAGGAAGGTGATTTTCATGGGAAGTGCTCCGGGATACGATGATGGCAACATTATACGCGGCCTGGCCGCAAGCGCAAATTGTGAGGTCAATAATTCTCGTCTTGAATTGAAACAAACTTTCGGACTTCAGCCGGTGTTGACAAAACGTGTTTCATATTGGATAATATACATATCTTGTGTATTATCTAATATAAAAATGAAAACCAACATTCTTCATCCCTTTGAAAACATCCCCTACTTCACGATTGAAGCGTTGAAGCAGTCTGCCGGAATAGAATCGCCACATTCCGCGCGGGTTCTGCTGCATCGCTGGGCAAAGACCGGGCATATTTTTACTCTCAAAAAAGGGGTTTATATGACCGCTCGATTTTATGAAAGGCACCGCGCGGAACCACAATTTGCGGCTGTCGTTAGCGCCATTCTGCTGCCACAGTCTTATCTATCCCTTGAATACATTTTGCAGCAGCACAATTTAATGACCGAAGTCACCTATCTGATTACCTGCATAACGACAAAAAACACGCGCACGATTACTAACGCCGTGGGCACATTTACCTATCGCAATATCCAGGCAGGCTTGTATGACGGCTTCTCAATTTCAGAATACTTCGGTATCCGCTATGCCACCGCAACATTGGGCAAGGCACTCTTCGATTACCTATATCTCAGGCCGATACCGGCTCGCTATCGCAGTAGGAAGAACAATCTGGCCGAGGAGTTGCGTTTGAACCTTGATGAAGTTGAATTACCAGACCAGCAAGAATTTGCAAGATTTGTACACAATAGTAAATCGGTAAAAATGACGCAAATTTTGGAAAATTTCAGGAAACATATATGGCAAACCTGACCCAAATTCTAAAACATATTCTTGACCAAAAAGACCCGCTTTTACCGGCAGAGACAAAACGCATTCTGCTCAAAGAAGCCTTACAGGCGCATGTACTTGATTATCTGTATAACCACCCTGTCTATCGCAAACTGAATTTTTATGGCGGCACTTGCCTGCACGTCGTTTATGCGCTCAATCGTCTGTCTGAAGATATAGACCTCGATAACGGGGCCGAAATCGATTTATCCAATCTGGAAAATGACCTGGTCGGCATGTTCACAAACACACTTGGCTACCCGGATACAATCTGGAAATCCCAGCGAGGCGAACACGGCATTTTGCGCCTGACCTTCAAGTTTCCAATCTTAAATTCCCTGGGATTATCGGCGTACCCAAACGAATCGCTCCATCTCAAGGTGGAAATCAGCCATCACAAACAAGTTGCGGTTATTCAAAACACGCCCGTTTTTTATCACGGACGTAGTTTTGTGCCAGCCCACTTCTCGCTTGAGAGTATGATGGCCGGGAAAATGATTGCCTGCCTTGAAAGAAACTTCCAGCGCGGACGTGAAGGTGCTTTCCTCAAGGGCCGTGATTTCTATGATTTGGTCTGGTTCATGCAACAAGGCATTTATCCCCTGGAAGAAAAACTGGCATCCGATGCTTCCATTCCGTATACAACAACCAGCGCGATGCTGGCTTTGAGAGATAAGATAGCCGCCATTCGTGTTGAAGAACTGGCTGTAGACCTATTGCCAATGTTTGAATCAAGGTCCTTTATTGAAACTTGGCTACAACATTTTCACGAAAACTTTGAGCGTTTTGCAAAAGGGTATGAGTGAGAATTGTGCCGTACTTGAAGAACAGATACGCCAGTTGTAAGCAGAAATCGCCGCGCTGAAAGATGATGATAAAAATGCATACTACCCTGGCAAAGTGTTCGCGCCGTGCATTTTTGTTGCAACAGTTTGCCGCTAGTGGCATAATAAGCGCATGAAATTTGAACAGTTACTTCACCTGACCGCCGACCAACCGCTGTTTGAAACAGACCTGCTTCTCTCAGGGGATGTTGAACAGAACGATGTCCATCGACAGTTGTCCCGTTGGGTTAGCGCGGGCAAACTAAAGCAACTGCGCCGGGGATTGTATGCCCTGGTGCCGCCCTATCAGAAACATATTCCCCACCCCTTCCTGGTTGCCAATTACTTGATGCCTGGTTCGTATGTCAGCGCGCAGTCTGCACTGGCCTATTATGGGCTGATTCCTGAATACGTCGCCCGTACCTCGAGCATGACGACCGGCCGCCCGGCGCAATGGGAAGATGGATTCCACTTCCAGCACCTCGCCCCACACCTGTTTTTTGGCTACCTGCGCGTTGAAGTAGCAGCGGAACAATCCGCCTTTGTTGCCGTCCCCGAAAAAGCGCTGCTCGACCTGGCCCATCTCACCCCGAATGCTGATTCTCTCGATTACTTGCGCGAACTCCGCCTGCAAAACCTTGACCGATTGAATCTGGATCGTCTGCATGAGTTTGTGCAGCGCGCCGCCAAACCAAAATGGAAGCGGGTGGCTGGCCACATTACAAAATTGGCCGCTGAAGAACGCGCTGACTACCAGGAAATTTAGGAGACTCTATGCCAATGCCCAAACAGGTTTACCAATTGAAAGTGACGCTCGACGATGTCAGTCCCCCAGTCTGGCGCAGGCTATTGGTGTCAGGAGATACCAACCTTTTGACCCTGCACGAAATCATTCAGGAGGCAATGGGCTGGCAGAATTACCACCTGCACATGTATACCATTGCTGGGCAAATCTATGGCGACCCGGAAGATGACGAATATGATGAGTTGGGCACCAAAGACGAGACGCGCTACCGGTTCAATCAGCTCGGCTTGGGTGAAAAAGCCAGGTTCAAATACGAATACGACTTTGGGGACAGTTGGCATCATACGATTCTGGTAGAAAAAATTCTCCAGGCTGAAACAGGGGCGCGCTATCCGATTTGTCTAGCCGGTAAAAATGCCTGTCCGCCCGAAGATGTTGGCGGCGTTTGGGGCTACGAAACCTTTCTCGCAGCCATTGCCAATCCAAAGCATGAGGAGCACGAGCACTACCGGGCCTGGATAGGCGGTGATTTTGACCCGAAAGAATTTAATCTGGACAAAGTCAATGAACGTTTGCGGGGCGTCAAACCTGCGCGCGGCAGGCGCGTATTCAGCGCCGAGCCAGAAGGTGCTGCATTGGGCGATGGGATGTCGGCCACGCAGAAACAGATGGCGACGACCAAAAACCTGCAAAATTGGCTGAACGGCCTGGATACTGAACTTGTCGCCAGCTTTGAGTCTCTGCCCTTGCGGCGCGATGTGCTAACTTTTCTTGATTATCTGTCCAAAAACAAAACGATTGGCACCCAATCCACCGGCAACCTTCCGCTCAAAGCCGTTTACGCGATTTGCGAGGGTTTTGTCAACCCGCCAAAGATGAAAGAAGTGATTAGCAGCCGCTACACAACCAAAGTGCGTAGCGAAGATGAAGTCTGGCCGCTGGTCTTTGTGCACACCCTGGCATTTCAAGCGGGCTTGGTGGATGGCGGCCTCACCCGTCGCTGGAAAGTCACTCCCGAAGGCTTGTTGTTTCCGCAACTTCCACCCCCGTCGCAGGTGGTTTTCCTGTTTTCATATTGGATAACGGCCTGCGATTGGGCCTTTACCTACCGGATGGCGGAGTTGGCAGATGGCATGTTGACCGCTTTCAAAGTATCGGCCCTGACGAACTTGTCAGCGCTCTCGGAAGGACAAAGCATGCCCTTCGAGCCGTTTGCCGAGCGTGTGATTGCTGGAAGCCGTCTGCAATGGAGCCACCCGGATGAAAGTTATGTCCAAACGCTTAAGCATCGACTGGTTGAGCAGGTGCTGGTCGACCCAATGACCCGCTTTGGCGTTTTGGAGTGTGGATACCGCCCGAACGAAATTCTGGGTGGTGATTACAAAGACCTGGAAACCCTGAGCCTGACCGCGCCTGGCAAATCGATGTTGACCTTACTCAAAGAGTCGCCATAATTTCGCAGGTGAAAAATGGATTTGAAGGTCTAATCTTCACCCGTACGGCCAATCCTTGCATCAATCGAATCCCTGGCTCGGTTGGCAAAATTCCCAAAAAAACACTTGACAAACTCAACACTTTTCACATAGAATAGCAGTCACCTATTGCGTTCCCGGCTTTGCCAGGCCAGTTTCTTGTTTTTTTGCCAGGCACTGCCCAAGGGTATATTGCGTCTCCTTGCAGCGCTCCCTTGACGGGAGCGCTTTTTTTGTTTCCCCGGCCCGGAACCGGGAGAATTTCGCAAAAAAGGAGAACTCCTGTGGAAATCAAACGAACTGCTGCAATTCTTCTTACCGCTGCAACGGCTGCCACCTGCGGGTTTCCAGGCCTGATTCTTATGTGTATGGGAAACCTGAAGATACTCTCTTCCCAGGCCCCAGGAAGCCTGTCATCTGTCGCCATGTCAGACCTAATCATATCCGCCATTTATCTGGCAATTGGCCTGGCATTATTTGTTGTCCCGGTCGCAACCGGTCTGATTTCACTCACGCTGGCGAACGGCAACGAAAAGGGGGCATTATGCTGACAAGCCCGCAAGCCACCCTGCCTGTCGACAACTCACTAAAACTCTCGCAACTTGCATCCATTCGCAATGGGGAGATACCGGTTGTTCTGGTCTATTTTGCGGACGACGCTCCAAAAGACTACAAGCTCGCATCCCCCGAAGAAGCGGCATCTTTCCTTGCGATGGTCGAATATATACGCGACGTTACACAAAGCCAAAAGGAACCCAGGAATAACCACACACAGGGAGGTGATAAACACGATGAATAAAATTTTCATTACCGGCGATGTTACCGGAGACATTCACTTTGACACCATCAGAAAAGATGGAAAGGTCATTGCGTTTTTGCGCATGATGGCCGTGGTGCAAAGTTCGTCATTGGAAAGCCCAATACCACCTATTCGTTTTGTGGCCTACGGGCGGGTTGCCGAAATCATAGAAGGCTTTGTCTTGCGAGGAACACGCCTGTTTGTCGAGGGCAGGCTTCAAGTGCGCCGACACAAGGCCCAGGTTGTACACGAAATTGTTTGCGAAAAAGCGCAGGCAATCCGATACGCTGACTGGGACAGGGGCCTCAAGCGCATCGAGGAACTCAAAGCAAAGGATGCCGAGTTATTCCACTTGCACGGAGACCTCATCGAAGGCTTGCGGAATAAAGAAGCAGAAGGCCTTCCCAACCCGGCTCTCGACATCAAATCCTTGCCTCAACCTGACGAGGAACTTGCGACAAAAATGCCGGAACCTGCGATGGCGAGATGAGTGATGAAACTACCATACCGAAATGGGTCTGGATAGGGGTCCCGATTGCTCTTGTCCTGCTCATCATTGGGTTTATCGTAACGCCAAGAGACAGGTCCAACCGCCCAATATTGCTGCTTCCCGACATAAAAGCGGTGGAGGAATACAGGGTAGCCATCCTACGATGGAAGGAACAGGCTCGGGGCCTGGATGCCCAGATAAGCACGATACTCTCCGGTCGCTTTGGGGACGACCTGTTTACCAGGTCACGCGAATCCCAAAGAATGATTGATGCCGGGGTTCGACTGCTGCAAAACATCGAGCAGCAGCCAGCGCCAACCGCTGCGATTCCAGCCCGCGCGATGGCAGCCAGGATGGCGTCTGCCTATCTGGAGGTCGCCCGCGCCACCCTGGTTTGGACTACAGCGCCAACCGAGCACAACCTGGCTCACGCACAAAAACAGCTTGATTCAGCCAGGCAACTTTTATCAGAATTGGAGGCAAGCGAATGGACTTTGGAATAAAAGAAGTCAAGGTCGATGACGCGCTCAATCGGCCCGTTGATGAATTGACAAGGAAGTTTTTCCGCGACATCATGAAGTCGATGGAGGACACCAACAAGAAGGCCAGGGAAATCCTGGCCGAAGTACAGGAACATCTCGTCGAACTTACTGGGATTGTCAACTCGCCCTGGATGCACGAACAACGCGGCGAAAAAGGGCGAGACCCCAGGAAGATTACGATTGAGGAGATGCTCCCGATCCTTCGCTCGGGCGTTATCCAAATGCACATCGAAAGGGCGCGGCGCATGGAAGGCCGCGAGGAGGTCGAAAAGCTCAAAGAAAAACTTCTGCTTGCAGAGTCGCAACGGGATGAAGCCATCAAAGATGCAAGGCGATTTCAGGAAATTATCGCGGTGCAGGAAAACACGCTTTCCAAACAGAAAGATCAATTGGCAAAAGGCAATTACGCGCAACCTGCCAATGACAATATCCCAGTTGTTGTCCCGGAAGACCGTTATGAGGAATACTATGACAAGGTCGAATTGGACAATGATAGCGAGGTTCTGGCGTTCATCGTTGATAAGGTCATATCGGCAGGCGAACTGCGTTCACCCGACCTGCGCAGGTCTATTGCAGGACACCTCAAACAAAAAGATGAGACAGGGCGAGGGCAAACGATCAGCGATTTGCTTGAGCATGCAGAAACCTCGCTTGGGTTAATTTACAAACAGCCACGTACAAAAAGTGATAAAGGTGGGCGCGCTGTTCACATCTACAATGGAACGCTGTTTGGTGAGTATTATTTCAAGAGAAAGTTTGGTAAAACACCGATTCCGCCAGGTTTCTTACGCGAGCACAAGAGTACGCCGCACGCGCTCATGATAATGACTGCACGCGAACTCCTCGAAGAAGCCGGGTACGTTATAACCGACGACCACACAATCATGCTTGGCGCCAGTCAATTCAAACCGGACATTACAGCCAAGGACGCCAAAGGGCAGACCATTTACATCGAAGTAGAAAATGCGGCGCCCAAGGCCAACCAGAATCAGGACGCGAAGTGGCGCAATTACCGCGCAGCATCGAATGGCAGGATGTATGTATTTTTTGACAACATGGCATATCGCCAGGAAATTACGCGTAATGCAACATCCGCCATGATTGGTTATCCTGATGATGAACTACGGCTCTGTTACATACCGGATGCCCGCAAGCACTTGAAGGAGAAAGGAAACATCTGGACTCACTACAAAAAAGGTCCATCTTTGGATTAATATGGCCTGTGCGAAGTGATAAAAAGTTTGCACTTTTATGAAAGGCATCTGATGTGCGTACAAAAACAGGCTCAAAAATGGAGTGCGACCCTGCATTTTCTTCGATTCGTTCGCACTTTTTGTGCGCATTTAGGGCTTGTACCTCTCTAGTGCAAAGAGTGCAAACCGGGGCGGTACTTAGTCTCCGCCCAGCACTTCCAACTTCGGTCGGCAGCCTGGTTTTCAGGCTGGCCTGGTGACATGAATATTGGACACTTGGACTTCTGAATGTTTCCTGTTCGCTGGAAGCCAATCACCTGGCCGGTTTGGGACTTGTAGCGCAGTATTCGAAAAAAACCAAAGTACAATGATTTTGTGCTGGCGACATGAAGACTGGCATACGAGAAATCTGAGATGGCTGGGAGGCTGCCGCCTCCGTGCCGGCTGACGTTCCTGTTGGTGGGTTGGCTGGTTCACCTGGCATCCTGGTTGACTGCTTCCCTGACCGCGTTTACGAGAATCCTGGAAATCCGGGAGCATAGAGAAAGCGAGGTGATAAGATGATTCGAAAGATTTTCAATTTTATTGGTCAAGTATTGATGCTGGGCCTGGCAGCCTTGCTCGCTGGAATGCTATATGTTGGCGGCTATTTCTACATGAAATCTGGTGAACCGATGACGGTAGCCGAATCGCAACAACGCGCGCCTGGCCTGACCTTCCGCGACTTCTGGGCCAGCCGGGTTGAGCAGGCACGGGATTGGGATGAGAAACTCAGTGAAGCAGGAGTTCCTCGCAAAGTGTGCGAACCTACAATGACTGGTCTCACCATCTGGCGTTCCCTGATTGCCGTGCCATTTGTTGTTCAGTCTCGCCTGGTTGGGCAGGGAAGCGTTGAATATTATGATAAAGTGAGAGTAGCAAACAACAATGCTGTCCCTAACATGGATTTGTTGTATAACAGCCCACTTCTGGATGCAGCCTGGGCAACCTTTGAAGAAGGTTCTTGGTGGCAATTTGCCAATGACCCAGGCACACCGTCTAACAAGGTGCCTGGCGGTCGCATATGCAAAAACACTTACCCAACGCCCGCCGACGTGTCGGCCAACCGTGATGCTGCCGACGCAATGCCGTAATCCATCGCAGGCTTGAATGCGCATTGCTTTTTGGATGCTTGACAGCTTTGCAATGCCGTGTTTATAATTTTTTCAACAATTGAATACGACTGACAATACTTAATCGCAGGCTCGTCACCCGGACGAGTCACCCCGATGCTCACGCACATTAGCGCGAGTAGAGACTATTTCCAACCGGAATTTTCTCTACTCGCGCTTTTTAATTTAATTTTTTCTGGAGGAAGTCAATCATGAAATCGAAAGTTTTTACCTTGCGTTCCAACCACCTGATTGCTGGTCTGTTGGCTTTTATTGCATTGGCTGTTGTGGGTTACGCATTTGTCTGGCCTGCGCTTGTGCGCGCGTCCGAACCCGCGCCGGCTGAAATCGCTGCCAGCGCCGGCGCCGAGGCCTTCCTGTCCATCGACCATCAAAAGGGGCGTTTGGCCTGGGAACGCGCACTTTGTCGTGTTTCCACCGAGGATGCCTGTAAAGTATTCAGCGGCGACTTGGGTTTAATGGTCTGGGGTGGCGCGGAGCGCAACAAAACCCGCCAGTCGTGCCAGGCAACCGGCGCATCGCACAAAGATACCGCCGAACCTCGCCAGATATGGCTTGTGAGTCTGGAATGCCGTGACCTGGTCACGGGTGAAGTTACATCTGGGCAGTTACTGTCATCCGTAACCCAGGTTGAGGGCGGCTGGTTGTTCGAGCGGCCCTTGTTCAGCGAGGAGGTTCAGGATGTTGACTAAGCCTCGCATACTCCTGACCTTGTCCTTGGTTGCCCTGGTTGCGCTGACGTCACTTACACCTGTACAGGCTGTTGGCATGCCAGGCGCGAACGGCGCCGCTCCTGCCAACACCGGTGGAGGCTGGGGCGACTTCTACGACAACAACGGCAACCTGCTTCCTGGCGTCATCCAGGGCGGCGAAATCAGCATGCCTGCAGACTGGATGCCCAGTTTCCCGGATTGGACCGGTATCCAGATGGACGCCACCTATCATGTACTGACATCTCCCAGCGGCTCGACCATGCTGGTTCCAAGCGCGACCACACTGTTCATGATGGCGCTAAACCCGGTTGAATCGGGTCTGACTGATGCCAGCGGCGCACTCGGTTCAGGTTTGGGTGGAGTTCTTCTGGGTGGCGGCCTTGTTGGCGGCGGAAACGTGTCACTCGCTGACCTGGTATCTGCTTTGACAGGCATGTCCTATATGAATGCCCAGAACTTTGCCGACGCGGTCATTGCCGGAGATGGCAGTGTCTGGTCACTCATGAACCCCTTTGGTGGCGGGGATGATGTTTTCAATATTCTACGCCGGCTAGCAGAACTTTCCCTCGCGGACGGTAATCTCTATCTGGCCGCATTCCTGTACGAATCCTGCCTGACCTCGCCGACCGGTTGCCCTGAAGAGCTCTGCATTATCAACCCGGAAATCTGTGGCTTGCCAACGCCTGAGCCGCCTGATGACGATGCAGAACCGACGCCGACACCTTTG
>JAGXRB010000389.1 GCA_018336075.1 Bacteroidota bacterium
TCAGTTTATCGAAAGCTGCATGGTGGTGGGTCAGGACAAAAGATTCTTGGGTGTGCTGATCGTTCCTTCACTGCTGGAATTCAGACTTGCAGGATTTCAGGAACGCAGTTTGGCCGAACTGGCAGAGAACGACATTGCCAGAAAAATCATCAAAAACGAAATCAAGCAAATCATCCTGCCTGCCAAAGGATATAAGAAATATGAGCAAATCCGCGACTTCTATATGCTAAAAGAACACTTTCAGGTGGGCGAAGAGCTCACCAACCTTTTCAAACTGCGCCGGCATGTGATTGACAGAAAATTTGCTGTCGAAATTGCGTCACTGTTTGAAAACGAAACCATCAAAAAATCGTAAGCCATGGAATTCACTACACAACTATTGTACGCTCACGATCAGGCATTGCTTGCAATCATGATTTTTGTTATTATGTTAGGCATGGGTGCGAGCCTTACACCCGATGATTTTAAAGCAGTTTTTCGCAAACCGAAAGGAGTGTTGATTGGCTTTGTATCGCAATTCGGCTTTATGCCCCTGATTGCATTCACACTGGCAGTGGTGCTTAATCTGCAGCCTTCCTTTGCCATTGCACTTATATTGGTAGGCTGTCTGCCCGGAGGCACTACAAGCAATATGTTTACTTATTTTTCAAGGGGATCGGTGGCATTGAGTATTTCGATGACAACCGCCTCTACGGTGGTGGCTATCTTCATGATGCCCATCTTGCTAAAACTTTATACCATTGGCTTTACCAATCAGATCAATGAGGCCATGACAGCTTCCGGTGCCGAATCCAGCTTTATCATTCCCACCGGCAATATTATCAGTTCACTCATTTTAGTGCTCGTGCCAGTAGTTATCGGCATGTTCATTCGCTATAAATGGTCTGATTGGGCAAAAACTGCCGAAGATACTGCCGGATTCATGGGTATGATAGTAATCCTTTACCTCGTGGGAACCGCTTTTGTGCGCCACGGAGGCCTGCTCATCCGTACTCCTGTAGAAGTATATGTGGGCGCTGTAACACTTGGATTGTTTGGTTTTTTATTTGGATACTACCTCAGTCGCTTCATAGGATTGCCTCCCATTTTTCAAAGGGCAGTATCGCTTGAAACCGGCATTCAAAACGGACCGTTGGCTTTTGCCGTGATTCTGCTCAGTTTTCAGGACCCCATTCAGAGCCAGATGATCTGGATGGCCATCTTGTACGCTACTTTTATCGTAATCAGTTCTTCAATAATTACACTTTGGTACAGAAAAGTCGGCGCGTTTGACTACGACATTCATAAAAATACAGTGATTCACAACCGCTTGTTTGGCGATGCTTTTGTAACGCATTATCCTAAAGGCTTTGTTCCTAAACAGATCAAAAAAGACCCAAGTCAGGGAAGTTGCCCCAGTCAGGTGAGGGGTTAAACCTTCGTTTTGCTTTTTTGACAGAGGTTGAAGAGTTTTTGGACTCTTTGACCTGACAGGTTATGCAATCCATGCCAAGAGGTAAGCCATCAACGAATTTTTTTCTGAGCATTATTCAAAGGTAGTAAATCTGAGCGCCCGCAGGGATTCTCTTAATAGCACATGCAATCCACACCTCAAACAAAACACAAGGGAATTAGGCTACAAGATCGCTCGACATAAATCCGAAAATCAGAAATCTTTTTATTCCTCAAATAAAATGATTTCGATATATTTGGAGTGTGATTGCAATCAACACTTGCCCGGTTTGCTGAGATCAGAAAAGTTGTAAATCTTTGATATTATCATTAAAAAATGAAAGAATTAAATGGAAAGATTTTGGCCCGGATAATACTGGCAATATTGCTTGCACTCAACATTCACAATGGTGTTGCGCAATCAGTAGTAAAGCTTACAGAGGAGGAGAAAGTCTATCTGCAGCAGCTTGGTCCGGTAACAATCTGTATTGACCCCGACTGGAAACCATTTGAATACATCGATGAGAACGATTCAACGCCTGGCACAGCCAACGAAAAAGGCACTGGTCTGGGATTGGTTTTGTGCAAAGAGTTTATTGAAAGGCACAAAGGAAGAATATGGGTGGAGAGCGTCGAAGGTAAAGGAACTTCGTTTAGTTTTGCTTTACCACTAAAATAACACAAGTCGAAACACGCAATAACAATGAAAGACAATAACTCCTTTTATCAACAACTCATTAAGAAGGCTTCTTTTGGTTATGCCTATCATGAGTTGATTTTTGATGCCGGGGGCAAAGCTTGTGATTATCGGTTTCTCGAAGTGAATGAAGCATTTCAAAAGCTTACAGGTTTATTTGAGGATAACATTATTGGAAAAACTGTGCAATTTGTTTTCCCTGATATCGACAAAAGCGCTTTCGACTGGATAAACACCTACGCAGCGGTTGCCCTAACCGGAAAATCCATTGAAATAGAACAGTATTTTGAGCCGTTGAACCGTTGGTTTAAGGTGGAGGTTTTTAGCACTGAATTGAATTTCTTTACTACCATTTTTACTGATATCACAAAGGTAAAGAAGAAAGCAATAGAAGCAGAATCAATAGCAAGGCAAACAAAAGAAGAGAGCAATGAAAGAATCCGCAATCTCATTGAAGCAATGCCGGATATGGTTTTCTTGATGAAACGGGATGGAACAATACTGGAAATTTTTGGCGGTAATCCTGAACTGTTGATTGCTGCTGATCATGCACTTATCGGATCTTCAATAAAAGATTGTTTTGATGAAGAAGAATTCCATCGGCATGTCAAAATCTATGGAGAATGTATTGAGAAAAATGAAACCGGACTGATTGAATTTGAGCTGTTTATCAACGGAAAAAGAATGTTTTTTGAGTCACGCATAAAACCACTGGATAACGAACGTCTGTTGACTATCGTTCGCGATAAGACAGATCAAAAGCAATTGCTGGAGCGCATCAGTGATGGTTTTGTGGCTATGGATGCTGACTTGAATTATATTTTTGTGAATGATGCAGGAGGGAAACTACTGGGTCGTTCACCACAGGAGCTTATCGGCAAAAACTACTGGACAGAATTCCCTGAAGCCAAAGGAACGCCCTTTGGGAATGCCTATTTAGATGCTATGGCCAATCAGGAAACGCTTTTCATTGAAGAGCACTATGAACCATGGAACCGTTGGTTTTCCAATGCTATTTACCCTTCGCCCAATGGCTTGTCTATTATTTTTCAGGAGATAACGGAGAAAAAGCTTGCTGAGATTGCATTAAGGGAAAGCGAAAAACGCTATGCTTTTCTTGCGGAAAATGCCAATCAACTCGCCGGCCTGACTACTTTAAAAGAGATTTATGCCTTCACAGCCACTAAAATAAATGAAATACTCAATGGGCACAGCATAGTAGCAGTTGTGGAATACTATAATCATACTGGCAAATGGAAAATGCAGCATCTGGAAGGTGTTGGAAAAAGCATCACGAAAATATCCAAAGTCATTGGATATGATCTTAGACATTTAGAGGGTGAAATAAATACAAAATTTAACGAAAAAATAGTAAGCGGAAAACTAGTAGAATTAGCATTTGACTTTCCCGGCCTTTTTAACAACAAATTGTCGGATAATGTTGGCATGATGATAAAGAAAATGATGTCAATTGATAAGATGTATTGCATTGCTTTAAAGCAGAGCGACCAAATCTTTGGCAATATTACCTTTACTACAAGTGCTGAAACAAGCAAAGTGAATACTGATCTTATTGAAGCCTTTTTAGTTCAGGTAAACAATTTTGTAAAGAGACTAACGGCTGAAGAAGAACTTAAACTATCTGAGGAGAAGTTCTCCACAGCATTTCATCAGAGCCCGAATATTATTGGATTGTCTGACATAGAATCAGGGGAATACATCGAGGTGAACCAAACTTTCTTCGATATCATGGAATATAAACCTGATGACATTGTTGGCAAAAAAGTTGTTGATCTTGTTAAAATGGACCCCGCATTCAGAGAAAAAACCCTTGAAACTCTGAATGAGAAGGGTGCTGTAAGGAACCTGGAGACAACCTTATTTTCAAAAACAGGAAAACCGATTCACGTGCTTCTTTCGGCAGATATCATCCGGATTAATGATAAGGAATACAATTTCACAACTGGCGTTGATATTACCGAACTCAAAAACACTGAAAAATCAAGATATGAGACCGATTCACGCTTTCGCGCATATGTTGATCACGCACCACTGGGTGTTTATGTAGTTGATCAGCATGGTAATTATCTGGAAGTAAATGATGAGGGTTGCCGTTTAACAGGATACAGCCGTAAAGAGTTATTAAACAAAAACCTATTGGAAATAATTGCTCCTGAAGACATTGATGCTGCCAAATTGCATTTTCAACTGGTACTTTCTGAGGGCAGGTCTCAGGGAGAACTTGCAGGATTGACCAAAGCAGGCGAAAAGCGATTTTGGAGTGTAGTAGCTGCGAAGATATCGGATGATCGGTTTATTGGTTTTCATGAAGATATTACAGACAGAAAACTAGTTGATCAAAGTTTACTAGGGTTACAAGCCAATCTCACTGCCATCGTAGAAAATACTTTAGACAGTATCTGGTCGATCAATACGAATTATGAGATTACTTATATTAACGAAGTTTTTGCAGCATCCTTTAATGCCGCTTTTGGTGTTTTACTAAAACAAGGAAGTAATCTGCTTCAATCCTTACCTCACAGCATTCAGCCTTTCTGGAAAGAACAATATGACCACGCTTTGGCCGGAGAGCGGATCGTTTTTGAAAATACTGTTGATACCCCTGAAACCTTCATTTCAATAGAAGTAGCTGCAAACCCTATTATACAACAAGGCGAAGTCATTGGCGCCTCATTATTCGGGCGGGATATAACAGAACGCAAGAAAAACGAACGTGCCCTTCAGGAAAGTGAAGCCCTTTTGCAAAGCATTTTCAAAAGCGCCCCAATTGGCATCGGACTAATGATTGACAGGGTTCTTCTTCAGGTAAATGAGCGATTTTGTCAGATGACCGGTTATGCCGAGGAAGAAGTTATCGGGAAAAACGCACGCTTTCTCTATTGCACCCAAAGCGAGTTTGAACGTATTGGTAAAGAAAAATACGCTCAAATTGCAAAGCATGATACAGGTGCAGTTGAAACCAAATGGAAAAGAAAAAACAATGAGGAAATTGACATCCTTTTAAGTTCAACACCCATCGACACGAGCGATCTTTCGAAAGGTGTAACTTTCACCGCTATCGATATTACCAGACAAAAACGCGCTGAACAAGCCATATTGATAAGCAATCAAAGACTTGAATCTTTCCTTGAAATAAGCCAGAATATCACCAAAACCTGGGATCAGGAAAATATCATTCAAATGATTGTTGACAATGCCATCGGCATTATGGGTCTGAAAACCGGCGCAGTTTACCTGAAAGATGATGAAGAAACAATCAGATTGGCAGCCACTTCACCTCCCTTGCCATTAGATTTTCCGGAAAATGCCAAAATAGCTATTCTAAAAAATCACCCACATATCGAAAGGGCTTTGACAACCGGCAGATATGTAATTTTGGCTGATACATTTTCAGCAAAACTGACACCTGAAGAAGAGGAAATTGTGCGGATGCGGAATCTGCGTTCAAACCTTTATATCCCTATACTGCTCAGGGAGAAGCCACTTGGAATTCTCATTTTGTCTTCACACGAATTAATAGAAAATTTTAAGGATGAAGACATCTATCTGTTACAAGGATTTGCAAATCAAGCAGCACATATTCTGGACAACATCAACAATTTTGAGGAGTTGAAGAACTATGCCAACGAACTGAAAGCACAAATCAAACAACGCAAGGAGACAGAGCATGAACTAAGAAAGCTTTCTCAGGCTGTTGAGCAAAGTCCCGCGAGCGTCGTTATTACAGATATAAATGGCGTGATCGAGTATGTTAATCCAAGGTTTTCTATGGTTACAGGCTATACACTCGAAGAGGCCAAAGGACAAAAACCAAGCATACTCAAATCAGGAAATCAATCGGATGAAGTTTACAAAGAACTATGGGAACATGTCAGTTCAGGAATGGAATGGAGAGGTGAGCTTCAGAATAAAAAGAAAAACGGAGAACTTTATTGGGAATCTGTTTCGGTTTCACCTATCATTGATGATGAAGGTGTTACAAAGCATTACCTTGCCGTGAAAGAAGATGTCACCGACCGGAAAATGATGGAAGAAAACTTGATTCAACAAAGTTATTTGAAAGAGTTGTTGATGGAAATTTCATCCGGTTTCATTAATCTGCCTTTGGAGCATGTGGACGAAGCAGTAAACAACGCACTGAGCAGAATGGGTGAGTTTGTAAGTGCCGACCGAGCATATACTTTCGATTATGACTGGGGCAGAAATGTATGTGACAATATTTATGAATGGTGTGATGAGGATATCAGTCCGGAAATAGAAAACCTGCAGGGTGTTCCATTGGATATGATGTTAGAATGGGTGGATGTACACAAAATCGGCGAAGCTATGTATGTGCCTGATGTATTTGCTTTAGCACCCCATGATGGTGTCAGACAATTACTGGAACCCCAAGGCGTTAAAAGTGTTTTATCTGTACCAATGATGAACGAAGGCCAGTGCATCGGCTTCGTTGGCTTCGATTCTGTGCGCCGGCACCATACCTATTCAGATGTAGAATTGCAATTGCTGAAAATGTTTGCCCAAATGCTTGCGAACGTAAAACTCCGTAAACAGATTTTTGATCAGCTTTTGATTGCCAAAGAAAAAGCAGAGGAAAGCAACAGGCTTAAAACAGCTTTCCTGCAAAACATGTCGCACGAAGTCCGCACACCCCTCAATGGAATCATTGGTTTCTCCGACCTCATTAACGATGCTGAACTTACTGCTGAAGACAGAAAGAGATTCACTGACATTATCATCGAAAGAGGATGGCAATTAACTTCTATCATCAATGATATTCTTACAATATCAGCCATCGAAACCGGACAAGAGGAACTGTTTGATGAAAAATTTGAAATCAATCAGTTTCTGAATAACCATTTAGAGGTATTTAAAAAGAACATCAATGCTAGAGGACTGCAGCTCAAATCAAACATCAGGCTAGGCGCAGAGCAGTTTGTTGTTTTTGGCGACAGGCCAAAAATCGGTCAGATTCTGAATAATCTTTTCAACAATGCGCTCAAATTTACCAAAGAAGGCACCATCGAACTTGGATGCAGCCTTAACAATGGAATGCTCGAATTTTATGTAAAGGATACAGGCATAGGCATCGAAAAGGAAAAACAATCAGTTATTTTTGAACGCTTCGCGCAGGCCGATGATAACATCAGGCGCGATTTCGGAGGCACAGGCCTGGGGTTGTCAATTTGTAAAGGTTTTGTTGATTTGATGGGCGGACAAATATGGGTAACATCTGAACCCGACAAAGGGGCAACCTTCCATTTTACAATACCTTTTAAGCCAGCAGCAACAGCAAATAACATCGGAGTCAAAGAGTTGGAATTTAGTTTGCCGGGCAAAAAACTGACTGTCCTTGTGGCCGAAGACGAAATAAGCAATTACTTTGTTTTGGAGGTAATACTTAAAAAAATGAATTTTAATGTCTTACGTGCGATCAACGGGGAGGAGGCCATAGAAATCTGTAAAAATGAAGCTGTTGATCTGGTGTTGATGGATATCAAGATGCCTGTTTTGGATGGCTATGAAGCTGCCTTGCTCATCAGAGAGCTCAGACCTGATTTATACATCATCGCACAAACGGCCCATGCAGCCCAAAGCGAAATTGTGCAATACAAAGATGCTTTTGATGATTATATCACAAAGCCTTTTACCAAAGAAAAGATCAAAAGCTGTGTAGAGAAGTTTGTATTGAAAATAATCAAATAAGCTAATTGAAACTGAAACACCACCGCTTAACCTCATAGCAGGTCGTTGGTTCAGATGTGACAGGAGAGCAAGATATGACTATAAAGTTATTCCGATTGCACCTTCAATATAGTCTCATTTCGACCTTGACTCATTAGTAGCAGTAATAAGCACTGCTCAATTGGAAATATTAGTCGCAATTTATTAACAATCAACTATATCGGAAATTTAATTGCTGATGTGGCCCAGAATGAAAAAATTAAAATATCAGAGATTTATAAAACAATCGGCAGACTAATATTCATGATATTTAACGTTGGCGTTTAATATTCACTAACAAGATCTACTCCAGCTGTTAGCCTTTTATGTTAGCTCAAGCAAGGCAAAGCTAACTTTCCAGAAGTGAGCTTGCCGGAATCAATATCATTATCAATCTGAAATTACATTGAAGGCAAACAGAGTAAATTGCCATAAGTGTCATTGTTTTTTTTGGAGTATCTTTAGCGACTCTTTCAAATTAACAGAAAAGGTGAACATAAGGATAATAATACTCTACTTTTTTAGTCTTCTGGCAGTTACTGGGAGTTATGCTGATGATAATAATGAATCACTTAAGATGAGGGTTGCCAAAAACGGCGGTCTTTTTCGCGAAAACCTTGATCAGGCCTACAATGAGATTTCTGGTCTATTATTAGAAGCCAATCAGATCAACGACACCATATCAAAGCTTGTATTGATTGAACGAAAATGCAGGTATTTTTATGCCAAAAGCCAATACGACAGTCTGAATGAAACATCCATTTTCCTTTTAAATCAGGCTTCACATTACAAGAACAATTATTTTCAAGCAATGGGTCATATGTTTCAGGCTGAAGGATATTCTGTTAATAATTTGTATGAACGCGCGCTAAAAAGTCTGACGCAGGCCTACAACATCTTAAACAAGGATAAAAGTGGTGAAGCAATTATTTTTTTGGCAAAGGCCAATGTATTAAACAGTTTCGCTAATGTATACAACGATAAAGGGGAGCCTGATAAAGCAGTTGAAAAGATTAAAGAAGTAATCGGGAGCTACAACTCATTAAAAAACATCGATGATATCAATCGGTTCCAATATTTGAATTACAGCAATATATCGGGTTTATATGCCCAATTTGATATGGATTCGGCAGAATATTATGCTAAAATGTCGATGGAAATCAAGCCCACTCATGTAACGGAAGACAAGGCAATGATGACGAATTACTATGTTTTGGGTAAAGTGTACAAGACAAAGGGAGAGCATCAATTGGCAGCGCTATTTTATCATAAAGCTATGGAAGCCAGTGTTATAAGTGGAATTTCGCTTAATCTGACGGAAGTTTATAATGATCTTATAGATATTTACAAGATTGAAGGCAATAAAGATAGCACGCTGGTTTACGAGAATAAACTGAAAAACATGGAGTTGAATATTCTTCAAAGCAAGTATAATTCGCTTCAAAAAGTAGTAATAAAAGGGGATCAAAATAAAACAACTCCATTGTGGATCCTATTTATAGTTGCCGCTATAGGGATTGTTTTTTATACCCTTTGGAGACTGCTTGCAAAGAAGGAGCAAGTTGCTGAAGCGGTTTCAAATGAAGCATATAACTCTTTGATACAATTACTAAAAGAAAACGACTCTGGGTTTTATTTCGCTTTTGAGCAGGTTTTTCCTGATTTTTCAGAAAAACTGCTTGCGATAAACTCAAGTTTGGCTAAATCAGAAATTGAGTTTTGTTTCCTGCTAAAACTCAAGCTTACTACAAAAGAAATAGCCAAATTTACCTTTATTGAGCCACGAACCGTACAAAACAAGAAGTACAGGATCAGAAAAAGATTAGACATCCCTTCATCAGCCGATATTTATGTATGGCTTGATTCCATTTAACACAGATTTAATCCACTGGTATTCAGCATGAAGTATCTGTTAAGTATCAAAATTTCTTGGAATAGTAATTTGTGATGTAGGTCAAAATTCCTCTGTCAGAGATCGAACAGGTAAATTTGTTGAAGTTTTTTCACCGATTGTTAAATGCTTTAATTAAATTTTATGAAAAGAAGAATTACGTTCATGTTTTTTTCATGTTTGCTTTCATTTTTAAATGTAAGCCTATATGCACAAGTGTGGGAACCTGTTGGTGATCCTGCAGGAGTTTCAGCCGGACAAGCTGGCCGTCTGGCGTTGAAGGTAGATCAACAGGATAATATTGTTGTGGGATATTATGATGCATCTGTTGCAAAGGGATCTGTTCAAAGATTTGATGGAAATAGCTGGACCTACCTAGGAGATGGACCAGGGATGACTGCGGCTACGGCAACCTACAATTCCTTGTCAGTAGATGCTCAAGGAGTTGTTTACTTTACAAATCAGGCTGGCTGGCCTGCTGCAGGCCTTAATGTTCATAAATTTATAAATAATACCTGGGAAAGTCTGCCGGATGCTGCATCTGCCACTATAAATTTTCAGGCTTCAGCAGTTTCAGCAAACGGAACTTTGTTTGTTGCTACAGGAGAAAACACCGGCTTGGTTAAGCGATTTGTAAATGGAGCGTGGGAGCAGGTCGGAAACGCAGGCTTTTTTGGAGGAGGGCCTTCTTATTTATCCATGACAATTGCAAATGATGACAGAATATATGTTAGCTGGAACAATAACGGCTTTGTGCATGTTTACACCAATATCGTCAATGCCTCAGAAACTGATTTATGGGAAGCTGTTGGCAATGTTCCAAATATTGCACCCGCCACAACAAGCGAAAACTATAACTCAGCAGTTGCCGTTGATTTGGATAACAATTTATTTTTAGCATATGTATCAGACAACGACGGTGGCCGTAAGTTGAATGTAAAGAAATTTAATGGAGAAACATGGTCTCAACTTGGCCCACAAAACTTCACGGAAAACAGGGTTCAACACATAAGTATAGCAATTGGAAGCAATGATATTATATATGTTGCTGTTAGCAACTGGGAAAATGAAAACCATCTCAGAAACTACGTGATGGCATATGATGAGTCGACCAATACCTGGCATCAGGCAGGTACAGGTTGGGCATCTGTAGATAAGGCAACTAATAATTCTCTTGCTGTAGATAGCAATGGGAATCTATACCTTGGATTTGTTGATTCGGGTCTTGGTAAACTATCTGTAAAAAAGTTAAATCTTGAAATAGTGGCTGCTGAAAGCCTTATTATAAGTACTGAAGCCGGGCTTGAACCTGAAATCACTATCGACAATGGCACGATTCAACTTTTAGCTGTTGTAACTCCTGAACAGGCTAGCCAACAAGTTGTATGGACCCTTATTTCAGGTGAAAATCATGCAACGATCGATCAGACAGGATTGCTTACCGCAACTACTTCTAATGCAGTGGTTACTGTTAAAGCCCATGCTGCTGAGAACATTTCAATTTTTAATACAATTGATGTCAGTATTACAAATCAGATTAGTCCGGTGCAACCACAGGAAACATATATCACAACTGAAAATAATGTTAATCCTGACATTCTCTCCTTAGATACTGATCTACAACTTTATGCACTAACCATTCCGGTTGAAGCTGATCAGTATGTTACCTGGTCTGTACAGGTAGGAGCTGATGTTGCTAGTGTTGATGAAAATGGTTTGGTGACACCTCTGGCAGAAGGCTTTGCTGTTTTACGGGCAACCAACTCTACTTATCCGGAGCTTTTTGATGAAATCAGGGTAAACGTTTGGGAATATGGCTGTACCCAGTTTAATGATCTGTCGATGGTTGGGATAGGATATGGCATTAATAATGGACATTTAGGGGCAGATGACTTTGTAGTCGAAAGCGAAACGCGGTTTAGGGTTGGTACAGTAAGAATGAAACTTATGGCCCAAAGTCTTACGGAGTTTACCTCGTTTGATCTTCGCTTTTTGAAGAATGACATTGACCGTCCTGGTGAGGTATTAACTAGTGTTAACATAGTACCAACTTCTCAAGTGTATGTTACCCAAGTAGGAATGTTTCATAATTATGATGTTCAATTGGATCTGACTGAACCCGTCATACTCGATCAAGGAACTTATTGGATAAGCCCAATAGCCAACACAGTTGATGGAAACGTGGTGTATTGGGGTGCAACAGTAAACACAGGGGGCATTGATGGTTTTAGCCTATTTGTTGATTATAATGATGGGCATGGCTGGAGAGGTCTTGGTGGCTTTAATGGTGTATTTGAAATTACCGGAAGTTGCACTCCTATGCCAGTCGTTGTTAAACCAACAAACGGCAGCGAGGCAAAAATATACTTGAACGAAAGTTTGCAACTTGAAGCAATTGTAAATGTATCCGGACTGTCTCAGAATGTCAATTGGTCAGTTGAAACAGGCACCGACTTTGCTACGGTAAGCAGTACCGGGGTGGTAACAGGAATTGGTGTTGGTGTGGCAACGATTAAAGCTGTATCTGTTGATGATCAAACTGTATTTGGTATTTTGGATGTTGCTGTACATGATCCAAATGAGTGTTTTCAGCAGGTTGTTTCCAACAACATGGAGAATGGTTATACATTTGGAGGGATACAATTAGCAATCGATATAGAAGTTCAAAGTGGCCAGACTTTTACGATTTCTTCAATAGATATTAATACAGGCGACCTTGCAACAACATTTTCCTTTGTGTTTTTTAAAGATGTTGATGGTCTTCCCGGAGATCAGATAGTTGCAACAGCTACCGGTAATATTGTTCAGAATAGAGTCATTGGACACCATAATGTGTTTCTTATATATTTTCATCAATATTCCATCGAATTGACTACTCCTGTCGTGCTCAGTCCAGGATTGTACTGGATGCAGTGTACATCGAATGCGCTTGCATGGGAGTCAACTTCTTCAGATATAAATGGATTTCCGGGAGCATTTAAAAGTGAAGCTACCGGAAATGTATGGGTTTATTCCTCAAATGGGAGTGACTTTGTGTATAAAGTAAACGGGCTTTGCGAAACTGTTACCGATTTTCCTTCTCCGAATGCAGTAGCTTATAATTATTCAAACAATACAGTAAATCTCATTTGGGAAGCCCCCGAAGCTCAGGCAGGCTTCAATCTTGTTGGATACAAAATTTACAAGGGAGGCCAACAAATTGGAACAACTGATGCCAGCACGCTGAATTTTGGCGATCCAAACAGTGTGAATGGAACCTATACCTATGGTGTATCTGCTGTTTACGGCGAGCCACTTCCTGGTGAATCAATGCCAGCCACGGTGAGTGTAATCATCGATCTCTATCCAGCCATTGCTGTCAATCCAAATTCTTACGTTGTTTCATTCAATACACCCAACGTACAGGCTACTGAAAACATGACCATTGAAAACAATGGCACCAGTTTGTTGCATTGGACTGCTACAATTGAGTATTTGAACAAGAATAAAACTGCCGCTATCGATCTTACCAAAGTTGGTGCAATTGCAAATACCAATAATTTCAACGAGAATGACCCAATGTTGTCTACCCGTATTCATTTGAACGAAATACCTGAGTTAGCCCTCCAGTCAGATGTAAACGGTGGACAACCTCTCACAACTGAACGCGACAATGCTGTGTTAAACTATGATGGTGATAATGCAGACGCGATAGGCCTCACATCAGGCGGCAGTTTTTATGCAGCGGCCAGATTCCCTGCTTCAATGACTGCGCCTTATGCAGGATTTGAACTGGAGAGTGTTGATGTTTTTATCAATCATGTACCAAGTGCCTCTAAGCTCATGATTTATGCAGCTGGTTCGGCCACTGCTCCCGGAGCATTATTGCACGAGCAAACCTTTACTGGTGCTGCCTCAAGTTGGGTAACGATCAACCTGACCAGTCCTGTAGCCATTAATGGAACTGACATTTGGGTCGGGTACTTTGTTACACACGCTGGCGGACA
>JAGXRB010000390.1 GCA_018336075.1 Bacteroidota bacterium
CGTTCAATGCAGCGCGTGAGCCCGCCCAAACGCGGTGCCGCTGAGCCTGTGAATTTGAAAACACATAGAAATCCGGCAAAAACGGCCCATAGGCCGTTTGGGCTCGTACGCAGCAGAGCCCACTTTTTTGCCAGGATTTCTTGTGTTTTCAAAGTTGCGCGAGCCATCGTTTGGGCAGATGGTTTTGGTCCTTTTGCCGTAACAAAAGGACAAAAAAAAGCTAAGGCCGCAATTATCTGAAATTTGTTGATTCCAACGGTATGGAGACCGGCAGATTGCGGGGTCCTAGTTGAAACTACGCCGAGCGGGTTTTAGAGCCAACATCAATCCCAGCTGCATGATGATTGATAACCTCCATCTTCAGATAATCCTTTTTCCTTTTTTTTGAATTTTTTAAGGTTAATAAAAAGCCGGGGAATGCATCTTTGAAATCAATATTATTCTATACAGGCTCTAAAAAGGCACCAATTTATTATTCAAGAGCTGCAAGCATGCGCGCTTGTAGCTTTATACACTCCTACTTGAATCCGCGAAGGGCTCGATAGCACCATCTTTGCAATAAGTTTCTTCCGACATCGCTAAGGTAATAGTTAGCCTCTCATTGTCTCTGTTTTTACTTTGAGCTTGGAATCCGCTAGCGGGGTTTCAGTTGGCCCAATCTGTATCCCGATCAGCTATTGCATTATTCGGCGCAGGCTGGTAAAACAGAACTGCATTTTAAGCGGACAGCAGAAAAAATAACTGCCAATAGCAGGCGTTTGGCAAAAAAGCGGGTTCAGCGCTTACGAAACCATAGGGGAACTGTTATGGGAAACACAGCAACACCTGCTCGAACTGACTTTATGGGAACGGCTGGTCAAGGTCTTCTATAAAATGCTGGTACTGATGGCCACCATATTAAACATTGATGTCGAAGAAATGTTAGAAAAACTAATGCAAAACGATCATACAGGCATACAACTATTGGCGATGCTCAAATCCCTGATTGAATTTGAAGATAAGGGGCAAAATAGCAACAAACCTGATATTTGTCAAGTAGCAGCTTGATAACATGATAATTAGATGTCAATTGAATAGCCAATTATGAAAATTAACATGCCCAATTATAGTCAGAAAATTCTTCTTGCGGAATTGCTGAATTATAGGGATTCTTCTATGTGGGAAACTTTAATTTCTATATATTTGCGCAAAAGAAAACTATCCCGTGAGGGATTTTATTCAACCTATAGTTATAAGATTGTCAATAGTATATTGTCGGTTAATAACGAAATGAGGCTAGATAAAGTGAGGTGATGGAGATTTTAACAATCCAAAAAAAGCAAGTCTATGAAAAATCTAAAAGAGAGAGTCTGGTTCTATGCATGCATTGCGTTAGTCTCTATTGCATTAGCTAGTTTAAACAGTTGTAATAAAAGCGACGAACCGCCTTTGTTACTCGACGAAACGGTCAATTTCGGAGCATTGCTCAACTTTTCCGTCGATAATATAAATAGTGGAATCGCGAACAAGGCCGCCATAGAATTCGCACTCAATGATCTAAACACTTACGCTGCAACTGCAGGCCGAAACGTGACATTCAAATGCACGTATGCAGATACACGAATGGATACCTTGGAGGCTAAAACCCAAATAGAGAGCATGTATGCACAGGGGATGCGTATGTTTGTAGCAGGTCCAAATTCCAGCAGTGAACTTATTGCCATTGCACCATTTGTTGAGAAGAACCCGATTGCCCTAATTAATTCTAACAGCACCTCCATTGGATTAAACCATGCAGGCAGTAATATTTACAGGATTATTACCGAAGATAGCTTTCAGGCCAAGGGTTTAATCAGGGCAGCCTTTACACAAGGAGTGAACGTCATAATTCCTATTGTAAGAAACGACGTTTGGGGAAACTCGCTGATAAATGCATTTACAACCGGGTTTTTAGCAGAAGGCGGTTTTGTATATTCCGGAGCTGTATACGATCCATCAGAAACATCGTTTTCCGCAATAGCAAACGCTGTTAATGAGCAGGTTAACGAAGCGATTGCTACCCACGGTGCCTCAAACGTTGCCGTTTTGGCATTGACTTACAATGAAATAGCTGGCATAATGACCGCAGCGTCATCAATGGAAGGATTAGGCTCTGTGCAATGGTTTGGCTGTGATGGAAATGCACAACTCGAAAGCATGATTACAGACAACACGATTGCCGAATTCGCTATAAAAACGGAATTTATGGCTCCCATAATGGGCATTGGCTGGACACTCTACACGCCACCCTTCACCGAACTGCTTTCATCAAAAATTGAAAAAGAAACAGGCATCATACCCGATGTATATGCGCTTTCGGCATACGATGCCACGTTTATCATGGGACTTGCGTACTTACAGGTTGGTAAACCGGATATGGAAAAGATAAATGATATGATTCCTCTCGTGTGCAATACTTACGATAAAATGGGAATCTCACGACAGCTAAATGCAAACGGAGACCTATTGCAAGCAAATTATATTTTTTGGAAAGTTACTCGCGAAAATAAAGGATATTATTGGTCAAGGTATTCAACCTATTGGTATGATATTGATGTTTTCGCTTAATATATAAACCTGGCCAGAAAAACAAGGCCAACTATTTTGGGTACAAAAAACACGTCAAGGCCAATGCTAAGAGCAAATTGATTACCAAATCCATGGTCACAGATGTTTCGGTACTCGCTGCAAGCCATCGATGGGCTAATTGATGAAAATGACAAGGGGGAGTCATTCTTTGCCGGCAGTAAATACACCGGCGAGCCCCAAGAAAAAATTATTGAAAGCAAACAAATGATCAACAAGATATGTGAGAAAGGTTACCGCAACAAACCCTTGACACAGGAACAAAAATACCAAAACGCCGAAAAATCACGCACCCGGTCACGGGTGGAGCACATTTTTGGGTTTATGGAAAAAGCATGATTGAAATGGACCCCAATAATATCGACATCAAACGGATAACAGCCATCATTGGGTTAATGAATTTGACCTGCAATATGTACCGTAACATCCATTTGTACCGGCTTGATAGTGAAAACTGTGTCCATTTGTGAAAACGTTAAAATCAGACATTTCAATGGCAAGAATTATTGCAGGTAATATTCAGAAGCTCATCTGGTCGGGACGACTCTGCATGAGCTTGCGCTTGGATGAACCCCCATACGTGTAATTTTGGTTCATTAAATGTTTGACAACTAAAAAGTCAAATCGGTTTGTTGGGTGAATAAAAATCATTTTTACCTTTGAATAAATTTATGCTAAAAAAACAAGACTATGCCGGCAACCAGCATCACAACTGCAAACACAATCTCATACATTATTTTGAGTTTGTTTTATAAACTGCTTGATATTAGTTGTTTAGAAATTTCTAAGTTGAACCTAATTCCGGAATTACTGCGTAATGTTAAGGATGCAATTATTGGCAGTAAGCATGAGTCGTTGTTCGTTTTTATTAATATAAGTAAATATGATTTCTTCGAACTGCAACATACATAATAATAAGATTGAATTGCACTTAAAGTATTGAAAATGACTAATCAGAAAAAAACGCAAAAACAACTTTTGTATGATTTTAAACAATGTGAAAACGAAATACAAAAGCTAAGAAATGCCAAAAAAAATCAGAACAAAGTTGTAGAGGCTTTGAATCTGGGTAACGACCTATACACTGATTTGGCAAATTCTTTGCCTTCAGGCATGTATCGTTCACGGGTATTTCATGATTTAGCATTAGATGCAGAAAGATGGTTAGGTTCCACAGAGACTCCTTATGTAGTTGAGTTTGCAAATGACCGTTTCTTTGAGATACTCCATTTGGACAGGGTTGTTCTTGAAAAGAATCCTAGTATTATTCATGATTTGATATTTTATGAAGATAGGGCTGATTTTGCCAGACTAAATATTGAATCTAATTTGAACCTTACTCCTTTTTTTTGGGAAGGTCGCTTCATGGTTAATGACAGCATAATTTGGATTTATTTTAAATCAATACCTCGCATACTTGAAAATCAGGATATTATTTGGACAGGTACTTTAGAAGATATAAGTTCTCGTAAGCAAGCCGAAGAAGAAATAAAAAATAAAAATGCAGAACTTCAAAAGCTAAATGCAGATAAAGATTATTTTATTTCAATCCTGGGACATGATTTAAAATCTCCATTTAATTCGATACTTGGTTTTCTGGATATCTTACTAAGCGACCTTCACACAAATGATATTGAAGAAACTGAAAGGCAATTAAAAATTGTTAACAATTCCGCAATTTTTACATATAAATTATTGGAAGACATTCTCGCATGGGCACTTTCGCAATCAGGCAAATTGCCATTTGAACCAAAAGAACACAACTTGAAGTTTTGTTGTGATAAAGTGGTAGAAATGTTAAAACCAAACGCCGAGAACAAAAATATATCAATTGATAATGCTATGCCGGAAGAAATTATGGTTTTTGCAGATGCTAATATGTTAAACTGCATTCTGCGCAATTTGATTTCGAATGCAATAAAATTCACAAGTAACGGTGGTTATATCAATATATATTCAGAACAAAATAATTCATAGATTACAATTTCAGTTTTCGATAATGGGATAGGAATATCACCTGAAATATTATCCAAGTTATTTGATAATACGCAAATAAATTCATTAAAAGGAACTGCCAACGAAAAAGGAACAGGTTTAGGTTTATTACTTTGCAAAAAATTTGTAGAGAAACACGGTGGAAAAATTTGGGCAGAGAGTAAGCTTGGGCAGGAGAGCATATTTAAATTTACATTACCATTCAATAAAGAATTATCAGGCGACATAAAAAAGGACTGCTGCTAAATTTAAACAGTTAAGTTCAAAAGAAAGAGCAAGCAAAGTGATGAGATTCAATAGTTGCACGAGGATTTACAAAATGCAGAACTAGAAAGAGATATTTGTGAGGAGGCACGGATTGCAAATTCTATCTAACCGCCTTTAAGGCTGGCGTGGATTTATGATTTGTGCCTTTATAAACTAACTAAGTTGGGGCACGGATTGCAAATTCTATCTAACAGCAATGTTAGCAACTTGATTATCTTGGTTTTGGAGAAAGTTTGGAATCCGCGCCAGCCTTGTCCACCCTGGCGGATCAATTCCTCATCCGCCGCGACGGATCAAATCCTCAAATAAAAAACCCCCGAACAACCCGAACAATCTGAAATACGCCGAACGACAAAACCCTCTTTGCCCACTTCAACTAATCAAAAATCAGGATGCAGGGAAATTTATCAGGGAAAGCCTGTCGGAGCAGTGAATAGCCAATACCCGTCAAACCCTGGAATAATCCGGTATTGGCAAGATTTTCGCCAGATCCAAGCAGGATGTTATAATGACCGCGTTTTTCAGCGGCCAGAATAACCTTTGCAGTCAGTTCAGCCGACTCCGCAACCAGATATTTATCTCCGGTTTTTTGCGCGAAGTATAAGAGGATATCCGCCAATCCCAGGTTGCCGCAGCAAATATGGTCTCTGCTTGTCATGGAATTGACTGCCCTGCGTGTTTCTTCGATGGCATTCTGAATATCTTTTTCAACAGAAGGTTCATTCGACAAGTGCATTGACGCCAGCCTTGCCAGTCCTATTCCCGGTGCTCCATGACACCAGGCTGACATAAAGCTGGGAACATGATCTTTCTGCTCTTCAATCCCTCTGATATCTTCCCAGTTATTGTGTTCGGGGGAATACAGCGTGTTTTCATACCTGATGGACTGCTCAGCGGCATCGCGATAACGGGCGTTTCCTGTAACTTCATACAATTTCAGCAGCGCGTAGGCAATGCCCGCCTGTCCGTGTGAAAAACCTGCCAGCATGTTTTTTCCTGCTGTTGTCCAACCACAGCTTCCGTCGTTGTTCTTTGTGACATTTTTCAGCAGGTGTTCACCGCATAAGATGGCTTTCTCAAGTGATTCAGCATGACCGGAATGTTTGTACAGTGCCAACATCCCAAGAATGCATCCGGCACTGCCTGAAATGATATCAAAATAACGGTCTTTTTGGATCATCGAAGGGGTAACCAAGTCACTTACTTTCTCCGCATCTTGAATAAAAGAAGGATCGTCCAGAAAAGCAGAAATTTTAAGCAAGGCATAGATAACAGATGAAATCCCTGAAGCAATCCCAAGAGGGCTCGTACTGGCATAAACGTGATATTGATGCATGTTGTCAATCACCTGACGGAGAGACTTTAAGGCAGCCTCATTAAGGCGTTTAATTTCAGGATCGGCTGTAACTGCATAAAGTGCCGACAAAAACAGCAGCATGCCCGGCATCCCGTCGTAAAGAAACTTCGACATCGGCTGAATGCGAAACCGATTTGTTCCAATGATCCCTGCCGACATCCAACTACAGCTACCGTCAGTGGAAAAGATTGCTTCCGACTGCAGAATCCGGGCTATTTTCACAGCGGACTCGATCAATTTATCTTTATCTAATGCTGAAATTTCTTCAAGCTTCCAGACATGTGTTTCTTCAGTGTCTTTAACAGAATCGTGTCCGGCTTCCTTGAAAAAGAGTGACGCCCGGATGAATTTTACCTGTTTGGCAAGATCTTTTTCATCCATTTTATTTATTTGAGATTTCACCTCATCATAAACAACATTGCGCATATGACCAACACTAATAATCCCTGCATTATCTTTCAGGTCGGCTTTGTCGGAATCAGCCCAAAAAATAGGGATATCCGTCTCTTCCATCTGCCTTAGCTCGGATTTACTCACTGACCAGTATGGATTGGGCGGCTGATTATGCAGGAAAGCACGTGTTAACAGTTCGATCCCAATGCTTCGTTTGATGCCCGTGCGCATGTATTTCGGATTCATTAACTTTTTTATGACCATCGCATAAATCTGCGTCGAACGGAAAATGAACCTCAACTCTTTACCTGCAAATAAATGGATTGGGACTTCATTGCTATGCAGGATTACCAGCTTGTAAAATGCTGTAAAACCAGCAACAATCTGTTCTGTGTATGGCACTGGCTTTTGTTGCTGTCCATTAAGAACTGGGAGGTTGTTCAGGTCCTGATATCTGCCAGGTGTAAAAGAGAGCTTCATTTGGTCGGTGTTGATGTGGTGCCATTTTGAAAGGAGGTAAGGTGAAACGCCATTCCCGTATCCGCCAATTCCACTCATATCATACAAAAAGCCGTCTTTTCCCTCTTTCCAGGACGGCAGAAAGCCTGTTCGGAAAACAGAGTTTCCAAGTTGGTTCCTTGCAAAAAACATGGCGTTGTCGCCTAGTTCATCTGCAAAAGGCCTGGCATCATGATGCATAACCGACTCAAGATCGATGAGCGTTGGGTAGGCGCCCGATGCAATGAGGTTTTCGAAGTGGCAGTCGTTTCCGTTCAGCAGGTAAATGATCCCAATCAACGCCCCGATGCGGCAGTAATAATCGGCCACTTCCTGTTCTGATCCGCACCCGGCTGCTTCAACGAA
>JAGXRB010000391.1 GCA_018336075.1 Bacteroidota bacterium
CCCGATCGTATTGTTGTTGGTGTAGATTCGGAAAGAGCCGAAGAACTGATGAAAAAGCTTTACAAGCCTTTCACAATGAACGGTCACCCGGTGATTTTCATGGACATCGTATCTGCTGAAATGACCAAGTATGCTGCAAACTCCATGCTTGCCACCAAAATCAGCTTCATGAATGACATCGCCAACTTATGCGAAATCGTCGGTGCCGACATCAACATGGTTCGCAAAGGTATTGGCTCCGACAGGCGTATCGGACAATATTTTATTTATCCCGGCACCGGTTATGGTGGCTCTTGTTTTCCAAAAGACGTAAAAGCGCTCATCAAAACTGCCAAAGGCTATGGTTACAATTTGCGCGTGCTCACAGCGGTTGAAGATGTGAACGAAGATCAGAAATCGATTCTGATCAGAAAAATGAACACATACTTTAACAATGATCTCAAAGGAAAAACCATCGCCATCTGGGGCTTGTCTTTTAAGCCCAATACCGATGATATGCGTGAAGCTCCTTCAAGGGTTATCATTGCAAAGTTGCTTGAAGCCGGCGCTAAAGTACGTGCTTATGATCCGGTTTCACTGCATGAGGCCGAACGTATTTTCAATGACAGCATTGAATTTGCCAAAGACCAGTACGATGCCCTCGTTGATGCTGATGCATTGGTGATTGTAACAGAATGGTCGGAATTCAAATTCCCTAACTTCAGAGTTATAAAGAAACTGTTGAAAACCCCTGTTGTCTTCGATGGAAGAAATATTTATGACGCCAAAGAAATGAAGAACGACGGCTTCGACTACTTCTGCATTGGCATCAACACAAATAAGTAAATCATTAAAATGATCAGATAGCCTGACTGCCTTCACCTAAAGGTCGTTAGGCTATTTTAATACCCAAACATATGAAAAGAATATTGGTAACAGGAGGTGCAGGCTTCATAGGCTCGCATCTGTGTGAAAGGTTGCTCAACGAAGGCAACGATGTGATTTGTCTCGACAACTATTTCACCGGACAAAAACAAAATATTGCCCATCTGATGAGCAATCCGTTTTTTGAATTGGTTCGGCATGATGTTACGGCTCCCTATTTTGTGGAAGTAGACGAAATTTACAATCTCGCCTGTCCTGCCTCGCCCGTGCACTATCAGTACAATCCCATCAAAACAGTCAAAACCTCTGTGATGGGTGCAATCAATATGCTTGGGTTGGCTAAACGCGTGAAAGCAAAAGTGTTACAAGCATCAACGAGTGAAGTGTACGGCAATCCTGAACAGCATCCGCAGACGGAATCTTACTGGGGACATGTGAATCCGATCGGACCAAGGTCGTGCTACGATGAAGGCAAACGCTGTGCAGAAACGCTCTTTGTAAATTACCACGAGCAAAACAATGTGAAGATAAAAATCATTCGCATCTTCAATACGTATGGCCCAAGAATGCATCCCAACGATGGCCGTGTGGTTTCCAATTTCATTGTTCAGGCACTCCGTGGCGAAAATATTACCATGTATGGTTCAGGCGAACAAACACGCAGTTTTCAATATGTGGACGACCTATTGGAAGGAATGACCCGCATGATGAAAACAGGCGATGATTTCACAGGACCTGTAAACATTGGCAATCCTGGCGAATTTACCATGCTTGAGCTGGCTGAGAAAGTAATCAAAATGACTGGAACAAAATCTAAAATCGTTTTCCAGCCTTTGCCACAGGACGATCCATTGCAGAGAAAACCAGATATCAGTCTGGCAAAGAAAATGCTTGACTGGGAACCAAAAGTAAACCTCGATGAAGGACTGGAAAAAACCATCGCCTTCTTCAAAACTGTCGTGGGTTAAAGCCTTTCAACAAAACTTAAAAAAACGATAATGAACATCCTTGTCACAGGCAGCAACGGTCAGCTGGGCTCAGAGCTTAAAAAAATAGCCGCTACAGATCAATTGCATTTCTGGCATTTTACAGATGTAGCAGAACTTGATATTACCAATAAAGATCTGGTTGAAGGCTATTTTAAAGCCAACGACATCGAAGCCTGCATCAACTGTGCTGCCTACACTGCAGTGGACAAAGCTGAAGATGAGCCACAACTGGCAGAAAAAATAAATGCCACAGCGGTAGGCGTGCTCGCAGATGCATGTCTTGGAAATAACGCCTTGCTGGTACATATTTCAACGGATTATGTTTTCGACGGAGAAAATTTCAAGCCTTATGAGGAATCAGACAAAATCTCTGCCGTGTCTGCTTATGGACTGGGCAAGGCAAAAGGAGAGATGATTCTGGCCGGTCATCAGGCTAATTCTGTCGTGATTCGAACCTCGTGGCTGTACTCGGCGACAGGCAACAATTTCGTTAAAACCATGCTCAGACTCGGAAGCGAAAAACCTGAAATCCGCGTTGTTGCAGATCAGATCGGAACACCCACATGGGCGTTTGATCTTGCATGGGCAATCATGCTTGTTGTCGACAGGCCTGATACAAACAATGCAAAACAGCTGTATCATTTCAGCAATGAAGGTGCCATCAGCTGGTACGACTTTGCAATGGCTATTATGGAGCTCAAAAAACTCGATTGCAAGGTAATACCTATCCCCTCATCGGAATATCCTGTCAAAACAAAAAGACCTTTTTATAGTGTTTTAAGCAAGGAAAAGTTTAAAAAACATTATCAGATAAGCATCCCGTATTGGAAAGACAGTCTGAAAAAATGCATGGAGGAGCTCGATGGACAAAAGCAGGCGCAATAGTCTGGCCACACAGATTTTCGACTGTGTCAGAGAGGTACATTCCTGGACAGGCCCGGGAATTCTGGCTGAGGTTTTCAAAAACTGTCTTGCCCACGAAATAAGACTTCGTGGAATCAGGTTCAGAATGAATGCAGCTGTGCCTGTAAATTACAAAGGCATCAAAATAGATGAAAAACTATTCGCTGATTTTATTATTGAAGAAGAAATTGCCATTGAAGTCATTACAGGTAAGCGTTTTACAGAGATACATCATTCAAAACTCAATACAATTTTGTTATTCTCCGGACATAGTCTTGGCATTCTTATCGACCCCACAGAAACAAGAATTATTGATGGATTTAAAAAAATACCTAACCAAAAAAAACTAAGTGTATGACAGCACAAATCGACACTGCCATTCTGGAGAAAGCACAGCAATGGCTCAATCCTCCTTACGATGAAGCTACCATGAAGCAGGTGCAGCATCTGATTGAAAAAGACCCTCAGGAGCTGACAGAATCGTTCTACCGAAGTCTGGAATTTGGAACAGGTGGCTTGCGCGGCATCATGGGTGTCGGAACAAACCGCATGAATAAATACACCGTTGCCATGGCCACACAGGGATTGGCCAATTACATCAAAAAAATGTTTCCCGGCCTTGACAAGCCTGCTATGGCGGTAGCCTATGACTGCAGAAACAACAGTAAGTATTTTGCAGAAATCACCGCAGAAGTAATGTCGGCCAACGGCATTCATGTATATCTCTTCGAGAGTCTGAAGCCGACACCGGAATTGTCTTTTGCAGTGCGCTATTTCGGCTGTCAGAGTGGCGTGATGGTTACCGCCTCCCACAACCCAAAAGAATACAATGGCTACAAAGCCTATTGGGATGATGGCGGTCAGCTGATAGCGCCACACGACAAAAATGTGATTACTGAAGTTGAAAAAATCACCGGTCCTGCAGAAGTGAATTTTGACGCCAAACCCGAACTTATCACACGTCTGGGTGAAGAATTTGACGAAATCTATGTCGACAGAATCATTCAATTAAGCCTCTCGCCTGAAATGATTAAGCGACAGAAAAATTTCCCGATTGTCTTCACTCCTATCCATGGCGCTACAGTGAAACTTGTTCCGATGGCGCTCAAAGCATTCGGTTTTGAATCTGTTTACAATGTTGCAGCACAGGATGTGGTGGATGGAAATTTCCCAACCGTATATTCGCCCAACCCTGAGGAGCCTGCGGCACTCAGCATGGCCATTGATAGAGCACGCGAAGTGAATGCCGAACTCGTAATGGCTACCGACCCCGATGGCGACCGTGTGGGTATTGCAGTGAAAGACGATAAAGGTGAATTCATTCTGCTCAACGGCAATCAGGCTGCAAGTTTGCTTCTCTACTATCTGCTGACCAAATGGGAAGAAAACGGCAAGCTCACAGGCAAGGAATATATTGTCAAAACCATTGTGACATCGGAGCTGCTATTCAATATTGCAGATAAATATGGTGTCGAAAAGTATGATGTGCTGACAGGATTCAAATATATCGCCGACATCATCAAAAAGTATGAAGGACAGAAAACCTTTATCGGTGGCGGTGAAGAAAGCTATGGCTATCTGGTGGGAGATTTTGTGCGCGACAAAGATGCCGTGATCGCCTGTGTGATGCTTGCTGAAACTGCCGCATGGGCTGCAGATCAGGGCAAAAGTATGTATGAAATGCTCAAAGACCTTTATGTTGAATTTGGTTTCTACAAAGAAAAACTGCTTTCAGTAACCAAAAAAGGCATGGCCGGTGCACAGGAAATCAAAGATATGATGACACGTTTTCGCAACAATCCACCTTTGGAAATTGGCGGATCGAAGCTTGTACTGGTGAAAGACTATAAAACAGGCAAAGCGAAAAACATGGTGGATGGCAGCGAAAGCATCATCGACCTTCCGGCATCTGATGTATTGCAGTTTTTCACAGAAGATGGCAGTAAAATCAGTGTACGGCCTTCAGGAACTGAACCAAAGATAAAGTTCTATTTCGGTGTGAAAGGACTTCTGGACAAGCGCGAAAACTACGACTTCGTTGATGCAGCGCTTGAAGAGCAGATTAAGAAAGTGATGGAGTCGTTGAGTATTTGAGAATTTCTGATTTGAGGAATTTGAGAATTTCTGATTTGTGACCTCTGAACTCTGATCTCTGATTTGAAAATTGTTGTTCGTATTTGTTGTTTGCGCTGAGTTTGGAAGTGTTGAACTTTTCGGCATAGTTTGTAATAGAGCCAATTTTTTTCCTTAGCACAGAAAATCATAGTAATAATCAGAGAACATTACTGAAATTAGGTATCTTCGTCTAAGTTCTACTAAGGGTGGCTCTGTTCGACTAATTTCACTACCTCGAACAGCAGATTGCAGCATCCTAGTTGAAAATACACCGAACAGCAGATAAATCCATTCAGCAAAGTTTCTAGTTTTGAATCACTTGATTCTTTCAAAGAAATATTTACTGTAAGAATCGCTTATAGGTATTATTTTCTTTTGCACTTTAATTCTGTTTGTTTCAATCTTTTCTATCTTGTCAATAGAAACCATAAATGAGTTGTGAACCCTGCAAAATTTGTCGGTTGGCAGCATGCTTTCCAACTCCTTGAAAGTTTGCAAAAAAAGAAATGATATCAAAACCTTCCCCCATCCTGTCTCCCAAATGGGCCTCCCCGCGAGAAAACGCGAGCAGTCTATTAATGATCTATTTGTGATAATTCTCACATAAACCACACTTATTAACCAAAGAGCTATTCAAAACAGCTTATTGAGTGGAAAAAATGACCATTAGATTCTGTCTGTAAACTGCCATAAAATATCGATTATGACCTATTCACTTTTAAGTTTTCGCGGCTTATTTTTTTTATTCGTGCTCTAAAATTGTAGCACAAATGACTAAGGATTTTGCCTTGGCAGGAAAGGTTTTGTTTCAATATTGAGCTACTAAATTAATCTTGTTTTTTCAAAGAAACAGTATCTTTACCTGACTGATTTGATTGCAACATAAACCCATTAAATGATGATTAAAAAACCTTTCCGATTACTTTTCTTGTCTAGTGTGCTGGCATTATTAGTAATCAATCCGCTAAAAGCACAGAAATCCATGCGCATAAACCTGAGTGGTGGTACCTCAATGGAGATTGCCATTGCCGACATCCAAAAGCTGACTTTCGATCTTACTACCGCCATTGAGCAACACCCTGAAATTGTTAAACAATTACTTAAGCTGAAGGTCTATCCTAACCCTGCAAAAGATCAGGTTGTGATTGATTATTGCGTTGAGGAGAAAGGTCAGGTTGTAATTGAGATTTTTAATATCAACGGTTTACAACTTCAAACAATAAATCCTGGCTTTCTACATCCCGGAAATTACAGCCATAAAATGAACTTACGTCATCTTTCTGCTGGTACATACGTGTGCCGTATTCACCAAAACAACCAGTTTGTTACCAAAAAAATAATCGTTAAACATTAAAGACCAAAATTATGAAAAGGATATTTTTTACACTTTTGACAGCTTCCTTTGCAATAATAAGCATGCAGGCACAGGATTTGCAAATCCACAAAATTGACGGAACAATTATCACGATTCAATTAAATGCAATAGACAGCATTACTTTTGGCAGCAGCGATAGCACATGGCCTCCCGGCACCGTCCATTGCTCCGGCACACCAACAGCCATTGTTGATGTCACCAACCCTGCCACCGGCAAAACCTGGATGGACCGCAATCTTGGTGCCTCACAAGCAGCCACAAGCAGCACAGATGCGCAAGCTTACGGCGATCTCTACCAATGGGGCCGCTTCGCAGATGGCCATCAATGCAGAAACTCAGGTAATACTTCAGTACTGAGCAGCAGCGATACGCCCGGCCATAGCAATTT
>JAGXRB010000392.1 GCA_018336075.1 Bacteroidota bacterium
GTCCCCTTCCTCTTTAAAATAAAAACACATTGCGGCAAAATAAGACCGCTGATAGAAGATTGATTAAAGAGGTATTTTGAAGTAAAAAACAGAGAAAAAGAAAAAAGGTGGTATATACTGCTTCTTTTTTCTCTTTAAAAAGCAAAGTTCGTTCAATTCAAGAGCCTGTCAAGGCTATATAAACTCCGCTTCGCTCCGGCCTTGACAGCCCCTTGAATTGAACAGTTATGGCTTTACAAAGAGAAAAAAAGGGAAAAATAAATAATTTTAGCAAAAAAACTTGTTTTTCAACATAGAAGTTACACAAAGCAGCACGGAGTTGCAAAGAGAGATATTGGATGCATAACCAGGTTCTCCGAACAATTAGCAAAGATTGATTGCGGAACTAGTTCTCGAGTTTTTTATCAAAACTTCGGTTGAAATTAAGCTTATCTGAATTGAACCGCATTCCGCTGATTCTCCCTTGTTCATCGGTAGCTTTAACAAGTTGAACATCATTATCGGTAAGTGTATTGTAGGTTTTGACGCCTGCCTGTGCAAGATCCCAAAACGAAAAGCCACCGGAGATAATATCAGTTACATTATCAGGCTTATCTGTGCTTTTATTGGGAGTGAATGAAGCCAAAACTCTATTGACAGTATTGTCGAAAACCCGCCCGAAAGCTGTTTTGTTAACAGTCTGTTCATCCAGATCCATGCCTGAAATAACTGCCGCAAGGAGCAATCTGTCGGAAACATGGTGCATCACCGGAATTCCGTTATATCTAGGTCTTTCCTTGATTTGACCAGCCTCCCTGAAAGCAAGCGCTGGCAATGCCTCCATAGGTTTGAAGGCAGAAATTTCTTGTCTGGCAATTTCAGTTTCCGGAAGTGGTGTGCGCGTTGATTCATTGGCAGAAGGTTGAAAAGTGGCTGTTGTTTCAGCTTCATAAAAAATTTCTTCACTGACTGGAGCTTTCACTTCAGGTGCGATGACAACCATTTCCGGTGATATTACTTCAGGCGCTGGCTGTAGCCATATCCATGCGATTGATGCCAGCAAAAGCAAGCTTGCAGCAATACTGATGTTTCTGATCAGGCCAAGACCGATGACCGGTGCGAGGCGCATGAGTTTTTTCTTATCCGGAAAAATCAGCTTTTCGTCAGTTTTGAGATATACCTTTTTATATAGATCAAAATCATGTTGAAGAAAAGGATTCAATTCAAGAAAGGTTTCCAATTCCTGCTGCTCATTCGCCGACAGCAACCCTTCGTGAAAGGAAATGAAAAAGTCGTTGTAATTTACTTCGTTTAGTTTCTTAAAAGGTTTGATTTCTTGCTTCAACAATTGCTCTTTGTCAGTAAAAACGACCGTAAATGGAAATAATTCAGGAAGTTCGGAGTTCAGTTCCTCCCAGTCACCAAGCTCAGGATTGTCATGGATGAACTGTCGCAGCAGCAATTGTTCTTCCTTGCTGAGCCTGCCTTCCATGAAATCGAGCAGATATGCTTCGTAATTATTTTTGCTGATGTTCATTATCTTTCCTCCAAAACGTAATCCAGACGTTTGATATATTGTTTCAAAGTTGTCCGTGCTCTGAAAATGTAAACTTTCACCTGTGCTTCACTCAAATTTGTGATTTCTCCGATCTCGGCATAAGCATAACCTTCATAGTCGCGCAACAGAATCAATGTCCGCTGTATCTCGGGCAACTGCTTCAAAGCCTCATCGAGCACTTCTTTCAAATCGTTGAAATCATTTCTTGCCACATCATGCCGTTGGTGATGTTCCTCAAGCCTGACCATTTTCTCCTCTTTTCTGATCAAATCGATCATCGTATTGTAGGCAGTGGTGAAAAGATAGGACTTGCTTTTTGTGAAATCAATATCTTCCGACTTATACCATACTTTTGTAAAAGACTCCTGTACGATATCCCTTGCCTTCTCGACATCGCGTATATTCTTCAAAATGAAGCGATAAACACTGTCGGCATGAAGCTTAACACACTCATTGTATTCTTTTCTGGTCATAGGTTCTAGTTGCAACCGAAAATAAGGACGCACAAGCTTAGCAAAAAGTTACAGAATAAAGAAGTTTTTTCGGTTATTTTTTTCGAAAACCAGTTTTTTGATCCGATTTTGAAATCAGTCTCTTAAAATAATTTTTTCTGAAAAAACATGATTGTTCATGATTCCCCTGAAAAAATAAATGCCTGCAGGCAAATGCGCTGTATTGATTACAGCCTTTTTACTGAAAGTCAAATTGCTTTTATCCACTACACGGCCAGTGCTGTTGATGATTTCATAAGAAAGTAAGCCATGTAGATCATCAAATGTCTCAAGTGTAAAATTTTCACGCAAAGGGTTGGGATAAATCCGAAAAACGGAGGTGCTTGATTTCTCTGAAAGATAGACATAATGTGTCGAAAACTGAACCGGCCCTGCCCACTCACTCACAAGCGCATCATTACAATAAGCCCTCACATAAAAATCGTAGGAGCTTTGAGGGTTTAAGTCCTCCAGTGTAATTGAATTTTCCATCCAAAGCGGCACAAAAGCACCTCCTTGCGCGGTGTCAAAACCTGCAGAACCCCACAAAATATCCCATTTCAATACTTCCGAAGGTGATACCCAGCTTAGTGTGGCAAAAGTTTCTCCCAACGCAGCAACAAGAATATTCGCAGGCTTCTGACACAGCATTTCAACCTGAAAGATTGCTGTGAGTGTTCTGTTTGAAACAACAATAAACTCATAGTTTTGATCAAATGAAACCGTAAGTCCGTTCTCGGTCCAGGCAATAAATTCAAAACCTTCGTTGGGTAATGCATTGACAGCGATCAGCGTATTGTGAAGAAACTCGCCACCACCACTTACATTGCCGCCCTCAGGATTGTTGGCTTGCAGCGCAATTGTGTATTGGTTGATTTCAAAAACGGCTGTGAGATGAAAGGCGTTGGCAGGCATTGAAAAGCTGTAGGCTGCTGATGTAGAAACTACATTGCCATTTTGCAGCCAATGCACAAAATGATAAGCCGTTGAAGGTGAAGCAACAACAGTGACAGCTGAGTTGTAAAAGTAATTCCCTGAACCTGAAACGCTGCCTGCCATAGGTGGTTCGAAATCAAGTGTCAGAGCATATTCGTTTTGCTGAAAGTTGGCCCATAAACTCAGATCACTTGCGGGCATCGAAAAGCTGTATGATGATGCAGTCGAAACGATTTGTCCGTTGAGCGTCCAGTTGAGAAATGTATAACCAGTAGCGGCAGTTGCCGTAACATTTACACTTTGTCCGAAAGTATAAAAGCCTCCGCCTGACGTTGTTCCACCCGCAGCTGGAAAAGAATTTGTTGTAATCTGATAGTTTCTCAGAATGAAGTTGGCTGCAAGTGACACATTCGTTGCAGGCATGGTATAACTGAAAGTGGCATTGGTTGATAAAACTTGTCCATTGTTGGTCCAGCTCACAAAGTCGTAACCTTCATTGGGCAACGCATTCAATATCACAGACTGTCCTGCTGTGTATTCTCCTGATCCATTGGCAGTTCCACCATTGGCCGGAACAGCTGATACTGAAAGCTGATAAGTTTGCACGATTCCATTAACATATTGAACTGCCAACAGTCCCTGCAAGTTTCCAACGCTGCTGCCCGGTAAAAATGTGAGTGCAACATCTCCATTGCCAATCCGGTTGAACTGAAGGTTCAACATTGTTACAGGATTGATGCAATTTACAGGAGTGGCCGGATTTTGCCAGTTGAGTGTAATAAAATTGCCTTGCGTATTAACAGCGACATTGTTTACCGCTCCCGGAAGGTATCCTTCAAAAGTGAGTCTTGAAGGGTCATATTCAATAAAAAAGTTGAAGGAGGTTACAGCGCCAAGTCCAGGGCCGGCCATTGTGATCGGAACGGTGATAAAATTGACTGCACTCCCGGACTTTTCATTGGTTTCTTGTTGGCTTTTATAAGGAAATGATTCATTGAGAAGGGCTTGTTGTGCAGAAATCTGCAAAGTATTGGTCAAAATTAAGCCGATGACCAACGTCAGAAAAAAGACAAAGTTTTGTCTGTAAGCTTTGGCGCCCTTTTTTGAGATCAACACTTTTTTCATTGCCGGTATTTCCTGAAATTGACCAAAATTATTTTACAAAGAAAGTCATTGTTTTTATGAAAGGAAAATTGATTTTCTGAGATTCATGATTTTGCAGTGCTTCATAGTTTTCAATGAATCACAGGAAATCCTTTATTTCCATTGTGGGCAAAATTACAAAACATTCCACTCCTGACAATTACCTGTATTGTCTATTGTAAAATCGAAAAATAATGTGATTGCAAAAAAATGAATCAACTACTTACTAATCAAGCTTTAATACAGCAAGGAAAGCAGTTTGAGGTATTTCTACATTTCCTACCTGACGCATACGTTTCTTGCCTTTCTTTTGTTTTTCCAAAAGTTTACGTTTACGGGAAATATCACCACCATAACATTTGGCAGTAACGTCTTTTCTCAAGGCCTTGACTGTTTCGCGGGCAATGATTTTCGATCCGATCGAAGCCTGAATAGCGATATCAAATTGCTGCCGTGGGATGAGTTCGCGCAGTTTTTCGCACATCCTGCGTCCAAAGCTGTAAGCGTTGTCGCGGTGTATCAAAGTAGAAAGCGCATCCACAGCCTCACTGTTAAGCAGAATATCTAATTTCACCAGATTGGCTCTCTGATAGCCTTCAATATGATAGTCGAAGGAGGCATAGCCGCGTGAGATAGACTTTAGTTTGTCATAAAAATCAAAAACAATTTCACTCAAAGGCATTTCAAAAGTCACCTCAACACGATCGGAAGTAAGATAAACCTGATTTTTAAGCACGCCGCGTTTTTCGATGCAAAGCGTCATAATATTTCCGAGATACTCCGATTTTGTAATAATCTGAGAAATAATGTAAGGCTCTTCGATGAAATCCAGTTTGGTTTGATCAGGAAGTCCGCTTGGGTTGTGGACTTCGATCATTTCCCCTGAAGTGGTATAAGCTTTAAACTGCACGTTGGGGACAGTCGTAATCACGTCCATATCAAATTCGCGGTCGAGTCTTTCCTGCACAATTTCCATGTGAAGGAGTCCAAGAAAACCGCAGCGGAAACCAAAACCAAGCGCAGCAGAGGATTCCGGTTCAAAAACTAGCGAAGCATCGTTCAACTGAAGCTTTTCTATCGAAGACCTCAACTCTTCATAATCATCGGCATCAACGGGATAGATACCAGCAAACACCATTGGTTTTACGTTTTCAAAACCATCGATAGCAATAGTACTTGCGTTTTGAACGTGGGTGATGGTGTCGCCGACTTTAACTTCTTTAGAAGATTTTATACCTGAGATAATGTAACCAACATCGCCGGCTGCCATTGTTTGTTTTGGGATTTGTTTGAGCCTCAAAACGCCGATTTCATCCGCATGATATTCTTTTTCAGTCGCCACAAATTTAACATGGTCTCCTTTTGAAAGTGTTCCGTTCATGATGCGGAAGTAGGCGATAATGCCTCTGAAAGAATTGAAAACAGAATCGAAAATCAATGCTTGAAGGGGAGCATTCGGATCACCTTTTGGGGCAGGAATTCTCCGGATAATGGCCTCAAGCACTGCATCGACGCCAAAACCTGTTTTAGCGCTAACCCTCAGAACGTCTTCACGTTTGCAGCCGATCAATTCTATAATATGGTCTTCAACTTCGTCAGGCATAGCACTTTCCATGTCGATCTTGTTGAGCACAGGAATAATCTCCAGATCGTGATTCATGGCAAGATACATATTGGAAATTGTCTGCGCCTGAATTCCCTGAGAAGCGTCAACGATTAAAAGTGCGCCTTCGCAGGCTGCAATAGAACGGGAAACTTCGTAGGAAAAGTCAACGTGGCCGGGAGTGTCAATCAGATTAAGCACATAATCCTGCCCTTCGAAATGATATTCCATTTGAATGGCATGGCTTTTTATTGTGATGCCGCGCTCACGTTCGAGGTCCATGCTGTCGAGCACCTGTTCCTTCTGATCGCGCTCACTTATCGTGTTGGTCGATTGCAGCAAACGGTCGGCCAGCGTACTCTTTCCATGGTCAATATGAGCAATGATACAGAAATTACGGGTATTTTTCATAGCGTGCAAAATTACAACAATTCAGTGATTTCCGCTACAGCTGTCAAAAATTTTGATAATGCGGCCTCTAAGCTGATTTCTAGCACAATCCGGCCTCATAAAGGAAGCTTAAAGCAAAACCAAAGACACATTCAGACAAAAATTTTCTTTGATACTTCAAGTGTTTTGTTTTTTTACAAAGCCAATCAAAATATGCTGATGCAAGATTTAGAATTCTTCTAATCACAGAAATTGCCCGTACAAAAATCATGGATATAAGTCAATGAGGCTTTAAATTGAATGATAATCTTAGACTTTGTGCTTGTTTTTCTGCTTAGTCTTATTTCTTGTTTTATTTGCGATTACAAACAACATCTACCAATCCTGAATAGCTCAATTAAAAGGCTTTGGATTAAGTAGGACAGCTTCATGAATTTGAAAATATATACCAAATCCAATAAAACTAAAAAAGAAAAACGCTAACTATTTAATAATTAGCGTTATTTCAGATTTGTGGTCTAATTGTGCGGAGAAAGAGGGATTCGAACCCCCGGAGGCTTTGACACCTCAACGGTTTTCAAGACCGCCGCAATCGACCACTCTGCCATTTCTCCGCTGCAAAAGTACAAAGATTTTCGTTTCACCAAATCTTATGCATAAAAAAAACAGTGACGCTATGTTTTCTTTGTTTTTATTGACTTTAAAGCCATTGTCTTGCAACAACATACCTTAGTCTTTATACCGCTTGATGTTTGAATAATCAATTGTTAAATTTGATGATGGGTTGGTTATCAAGAGGCTTTATATGGATAAACTGACTATTTTTGTCACAAATTAATGGCTGTCAAATGAAAAAATGCATCTTTACAATCTTGGTTTTTCTTTTTATTGTTGGTGTTAACGCGCAAGAAAAGAGTCTACGGGCCTATTTGTCTTACGCCACATTCGCTGTGCCCGGAAGCGATGCCTATATTGAAACTTATCTCGCTATCGAAGGTCCCAGTGTGATATTTGTTAAAAATGAAAATCAAACTTTTCAGGCCTCTGTTGAGATTTCCATGCTTTTCAAGCAACAGGAGAAAGTGATGAATTTCGCAAAATATGAACTCAAAAGTCCTGTTGTATACGACCTGAATAA
>JAGXRB010000393.1 GCA_018336075.1 Bacteroidota bacterium
TTTTCATTTTGCAGGATATGCTTTCTCAGCGCGGTAAAAGGAAAACTGATATCGCCAAGAGTGATTGTAATATGGAGGTCGAACCAATCGTTCTGCATATGGTTTTTTACATGCAAAAGAGGCGTATCATAATTCCACGGATGGCTTTCTTTTTGTTCAATAATAAAACCTGCTTCTTCCAACGCTGCTTTATTTTCAATGAGGAAAGGAATAAAATCCTTCACTTCCTTCAGTTCATCACTTAGCCTGAAAAATGATGCATGCTGGGAAAGTCCAAAACTTAGCAAGATTTTTTGTTTATTGTTTTCCCAATCAGTTTCCCTGCGAAAGCGTTTAAAAACAAATCCATTTTCATCCGTTATGAGGGTGGTAAAAGATTTTTGCTGGTTTTCACAAAGAATTTTACGCTGATTGTAATCAAATGAAAGCACAAAACCCGGGGTTCCCTGAAAATCCTGTTCAAGCGATAAAACAGCTTTTGGTTGAACATCCAGATCAATGATTTGAAATCCTTCTGCTTCGATATTCGAAAGGTTGACGATTTTTTTGATGAAAGTCTCGAAATACGTCTTTTCAATCCGTTGTGGGATCTGAATGTCTGTTTTCTTCAAAAATGGCGATAAGAGTTTCCCGTTGATTTTATCATCAAACCTGATTAACCGGTTTTTGGAATACAAACAACAAGGTTCGTTGCTAACGATTATGTTGTAAGGGTTTTGTAAAGAAATCTTCGTGTCTTTTATCCACGCTTCAAAAGTATAGGTAGTGCCTTCTTCGCTGCGTTTGAAATACAATTTCACCTCTGGTGCGGTTCTCAGAATCTTAATCCGGCTTTCTTCATAGAGGTGAGGCCACTCGCGGCCATTGTAGACAGGGATATCATATTCTTGAAAAATCTCAATGATTTTTGCCGTTTGTTTTGAAACAAAAGGCATCAGTATTTTATCAATAATTTTCTTGTCGGCGGTTTTAAAAAATGCCGGGGGGCTTTGTTTGATTTTTGAAAACCTTCTTACAATTTCATTCACATCCAGCGAGCGGGATAAGTCATGCAAGGTTTTCAGATAAGGAATTTCATTGGCTTCTTCGGTAAGTTCGTCAGCTGAAAGCAAAGAAACAACGGTCAGAAAAGCATCTTCTTTGCGGCAATAATAGGGCAAAACAAGATGTCCCAGGTAAGTTGTTGCCTTAAGAATTCCAACCAGAATAGTGCCTTCGGTCATTTTATTCAAAAAATTAGATTCAATTTTTAGGGATCAAAATCTGTAAAGAAATTAACTTGCGAAGGTAAACTATTCCATTAATCTACAGAATCACGTTTTCATGAAAAGGTGGATTTCTGCTTACTGACGCTATTTCTAAAAGCCGTTTAACAAGGATTTTGGTTATTTTTGCTGCAAATTAAACCAGATGATTTCATTTGAAGAAGCATATTCTATCGTAACCACAAACCTGCCACTGACAGATGCAGAACGCATTGACTACCGGAATTCTGCTGGTAGAATACTTGCTGAAGATATCTTCTCTGATATTCATATGCCGCCTTTTGATAAAGCTGCCGTTGATGGATACGCATGCAAAAAAGCTGACATTCATCAACCTTTGCGGCTGCTGGAAGTTATTCCGGCCGGGTCAACACCCTCCAAAGAAATCATTCCCGGAAGCTGTTCCAAAATTATGACCGGTGCAATGATGCCTGCCGGTGCCGATTGTGTTGTGATGGTGGAGCAAACACGGGAGGAAAATGAAGTTGTTTTTATAATTGAAACGCATACCAAAGTAAACATTGCCTATTTGGCCGAAGATATCAAAGCCGGCGACAAAGTAATTTCAAAAGGCACTTTAATAAAGCCACAGCATATCGCCGTTTTGGCCACTGCAGGAGCTATCAGTCCGCTTGTTTTCAAAAAAGCCCGAATCACAGTGATGTCAACAGGCGATGAACTTGTTGAGCCACACATTGTGCCGGGACCTGGAAAAATCCGCAATTCCAATAGCAGTCAGCTGGTAGCTCAGGCCATTGCAATGGGAGCGGATGCTGAATATGGAGGCATTATTGCCGATACTGAACAGTCGTCGCGGCAAATGATTGCAGACGCATTGATCAAAAGCGATGTCGTCATCCTTTCAGGCGGAATTTCTATGGGTGATTTTGACTATATACCTGCCATTTTAAAAGAAATGGGAATAGAAATACTGTTTCGTTCTGTTGCTGTACAGCCCGGAAAACCAAGTGTTTTTGCCCGTTCCGGAAATAAATTTGTCTTTGCTTTACCCGGAAATCCTGTTTCCTCTTTCAATATCTTTGAGCTTCTGGCAAAGCCATTTTTATACAGATTAATGGGTTACAATTATGATGCTGTCCGCCTCCGTATTCCGATTGGTGAAGATTACTCGCGCAAAGCCATTGCAAGACATGGATTTGTTCCGGCAATCATCGACATGCAAGGTCGGGCAATGCCGGTACATTATCACGGTTCAGCCCATATCAATGCTTTGGTTCAGGCCAATGCGCTGATCAGTGTTCCATTGGGAGTTGCAGGATTCAACGAAGGAGACCTTGTGGATGTTAGACTCATTTAACAGAAAAATCAACTATTTGCGTGTTTCGGTCACCGACCGTTGCAATTTACGTTGCAACTATTGCATGCCGGAATGTGGGATTGAAGCGATGCCACACGACAAAATACTTCGCTTTGAAGAAATTGTCGGGGTCGTTTCTTTTGCCGTCGGGAATGGTGTCAACAAAGTGAGAATTACCGGAGGTGAACCGCTCGTAAGAAAGGATATTGTGAAGCTTATTGAGCAGATTTCATCTGTCTCCGGAATCACCGATCTGGGTATGACAACCAACGGGATTCTATTGGATCGTTTTGCTCAATCCCTCAAAGATGCAGGTTTGCAAAGGATCAACATTAGTCTGGATACTGTAAACCCTGAAAAGTATCGTCAGATTACCAGAACTGGTAATATTGAGGATGTTTTCAAAGGAATCGATGCTGCACGCAAAGCGGGACTTGAGCCTATCAAAATTAATTGCGTCATAAAGAACAATTCCAAAGAACCGGATGCACTGGAGGTGAAAAAGTTTTGTGATGAAAATGGGCTGAAAGTGCGCTTTATCAAAGAAATGAATCTCGAAACCGGACAGTTTTCTGTTGTTGAAGGCGGTGATGGCGGTCATTGTGCAAGCTGCAACCGCATGCGCCTTACCGCAAACGGCGACCTGAAACCATGTCTTTTCACCGATCTGAGTTACAATGTCAGGGAAATGGGCGTAGAAGCAGCCTATCTGGCTGCCATAAAAAACAAGCCTGTTTGTGGCTCTATCAACCACAAAAATCAGTTTAGCAATATTGGTGGATAGCCGCAATTTTTTTCTTTTTTGCGGGATTTTCAATCAGATAATTTGCATTGAAAAATCAATTATCAGCCTGTTTATTTTGTACTAATTGCTTGATCATGAAAACATCAAGCTAATCAGGTACTGAAATATCTTTAATTCTTACCTTCCCTAGGGTCAATTTGTTGCGTTTAATTCTTAACTTGGACTTGGCAAATGAAACTAAAAAATTATCTTTGCACCCTGATTCAGTGAAAAACCAAAACCTTATGAACGAAAAACTTCAGGAGTTAACAAGAAAGATCTACGATGAAGGTCTTGAGAAAGGTAAAAACGAAGCCCTTGAAATTGTTGAAAAAGCAAAAATGGAAGCCGAAAGCATTTTGACTAAGGCCGAAAAGGACGCTAAGAACTTGCTTGAGAAAGCCACAAAGGAATCGGAAGAAATGAAAAAGATCGTTCATTCCGAGTTGGCTATTTCATCCCGTCAGGCACTCACTTCCGTGAAGCAGAAAATTGCTTCCCTCATCAATGAGAAAGCTGTTGACATGGCGCTTACCAAAAGTTTTAACGACAAAGAGCTGATGAAATCCCTTATGCTTAAGATAGCAGAAAACTGGGGTGAAATAAGCAAGTCGAGCCAGGGTGTTATTATGTATCTTTCGGAAAAAGACAAACAGGAACTGGAAGGTTTTCTGCTCAAAAATGTGGCAGGCGTTATCAGCGAAGGCTTCGATATCAGTTTTGAGGAAGGAATAAAAAGCGGCTTCCGTATCGGACCTAAAGATAAAAGTTTCAAAATCAGTTTTACAGACAAAGATTTTGAAAGCTTCTTTATGCAGTTCCTTCGTCCAAGGACGCAGAAGTTTTTCACTGAGGAATCTTAGTCATGTTGCTCAATTCCAAGCGGGCTTATCATTATTTAGTCGCCGGGTTGCCCGATTTGCTCCTCGATGAGGGCAAAATGAAAACCACAGTGGCCGACATAAGGGAAGAGTTGCTGGCAGATTTGCATCCGGATGACCTTCATTTGGCAAAAGTGCTCTTTTTGAAATATGACAATGCCAACCTTTTGAATCTTTTGTTCAAAAACAATGTTGAATTTGATGAAAGAGGCAATTACCCTTTGTCAGTGCTGGAAGAGCAGATAAAAGAACCTGGAGAAGGTATTCTGGCCTATATGTCAGAATTTATAGCTGAATTCAAATCAGAGGATCAGGAGGTGAATCCAAAAAGCTGGGAAAACCGGCTCGAAGAGAAGTTTTATACCTATCTCATCTCACTCGAAAATGATTTCCTGCGCGAATGGTTCGAATTGCAACTCAATTTGGGCAATTTGCTAACCGCAATAAATTGCAGAAAGCATAAAATTTCGCCCGAAGCGCAGCTTATCGGCCACAATTCTATCGTGGAAAGTATTGTTCGAAGCAATGCCAAAGATTTTGGACTAATGCAGGAATTTCCTGAGGTCGATATTGTTTTATCTGCCTGGGAAACCAATGATGTGCTCAGCCGCGAAAGAATATTGGATGGCATCAGATGGAATTGGATAGATGAAAATGTCTTTTTTCATTATTTCACCATAGAAAAACTGCTTGCATTTTTGCTTCAGCTCGAAATGGTTGAAAGATGGATGAAACTTGATCAGGAGGAGGGTAGAAAACTCTTCGGAAAGCTGCTCGACTCTCTTGGAAGCAGCTATGAACTTCCGGAAGAATTTACACCTCACCATTTAAAAGCATAAAATATAAAGCAAAGGCAACAGAGGTGATTTCGTTGTCTTTTGCATTTTGAATTGAATTATAAAACGTTTAACGGAAATATTTTCAAATGACAAAAGGAGTAGTTGCAGGAATCATTGCCAACCTTGTTATGGTTGATGTGGACGGACCGGTAGCACAGAATGAAATTTGTTTCATCAAACTTAAAAAAGTGCCCTTGATGGCTGAAGTCATCAAAGTAGTTGGTGAGCAGGCTTTTGTGCAGGTTTTTGAAAGCACCAGAAATCTCAGGGTAGGAGATACAGTTGAGTTTGCCGGGCACTTGCTCGAGGCTACACTCGGACCAGGAATTTTATCCAAGAATTATGATGGTCTTCAAAACGACCTCAACAAAATGGAGGGTGTTTTCCTGAAGCGCGGTGATTATACCAATCCGCTCGAGGTTGACTCAAAATGGGAGTTCAAACCCCTTGCCAAAGTGGGTGACCGCGTTGAGGCAGGCTCATGGTTGGGTGAAGTACAGGAAAACTGGATTGCACACAAAATTATGGTGCCCTTCAAATTCAGCGGAAAGTATACATTGAAAACACTTGTTGGTCCAGGAACATACTCATTGAGCGACACAATCGCTGTTGTGGTTGATTCAGAAGGCAAGGAATACAATGTTACAATGGTTCAGAAATGGCCTGTGAAACTTGCTATCCGCGCCTACAGCGCCAAACCAAGACCGTATAAAATGATGGAAACAGGTATCCGCACCATCGACTCCCTGAATCCAATCGTTGAAGGTGGTACTGGTTTTACACCCGGTCCTTTCGGAACCGGAAAAACTGTTTTGCAGCACGCACTTTCAAAACATGCCGAAGCTGATATGATTATCGTGGCTGCCTGTGGCGAACGTGCCAACGAAGTCGTTGAGATTTTTACCGAGTTCCCTGAACTCGATGACCCGCGTACAGGCCGCAAACTGATGGAACGCACAACCATCATTGCAAACACATCCAACATGCCTGTTGCAGCCCGCGAAGCTTCCGTTTATACCGCAATGACTATCGCAGAATATTACCGTTCAATGGGATTGAAAATCCTCTTGCTTGCTGACTCCACATCGCGTTGGGCGCAGGCATTAAGGGAAATGTCGAACCGTATGGAAGAACTTCCCGGCCCCGATGCTTATCCAATGGACCTTCCGGCAATTATATCAAATTTCT
>JAGXRB010000394.1 GCA_018336075.1 Bacteroidota bacterium
TTGTCCTTTTGTTTCGGCAATGCCGAAAGCGTTCGGCACCAAAACCATTTGCCCAAACGATGGCTCGCGCAACTTTGAAAACACAAGAAATCCTGGCAAAAAAGTGGGCTCTGCTGCGCACGAGCCCAAACGGCCCCCGTGCCGTTTTTGCCGGATTTCTATGTGTTTTCAAATTCACAGGCTCAGCGGCGGCGCGTTTGGGCGGGCTCGCGCGCTGCTTTGAACAGATATTTTTCGTTGGGATAAACGTTTTCTGGAGTCTGATGTGCAAATTCCGGATCATACTGACCTTCATTCCGGGATACTGACCCCCCGATCGGCTATTTTGCAGTTACGTCGTCGCAATCTGCCTGTCTCCAGACCATTGGAATCAACATATTTCAGATTGTTCGGATTTGTTTCTTTCGAATGCTGTAATCAAATGTTATTGCCAGAATACGTTTTCCGGCTTCCATTTATCCTTTGGTGTGTCTTCGCTGGTGGGATAACCGATCGGGATGACGTTTAAGGGTATATGATGCCCGGGGAGTTTCAGGGTTTCTATGACCACCTTAGATCTGTCGTCGTAGGGAAATACTGCCGTCCAGACAGCCCCTAAACCAATACTCTCTGCCGCGAGAAGTATGTTTTGCGTGGCTGCTGAGCAATCCTGCACCCAATAGGCTTTATCTTTCAGATTGCCGGCTTTCTCCATATCGCCGCAAACCACAATGGCGGCCTGTGCCTGAGAAAGCATCTTTGCATAAGGCAGCTGTTCGCTGAGCGAATCCAGGGTTTCGCGTCGGGTCACCACATAAAAAGCCCAGGGCTGCCTGTTCACGGCTGTCGGGGCTGCCATGCCCGCCTGAAGCAAAAGCTCAATCTGTTCTTTGGAAACGGCCTGATCGGTAAAATGTCGCACGCTCTTCCGGCTGTGAATCACTTTCAGGGTTTCATTCATGTGCTTTCTGCGGTAGTCAGGAATAAAGGGCTTTCCGTCTATTTCATGCAGCGACTCACCGACTTCAGCAACAAAAGCTCCGGTTTCATAATAATTTCTTCCGGCATAAATCAGCGGATTCAGCAGGGAAACATCCACCCTGCCTTCGGCGTCAAGTATGGCCTCATCTGCTTTCACATCGATTATCTTGCCGATAAACTGGCGGTGCGAACCAAGGTCGTGATATTCTGTGAGCTCACATTCGATCACAAGCGGAAATTCCTTGATGTAGGGTGCGTTTACAAATTCCGACCTGAGCGGTGTAAGTCCTGTCTCCTTGAATTTATCCACGTCCCTGCCCGAAAATCGTCCGGCATAGTCCACGTACTTTGCCAGTTCAGCTGAAGGGATATTGACCGTAAAGGCTCCCGATTCAGTAACATTGGCATAGGAGTAGGTGGCAGGACGCATGGAGACGGCAATACTGAGCGGATCGGAGTTGCTGATGCCAATCCATGCAGCTGTCATGATGTTGGGTTTGCCATCTTTATCGTAGGTACCGATCACCGCAGCGGGTTTTGGATGCAATTCGGCCCTCACACCCAACGATCTCTTTTTAAACGGAATAAAGGTAGAATCTGAAGGTCTGTTTTCAACAGATCCGGCTGCATTTTTACTACTTTTCATGACGGATTTATCATTTTTGGTTGATAAAAGTACTGTCAGCACCAATACTGCTGTGGCCAGTACTATGTTTAAAAATTTACTTTTCTGCATGGTCAATGGGCTTTGATTCAGTATATTTTGCTTTGTTGAAGGGCATGGTATCCATCAGGCAACCTGTTGGGCAAACCGAGCACCATGGTTGGTAGAAAAACAGTGACAGCACAACGACAGCCACCCCAAACACGATCATTCCAATGCCGATGATATTGAATGAGAAAAACATGAATGGTTCCAAATAGGCCAGCTCCGGCCTGAAACCTGTGAGCAGCGCGCCGGCAATCAACGTAAGATAGAGCTCCCTTGTGCTGATCCCCCAAAAGCGGCCCGGCAGTTTTCTTTTTCTGAAGGGTGTGATTTTGTTGGTCAGTTCCTGCAATGCACCCATCGGACAAAGGTAGTTGCAATAAAATTTGCGTTTTCCGGCCAGTGAAAGTACCAATGCCAGACCAAACACAACAATGCTCTGCCAATGGACTCTCCAGACAAAGCCTTCCAGCAACCACCCATTCAGTAAGCGGGCCGAAAGCAGGTTGTTGAGCATCAATCCCATGATCAGCAATACGAACAAAAGGTAAACCGTCCGGAATCTTGCCCTGCCTTTTTTATAGGCCATCACCACTGATGCTAAAACCATCGCCAGAAACAATATGTTTTTGATGTAGGCCCATAGTTTTGTTTCACCAACAACCGGAACATCTGCATTCATCACATGGGAAGCGGTATGCCTCACACCTGCGATGACAGCTTTGCTTGTGTGCGTCGCACCCGTAACGCCATCTACTTGCATCTGTATGGCTTCTTCAAGGCTGACGCCCTGCCATCTGCCAATAAACTTATCGCTGTAGATGGCTGCCACATAGTCGCCTGTTTCATTGTTTGGCAAGACAACAATCTTTGAGATGATCAGGTTTTGATCCACACCGATCAGCAGGGGAACAATACCGGCATATCCAAACTGCTGTGAATAGTTGGAAGAGAGCAATGCAGTACCGATTTGTTGTCCGCTTGCAGCGTAAACCTCATAAACGCCGAATCTGTTTATCTCGAAAAGCGTTGCTGCAGGATAAATCTCCTGAATTTCAGGCAAACCCACCTTGACTTCAACGGCATCTTTGGTAAACAGAAAATCCCTCCCTCCGCTGATGGCAATGGCGGCCATCAGTACAAAAATCAGGTAATAGTGATAAAGCGCAGCATGGAGCCGTATTTTATACATAGTCTTGAAAGTAATCAGCAAATAGTGTCATCAAATTTCCGCAAAAATAAGATAAAATGGGGTTTGGAGGTTGGGGGCTTTTGGTCTTTGGTCTTTGGCTGGCTTTTACTTTCCATTCTCTTCTGCTGGTTTTCCAAAGGGATATCATTGCGTTTTTCTACAACCATCCGATTGTAAGATTTATCCGCATAGCCTATTACCATTGGATCCGCAGACCCCATTTATGGGATTTCTGTGATGATAATTATTAATCTCGGAAGCCCTGATTATGAAAGGAATATTGATAAAACCAGAGCTTTTTCATTTCAAAAAAGCCGCAGTCGATAATACAACTGCGGCTTTTTATCATTAAACTACAACTATTTTACCGTAAATTTTTTAACTGCAGTTCCATTAACCGTTTCAAGATATAACAGATAAACACCTTTCCCAAAATCTGAAGTACTTATACGCATCAATGTATTATCCACCCTTTGAAGTCCAACAATTTCTCTTCCGGAAAGGTCAAGAATACGCATTCGTTCTATTCTAAATGGCGATTCGATAGTCAATTCATTTTCTGCAGGTTGTGGATACAATTTAATTAGATCAAAGAGATCAAACTCATCCAGACCAATGGCACTCACCTGAATATAGGCTATTTTAGTTTCCGTTGCCTGGGTAACGCCATCACCAACAGTCAAGGAAACAGTATAGTTTCCAACTGCATTATAAACATGGGATGGGTTTTGTTGTGTACTCGTTCCCCCATCACCAAAGTTCCAAAGCCATGAAGTGACGTTCTTATTTCCAGCAGGAATTTTAGCAGGCATATCAAATTTTAAATTTCCGGGTGCAGATTCCTGAATCACATTACGAATTGTAATATGTCCTGTAGCACCGTCAATATCACATATATACCAATAGAGGCCAGCTCCGGCAGTAGGGACCTGCAATGTATTCAACAAACCAGATTGATTATAAATCTGCACAACAGCCTGAGAAGTTATGATTTCCGGGCTTCCTGAATAATTATAGATGTAATATTGGTATGTGCCGGGAAACATCTGGTAAATAGTCATTGTTTCAGGTCCGTAGCTGGTTGTAACATCATGATCCAGCGCGGCATAAGGTGGGCTGCCAACACTACCCTGATTATTGTAATAAATATGATAAGATTGACCATTAATAGCCGGAGTATTGAGATGAGAATCCAAATCATCAGGATTTAAGCCCCAATTAAGTACGAAACGCATTTCACCGGCAGTTAACTGGCTGGAAAGCGATATATTAAGTGTAAGAGATCCATCTTGCGGGATTACTACCTGACTATTTGAATAGGTAAGATATCCTTGTTTGGAACAAGTAACGATGTTTGCATTTTCAGCAGATTGATCTGTAAAATTAACCGTTAAGGGAGCAAGGCCTTGTGTTGTATTCGCAATAAAATTGGACACTAAAACACCAATCGGTACATTCACTATTGTATAATTACCGCTTGCATTTGTAGTAGCCGAAAGACCTGCTACACTCACGAGGGCACCTTCAACAGGGTTTCCATTTAAAGCATCCGTTACCATTCCTGTAAGGGTACCAGTACCGCTTCCCGCACCTGTAACCGTAATATAACCGATTTTAGTTTCGGTAGCAGTGGTAATTCCATTTCCAACAGTAAGAGAAACAGTATAAGTCCCCGGGCTATTGTAAACTTTTGTTGGATTTTGCACTGTACTGGTAGTTCCATCGCCAAAGTTCCACATCCAAGAAGTGATATTGCGGGTTTCTTCCGTTTTCTTTTCCGGCATATTGAACTTTAGGTTTCCAGGTGGTGCTTGCTGTATGATATTTTTATAAGTCAATTGGCCATTGCTCCCATTTACATCACAGACATACCAATAGCGTCCGGTTCCGGTTGTTGGAATCTGCATCGTTTGAATCAGTCCTGTTTGATTATAGATTTGTATTACTGCATTGGATGTAGTTATTTCAGGACTTCCAGAATAATTATAAATATAGTACTGATAAGTTCCGGGAAACATCTGATAAATCGTCATCGTTTCGGGACCATAACCAGAAGTAACATCATGGTCAAGGGCTGCAAAGGGTGCTGAAGTCGCACTGCCCTGATAGCTATAATAGATATGCCACGCCTGACCTTCAATCACAGGTGTATTTAAATGAGAGTCAAGGTCAGCAGGGCTGGCTCCCCAGTTAATTACAAAACGCAGCGCTCCTTCACCAAGTGTTTGGGAAAGTGAAATATTAAGCGTAAAAGATTGACCTTGCCCGATGACTACCTGATTATTTATATATGTAATATAGCCTGTTTTTGAGCATGTTACACTACTGGTTCCGTCACCTGACTGGTCAAAAAAGTTTACTGTCAATGGAGCCTCACCTTGAGTTGTACTCGCGTTGAAAGCCGCAGAAAGTGCTCCTGTGGG
>JAGXRB010000395.1 GCA_018336075.1 Bacteroidota bacterium
TTTGGTGGGAATGGATACCTTAAAACTGGTATCATTTATGTGGGAATTGCACCCCTAAAATCGGTATCGGTTTGCTGGGACGTAACAATCAGGCAGCAATGTCCCGCCTTGCTTTATATCCCATATGGTTCAGATAAAACTCTATGAATATGATACTACTTGCTTCAATTCATGTGACTTTATATCCCATATGGTTCAGATAAAACTAAAAGTATAATTAGAACTATCAGTAAAAACTTAAACCTTTATATCCCATATGGTTCAGATAAAACGCATTAGGCGATGATGTAGTAAATATAAAATTAACCTTTATATCCCATATGGTTCAGATAAAACCATTTTTTCTTTCTTGGCATGTTTTATGTCCTCCACCTTTATATCCCATATGGTTCAGATAAAACTTAAGTTAGGTTACAATCCTTCTAAAGATAAAGCCACCTTTATATCCCATATGGTTCAGATAAAACTTGATAGTGATAGAATAATAGACCTTATAGAGAATGCAGCTTTATATCCCATATGGTTCAGATAAAACAGGCAGCAAAGAAAGCATACGAGTTATTCCAAGCCAACTTTATATCCCATATGGTTCAGATAAAACAGAGAAGGGAAGGGATATAATACGTCCCCGCACAGTCTTTATATCCCATATGGTTCAGATAAAACAAAATACTTAAGTCTGTTGCGAATATTGTCATACAACCTTTATATCCCATATGGTTCAGATAAAACTCTGCTGCAAGTCTTGATGATGTAATAACTTTCTTTACTTTATATCCCATATGGTTCAGATAAAACGGCAGGATGCTTGAAGTACATGCAGATGTGAAGCTCACTTTATATCCCATATGGTTCAGATAAAACATGCAAAGAGATGGCTTATCGAGCATGGCTTCCACGCCTTTATATCCCATATGGTTCAGATAAAACGCTTAAATGCACAGAGCGAGTAGAATCAAAAGAAGCTTTATATCCCATATGGTTCAGATAAAACGCATTGAGCCGCCAAAGCCTTATGCTATAGCTATACCTTTATATCCCATATGGTTCAGATAAAACGGAAATATCAGCAATGATGGAGGCGGAGACTTGGCTTACTTTATATCCCATATGGTTCAGATAAAACTGTTCATAGTGGAGCTACATGGAGGACTACAATAAGCTTTATATCCCATATGGTTCAGATAAAACTCCAAGACGCTGTATGATTACGCCTTAGAAATGACCTTTATATCCCATATGGTTCAGATAAAACGAAGCACGAGGTTTCTTCATTCCTCAGGATATAATGCTTTATATCCCATATGGTTCAGATAAAACCCAAACCTTGCTGCGCAAGCTACAGGATTTGACAATCTTTATATCCCATATGGTTCAGATAAAACTTCTCAGGAAGAGTTGGGCGAAGAAATAAAAAACTCATAGCTTTATATCCCATATGGTTCAGATAAAACTACAAAGATAAGCCGAAAATCAAGCATCAAAAAAACTTTATATCCCATATGGTTCAGATAAAACAAAGCAGTCATTCTTGAGGCACTCCTATCGCAAGAACTTTATATCCCATATGGTTCAGATAAAACATGTGAAGGAAATCACAATCAGAATTAATTCGCCAGGCTTTATATCCCATATGGTTCAGATAAAACCGAGCGAAATTGGGTCTGTTTCTTTGCCAACTGCTGTCTTTATATCCCATATGGTTCAGATAAAACCATATACGATAGTAAAAATAATAATATATTTGGAAACTTTATATCCCATATGGTTCAGATAAAACCTGTTTGGAAATTTCAACGATTTGATTCTAGCAGAACTTTATATCCCATATGGTTCAGATAAAACTTTCCTGAATGCAATGATTTCGTTACAAATCTTGACTTTATATCCCATATGGTTCAGATAAAACTGCCAACTCTGTTGCTGAAATAAATCTAACTCTTAGCTTTATATCCCATATGGTTCAGATAAAACGAAATGTATTTGGATTTCAGAGCAGGCATGGATGCCTTTATATCCCATATGGTTCAGATAAAACCCGTGATTTACAGGCAAGAACAGAAGCACTGCATGCCTTTATATCCCATATGGTTCAGATAAAACTGATTTATATTTTCAGAATAACAGTCGTGCATCTGACTTTATATCCCATATGGTTCAGATAAAACTTCGCTATTGTGTATCGTTCAGTGCCTTTCTCAACATCTTTATATCCCATATGGTTCAGATAAAACTTGCATCTGACTTAGGTATATTCTTTGCCGACTTTGGCACTTTATATCCCATATGGTTCAGATAAAACTAGGGCATATACAGTCGATAAAGTCGACTATATAAATCTTTATATCCCATATGGTTCAGATAAAACTATATTATTATAATCCACATTATAATGATACGCAATACTTTATATCCCATATGGTTCAGATAAAACAAAAGTAAAAGCATCAGATTATCGAGTATCAAAATTCTTTATATCCCATATGGTTCAGATAAAACGACCCCTTAACTGGGGGTCTCGGCATGTCTGGAGACCTTTATATCCCATATGGTTCAGATAAAACCGGGAAGATAAATGCCACACTATAACTCAACACAATCCTTTATATCCCATATGGTTCAGATAAAACTGATTGAGGAAGGCGGTTCAGCGATAGCGAATGTAACTTTATATCCCATATGGTTCAGATAAAACCTATTCTTTCTACTATTTCTTTTCCGTTGAAGATTCCTTTATATCCCATATGGTTCAGATAAAACAATTCAGTCAACTCAAGTTCTTACAGATAACACGAACCTTTATATCCCATATGGTTCAGATAAAACAAATTTGAACAGGATTATTTAGATTACAAGCTGACTTTATATCCCATATGGTTCAGATAAAACTTTTAACGATAGATGATAATACCAATCCTGAAAATCTTTATATCCCATATGGTTCAGATAAAACAAAAAGTAAAAGCATCAGATTATCGAGTATCTCGATACTTTATATCCCATATGGTTCAGATAAAACAAAAGTGTATCGACAATAGTATCCACCATACGATATCTTTATATCCCATATGGTTCAGATAAAACATACTTCTAAATTGAAAAATCAAATTAAGAGTATAATTCTTTATATCCCATATGGTTCAGATAAAACCAGAAGGAAACCAGAACGCTGTAGGTGCAGTTTCTTGCTTTATATCCCATATGGTTCAGATAAAACCCTATTGTCAAAGAGCTCTTATGATAAGAAGCAAAACCTTTATTTACAACTATTTTAGCAGATTCTATTTTGAATATGAATATCCCTGAAATAAAGCTTTTTGCATCAAGCCTTTAATCGTGTTTATCATAGGTCATAGGCAACAGACTATACACTATTGATATTCAAGGGTCTGTTTAATATATGAACAAAAATCAGGTTCGATGCAGACCCTAAAATTACCTTTTTATCCTCACCCTCATCCTTAAGCCTCTCGCCTATATCCCTACAATATATTTCCTGTCAATTCCCTCTCTATGCCCATCACTGTCTTTCTATAATTAAGGCGGTTTTCAAGACTATAAAAATAAATTGAGTCTTCATCTTCTTTTATTACCTTATGAAGTTCATTTCTGCATTTTTCAAGCTTTCCTATTGTAATATCCCCCTCAAAGACAGAATTCTGCACCCACATAAAATACTTTTTCAGTATTTTCCTGACTTTGTTTACCCTATTCTCTCCGATGTCATAAGTGATAATAATATATGGCATATCAAATTAAGCAAAAAGGAGCCAGTCCGGGATAGCCCATATATTCTTATTGACCTCTCCGGCTTCCTTGCCGCGGTAAACGATAATACCAAACGGAGCAGCTTTTTTATGCTCTGACATAAATGCCCCAATGCTCCTACTGTCAACAGCGCTTACCCTATCGGCTGCCTTAACCTCAATAGGGAGCAGCACGCCTTCGCCTTTTAAAATAAAATCAACCTCCATTCCGCTGCTTGTGCGATAAAAAAACATTTCAGGCTCTACCGGCTGTATCTGTTTCCACTTCAAGAACTCAGTAAATACCCATGTCTCATATGCTGCGCCGTGCCCGATACCGTCTTCTCCTCCTATTATCCGTATCAAGCCGGGGTCAGTAAAATATATCTTCGGGCTTTTTATAAGCCTTTTGCTTGTGTTTTCAAAATATGGCTGAAGCAGACAACATTGAAACGTAGCAGTCAGCAAAGATACATAACGCTTTATTGTATTTACAGATAAAGCTATATCTCTTGCTATTTCGCTTAAAGAGAGAATCTGGGCAGTCCGCAGGCAAAGAATTTTTTGCGCAAGCACAAATAAATCTATGTCGGCCACCTGTCCAACATCACCTATATCCCTTTCCATATATGTCTTACGGTAATCTCTAAGCCAATTTATTTTTTCTGCTTTGCCATGCCTAAGCCATACTTCCGGATATCCGCCCCACTTCTGATGTT
>JAGXRB010000396.1 GCA_018336075.1 Bacteroidota bacterium
TTTCGGTCTGCTCCTGCGTAAACACACCCTGCTTGCCCCAATCGGGCATGCCGCGCGTCGTACCGTTGAAAATAATCGCCGCCAAGCCAACTGTGCCTTTGGGTTGGGTTAAATCCGGGGTAAGCCCCGGGCCGGTGGCGCCTTTTCTTAATGTTCCATGACAACCCGCGCACCGCTCAAAAAAGGTTTGCCGCGCCCATTCGAATTCTTCACCCATCAGCAAACCCTCGCCCGAGGGCGCGGCGGATGCAGGCGCCCCCGCGCCGGATACCGCTGATGTGGCTGCCGCGCCACCTGGAAGCGCCGCCAGGTACTTAATCACGGCTTCAAGCTCATTGGCGCTAAAGGCCTGCGCCAGCGAAGCTGGCATCATCCCTGCGCCGCATGGGCCGGTCGGGCAATCCGGCGCGATGAACGCATCAGGCTCCTGAATCGATTCGAGCAGGTAGGTTTCAACGCTTTGTGCCGAGCCGCTGTATTGACCGCTTTCGATGCGGGTTTTAAGCACCGCGCCAATTTCACTCAAATCCGGGCCAATCGTTCCCGCGCCAGCCACGCCAGGGATGGCATGACAGGCTGTGCAGCCGCCCTTCTGCATGGCCGAAACCGCAATTTCACGGTCATACAGTCCGGGGTCGGCTGTCGAAGCCGTCACACCCACCGGGGCATCCTTCCCCATCGAAATCTTGCCCTTCATGCCCAGTTCGACGTTGTTATCGAGCGGGTCGTAATACTCGACTTCTTCCAGGTGATTGGGCAGGGTGAAAGTCACCGAAGTGATTTCTCCCTTATTGCTGACCACATCTGTCTTGGCGCGCACTTCTTTGATTGCCAGTTGCTGGCGGGCATGCCCGCCATTGATGAGCGTTATCGTAATCGTTTCACCAGGGTTGGCGGCCAGGGTCGGGTTCGCCTGCCCGTTGATGCTGTCGCCAACGCCCAGGAAGACAAACCTGCCGTCTTCCATGCCGGTGGTCAACAGGTATTCGCGGGTGCTTTTTGCGCCTGCCCCGGCGCCGCAAGCCGCCAGCACAAGGGCGAAAAGCAGGAAAAACAGGCCAGTTTTTAAGATTCTCATAGACATCACTCCTCGTTTGGGGTTTGAATCGCCTCATGCAACCTGGATAGCAATTGCTCGAGCGGAATCTCATAGGCCGCCGCAACCTCCTCCAGCGTGCAAAACCTGTCCAGGTGACAGCCAACACAATCGGTTTTGAGGGCCATAAAAGCTGCTGCCGACTGCGGAAAAGCCGCCAAAACTTCCGCCGCTGTCCACTGCCCATTAAAAGATGTTTCCATGCTTAAAATTTAACAAAAACTGGAGAGAACTTCTTTGCGCTGGCGCAAAGAAGAATAACCAAATTCCGCTATGCTCTGGGGGTGGATAGATACCCCAAACATCATTGGACGGTCAGCAAAGTGCTGCGCAAATATCCCCCGGCGCTGTCGTTCTTCCAATCCCGCCAATTGCGCTGTCCGGGCTGCGGCTTCAACCGCCACTGCACCCTGGCAGACGTGGCCGACTTGCACGACATTGAACGCTCAGCCCTGCTATTTGATTTGCGCGAAAAATGCGCACAAATTCGTCTTGCAAAAACCAGGCATTGATGCTAAAATAGCAATGTCGAGATACAGGATGCCCCCCTCATCCTGTATCTCGACGCTTTTAACGGGAAGGGGCGAATTAATTTAAAATCCTTTATATTCCATGTATTTGCAACTTATAATAGCCAGGGCACTGTTGAAGGATAAAAACGCTGCATTCCAGGCATTTTCACCCTCTTTAACTCAAGGAAGTTCCGGTACTAATCAGGGTTGGCCTGATATTTGTACTGGTTCAGGCTATAGGATAACCTCTGGAATCGTGGGAAAATATGAAAAACGAGAAAAGAACTCCCATTTTTTTTAGTTTACAGTTGCAGTTGCTGGCAGGTTTTACGCTCCTGTTTACCATTGTGTTTACTGGCGCGTATTACTGGTTTTACACTTATGCCACCAGCATGACTATTGGCCGCATCGAAAAAGATGTACTCTATACCTTGCAAGGCGCGATAAACGGGGTGGATGTGGAGCAATTTGTCGCCCTGGCAAATGAAGGCGAAGTGCGCGCGGATGGCTATAGCGACGACCCTCGTTATTGGGAGCACATCAACTGGTTGGTAACAGTTCAGGAAATCGAGCCGCGCGCCGAAATTTATACCTACGTCGCGGGCAATGAACCAAGTCAGGTTATCTTTATCGGCAGTACTGGCGCAGTTACCAATCCTCCCTGGGGTGCAAAGTTCAAAGAACCCTATATCAGTACAGGCAGAGGCCAGGCCAACTTGCTGACAGGGCTGGTGAGCATTGGCAGCAAGACTGATATCTATGCCGACAAATGGGGAACCTGGATGTCGGCCTGGGGGCCTATCAAAAATGACAAAGGCGAAGTTGTAGGCGCGATGGGCCTTGATTTCCGAGCAGACTACGTGCTGGAAGTTCAGAACGGTATCCGCAATAATATGCTGGCGGCATTTACAATTACTTATGTCATTCTTCTCAGCCTGTTGTATACGGTTTCGCTATTTTTCACCCGCCCAATCGTTGCGCTGACAAAGGTCGCCGAACAAATTGGCAACGGAGATTATGAACAAAAATTTTTCGAACTAAAAAAAGGACGCTTTCGCAACGAGTTAATCTCGTTAACCGAGGTGTTTGAACTGATGACCGAAAAAGTGCGCCAGCGTGAACAAACCCAGGAAGCGGTCTACGAAAATCTGGTTGAGCACTCTGCTCAGGGTTTGGCCCTAATACAGATACAGACCGGGCAAATCATCAAAGCCAATAAGGCATTTGCTCGAATATGTGGCCTGACACTGCCAGAACTTTATGCCATCGATGTAAAAAAATTGCGGGAAAGAGTTCACCCCGACGACATCACAACCATGCTGCATTACATCGAGAAACGTTTTACAGGCGCAACCTCCAAATATCACGAAATGCGTCTCCTACTCGAAAACGGGGAAACCCGCTGGCTGGAATTTATGCCACTATGGTTCAACTTTATGGGCCAGCCGGCCCTGCAATTGACTGTTATCGACCAAACTGAGCGGAAGTCAACTGAGCTAGCCCTGGCTGAATCGGTTGAGCAGCTAAAAAAACTGGAAATATCGCTGCGAGACGCAAAAGAAGCCCTGGAAATTCGAGTTGCCGACCGAACTGCCGATTTGAACAAAAGCCGCGAACAATTGCGCGAGTTAACCCATCAAATCGTAAACGCCCTGGAGGGTGAGCGCCGCCGGGTCTCCCGCGAATTGCATGACGAAGCCGGACAGATATTAATCGGCCTGAAATACCGCTTGGGAGAAGCCCTTTCCAGCCTGCCGCTCGACTACCAGGAAGCGCGCCAACTCATCACCACCGCCATGGACGGGACAGACCAGGCCATGCAAAAAATTCGCGCCCTGGCGCACGCCCTCAGGCCGCCGACCCTGGATGTGGCCGGCATCAACCTGTCGCTGCAAAGCCTGTGCCGGGAATTCTCTGAGCAGGTTTCGCTGCCGATTACCTACAAAGGGATCGAACTGGTCGGGCTTGGCGATGAAATCAACATCAGCCTGTATCGAATTTTACAGGAGGCCTTGACCAACATTGTCAAACATGCCCCCCAGGCCACCCATGTCAACGTAACCCTGGCGCGCACAAAAAAGAGGGTGGCCCTGACGATTGAGGACAATGGGCAGGGGTTTCATCCAGACCCGGCCAAGAAGGGGATTGGGATTTTAGGAATTCAGGAGAGGCTGGCTCTCCTGGGTGGCCGTCTGGAGATATTGCAAGGCGCGCGGGGCGGAACTCGCCTGAAAGCGATTATCCCAACCCGGGCGGGCTTCGATATCCAGGAACATGACAAGTAGCAAAATGGAAACAAGGACAGGTTGATTATGCCGATAAAAGTTGCGATATTCGAAGATCACCAAAGCATCATCGACGGCTACCTGTATCGCCTCAGTCGAAACTCCGAGATACACATTGTAGGCTCTGCGCTTTACGGGGTCGATTTGGAGCCAATGCTGGCCCGGCACGAAGTCGACGTGCTGCTGTTGGATATCCACCTGCCCACCTCGCCAGACAATCGCGCCCCTTTTCCAATACTGCAAATCGTCCCCAGGCTTTGCAAACTATTCCCCAAGTTACGCATCCTGGTTATCTCCATGTCCACCCAGGCAACCATCATCCAGGCGCTTGTAAAGGCCGGCGCGCGTGGGTATATTTTCAAAGATGACCAGGAGTCCATCCAAAAATTATCCACCATCGTGGAAATGATCGCCAACGGAGGCATGTACTTCAGCCAGGGGGCACAGCAGCTCAGCCGCAAGGCCTCAGTCGAAATTCCAACCCTGACCCAGCGACAGCTTGAAATCCTGTCGATGTGCGCAAAATGGCCCG
>JAGXRB010000397.1 GCA_018336075.1 Bacteroidota bacterium
CGCCCTGCGCTCGCTCGACAAGAAGCTGGAGCAGGCGCGCGGGCTTCTCGTCCGCTTGCAGGCGGACCTGCTCTCGCTGGAAGGCGAAATTGGGAAAGCCTGGGAGCATGACGAGGCCTACGAAAAGGCGTCCGCTGAACTGGCCGCCATCAACGCCGAACTCGACCGCTGGTCGCGTCAGCAGGCTGAAAAGAAGGACGGCGAAGACCAGGATATCGACCTGTCCATTGTAGACAACGACGATGGTTGGCTTGAAGTCTTCGAGTCCGCCCTGGCCCGCATCGACGAGATGCACCAGCAGCCGATCGCAGTGGAACTGACTGAAGCCACAATCCCCGTTACGCCGGAAAGCATTGCGCAGGCCCGCCAGGAGATTGCTCGCAATCAGGCCCAGTTGGATTTCATGCAGGCAGTGGCAAGCGTCCCCCAGCCCCTGGCGCAGATGTCCATGTTTGGCGAGGTGGTTCGAGAGAAGACGGAAAGGAGGAAGAAAAGATAGGAATCAAAATCCCCGCTTGGTCAACCCGCTCACAAGAGTGTGCTGAAACCAGCGGGGATTTTGATTCAGTTCAAATGCAGGATCTCCAAAAGGATGTAGTGGCCTAACGTTAATTTCACTTTCTCGACGTGGGCTAAGAAACAAGCCTGCGCTCAATTTATTCAGGGGTCTTATGCCTCGCCCAGTTTTGCAATCCGACCCTCGACCATTTTCAACGGCAACCAGGCACATATGATACTGATGCTGATGCCCAAAATCAGCCCTGCCAGATATCCGTAAATTATGGGCAATTGAAAAACCGAGACAATCCAAAGGGGCCCAACAAATAACCCAAAGGACAATGGCAGGAATAAAACAGCCAGGATCGAGCCAAGACACCCCATCTTCCCGGAGTTCATTTTGCGCGAGTCTTCCCACGCGAAATTGGCACCAGCCGAGCCCAAGCCAAGCAGGATCCCGTTCATACCTGCCAGGCACATAGCAACCATCAGCAACCCATAGAAAAAACTGATCAACGAAATGCCTTGCATGATGGAAATCCCAACTAAAAAGAACCAGCCCAGGGCCAGCGCCGGGATGTAGGCGACAAGAAATTTAGCGGCGAGCAGGTGAGCGGGGCGCAAGGGCGAAGCTTTCAGCAGCCAGTAGTTTTTGCCTTCACGTGTGATACCTGTTCCCGAGAGATGTCCAAGCAACATCCAGCCAACGAAAAGCGACATACCAACATTGCCATAGACCAGCAACGCGCGGAAGGATTCCATGAACCAATCAGGAGCTTCGCCACGCCCTGCAGGGGGTTCGCTGCCGTTACGTAAAAAAATAAAGCTATAAAGCAAACCAAAAATGAGCGGGGTGACCAGCTGCGAAGCCTGGCGCAAGTCGCGGGTAAGGATCAGGAAATCGCGCTTGACAAGCCCGCGCACCGGGGCCGGAAGAAACCGTTCGCTCACTGTGGCTATCAGCGAAACCTTGTTTGTGACGCTTGAAGGTAATGGGCTAGTTTTTTTCTTATTGGTGACAACCTGAATTCCGGCCCAACCACTGTAATACCAACGTTCAGCGGTGACCAAAGCAAACCAGAATGCTGCCACTGCCAGCCCAAACGTAAGCGACAACAGCAGGAACCCTGACAGCCAGCGACCTTCACCCAGCTCAAGCAGGCCGCGGCCAGCCCAATTAAGCGGCATCCAGGGAACATTCAGTTGTGTTACAAGGTTGGTCAGTCCGTTTAGCTGTGCAGAAGAAGGCTCACCTGAGTCACTCCAGGAGCGGCTCAGGTTGCCGGATTGGGAGCAAATCATCGATGTTATCGCACCCACAAAGCCCAACACTTCAGCCACACGTCGGGCAGGGAAAATCCGCACAACCGTCATTACCAGCAGCGCAGAAAGGCCGGCAGAGGCGAGCGTCAGGGTAACCATCATTAAGATGACAAGAGGGTAATAAAGCAGGCTATAGCCGCCGGAAACTCCCAGGCCAAACAAGATAGGCAACGCAAAGATGGCTGCGATGCCAAAGCTGGGCAAGACTGCCTGGAGTAGCTTGCTGATAAACACTGCGCGGATTGGCACTGGCGCGGCTAACAAAAAGTCCATATCGTTAGAGAGGTAAAGCGCCTGTAACAAAACGCCAAAACTGGTTAGAAAAACTCCAAAAAACATGAGGGTAAAAATAAGGGTAGGGATTGCCTGCAAGAAGGGCAATATATCCAGCCCCACATATTTTGTTAGTTCTGGGGAGCGCAAAAAGCCTAGCAGCCAGAAACTGAGCCAGAAGATAAAGCCGACAAAAACCAGTAACCCGACCAACCCTAGGATTGTCCAGAATTTCCGGCTTTTTTTTGCATGCTTGAAGCTGTTGAGGTTGATTTGCCAGCGCAGACGTAACAGCTTCCAAACGGCTGAAAACATTTGCGTTGATGCTTGTGATGGCGCGTTCATTTCAGAATCTCAGCAATCTCCGCCATTTCGGCGCCCCCGGTGAGCCCAAGGAAGATGTCTTCCAGGCTGGCTTCGCTGGTCTGATCAAGCTTGCGCAATTCTTCCATCGTGCCGACTGCGACCAACTGGCCTTTGTTGATAATGCCAATCCGATCGCACATGCGCTCAGCAATTTCGAGGATGTGGGTCGATAACATGATCGCTGCGCCCCGGTCGGCGATCTGTCGCAGGATATCCTTGATCAGGCGCGCCGACTTGGGGTCCAGCCCAACGGTTGGTTCGTCAAGCACTAGAACCTTGGGGTCGTGCATCAGGGCGGCTGCAAGGGATGCTTTTTGCTGCATTCCGTGGCTGTACGAATCGATGGTGTCGTCGTCGGCTTCGGTCAGGTCGAACATACGCAGCAACTCGTCAATACGTCGAACCACCTGTTTACGATCCAGGTCATACAGGTCGGCAACAAAACCCAGCAACTCGCGCCCGGTCAGTTTGGCGTACAAATTTGGGGTATCAGGGACATACCCGCTGGAGGCTTTGGCCAGCAGAGGCTGGGCCTGCACATCATACCCGGCGACCTTAACCATCCCTGAACTGGGCTGTAACAAGCCGACGATCATTTTGATGGTCGTGGTTTTCCCTGCCCCGTTTGGGCCTAGAAAACCAAAGATTTCACCGCCATAGACTTCAATACTGACATTGTCCACGGCAAGTTTATCGCCATACTTTTTGACGAGGTCAACAGTTTCAATCAACGGGCTTGTCTCTGGCATTTTTTCTCCAAGAGTATACGATACGCAACATATTTATTATACGTAACAGGTTGAGAAAATGTTCGCAATAATTAGGCTTAAATTAATGTGAAGCCAAACATCGGCTCTACAGGCGGCGGCAAGTTGGCACAACCCGCTACACCATTCCAGTCGCTGACCGAGTTGACAGAAATAGTATGACGGAGGATTTGCGCCATCGCCGATTTCGTCCTGAACCTATGCACACAAAGAACGCGGGAGCAATTAACAAATAAAAATGTCAGTGGCCGGCCTGAGGGGGGCAGGTCAGCCACTGACAAGCAATATTTTACATGGATTTATTCCGAAGAGAAGTGATATTTGTCATATAGCAGATGGTGATAACTTGCTAAGTCCAGTCATCAAAAAGTACTATTTCTTGTCATCCCGGTCGAGTGACCAGAATAACAACTAACTGTTTGCCGGGAGAAAATTTGACAAAGAAAGAGTAACCTGAGGATCAGGTCTTTATTCTTGATGAGTGATATTCATTGACCGCCCAATGATATTTGACACTACGATTGTGGTATTCGATATGCTATTCTCTATCAGGAGATACCATCATGGACAACGAAAACCCACTTCCCGACGTTCATTTCAAACGCATCAATGCTCAGACGGTGGTCGAGATTTGTAAATTGAGCGAAACCCTGTCCCCGCAGCAACAGCTGATGGTCACCGATAATGCCATCTCGATTGCCCAGGCGCACTTTTCTGAAAACGCCTGGATGCGCGCCATCTATGCCGACGAAACACCAGTTGGCTTTATCATGTTGCATATTGGCTCCGATTATGATGACGGCATTGACTGCCCCGGCGCTTTCCTGTGGCGCTTGATGATAGCCGCCCCCTTTCAAGGTGAAGGTTATGGACGCCAGGCCATCGAGCGTCTGCTCGATCATCTGCGCGCCCAGGGTGTGACCGAACTGTATACCAGTGTTCACCTGGGTGAGCAAAGCCCGGAGGAATTCTACAAAAGACTTGGCTTTGAGCGTACAGGTGAGTATTACGGAGATGAGCCAGAATTGAAACTCAAATTTTCTTGACCATCCATTAGGCTAAAACCCGGGTTTCTCTATCCCCATTTTGACCCATCTTGATTCTATCCTGGCTATTTTCTCAAATATCTGTGCAGTATATTCAAAAAGGCAAAAACCGCTCCTGCGATAACGCCAAATCCAACAACTTGCGGGCCGGTGACAAAAACCTTGCTGTTTTTAAGCGTTGCCTCCGATTTTGCCAGCATAATTCCAATTACACTGTTTTCGATATGGGCCTGATTACCAATCGTGATGACGCATGCATGTCCATCTTTGAGATTCAGGTCGCGCCCGGCAACTGCAATGTTGCATAAAGAATCGGCAGCGGTAATATCGCGCCCAGCGACAAGGCCGCCAGCCATGCTGGTCTCCAGGTTGGCATCCTGCTCACTGGACAGATAACCTATCACTTTGTTGTCCATCATTGACTCGGCCGTTTTCGGGGCCGACCTTCAATTGGGTGAGCGGGAAAATGCCCATGCCCGGCAGCCACCAGCCAGATTATGCCAGAAACCAGTTGTCCGGCAAACCCGCCCAAAAAGGCGGAGTGCATTTCGGGTTGAGAGTCGAGGATATTCATGTTTGTCCTTTTTTGCATTGTGAACATTAGCCGAAAATAATAAAAAGTAGCAAGCCAATACCACCGATAATCGTATTCAGCAGGTTGTGTGCCAGGATTGGGCCAAGAATACTGCGGGTACGCAGGAACAAGAAGGCATAGAAAATGCCGAAGCCAAGGCTGGCCAATTGCTGGAGCAGGTTGAAGTTCGTTATCCGCAGCGGGTCGAAGGCGATATTGATGTGCGCGAGCATGAAAATCAGGGTGGCGATACCGGCAGCCAGGAGCGCGGTCGGTTTGTCGGCCAGCCCAGCGCGTTTGCCGTAGACAATCAGCGGCGTCATCACCAGGGCGCGGAACAGGATTTCTTCACTCGTGCCGGAGAGCAGAATTTGGAAGACAAAGAATCCGCCCAAATTCCAGGTCGTCAGCGGGAAGTTGAAGAACGCCAGGAACGCTGACTGGCCGCCGGAGGATACCATCATATATCCCATAATCCCTTGGACGAAGAACCAGAACAGGCTGAAGTGCAACATCAGCCGAACTGAATAACGCCACTCGTTCAGGTTGAAGCCGAACTCTGTCAACGAAAAGCGGAATATCCGGCCCAGGAGCAGAATAACGAGGAAGGCAAACAATCCCTGCCAGATGTGGTGGAGTGAAATGGGCAGGAAACTGCCATCCGGGTCGAACGAAAGCAGGGATTGATAAACGGGGCGTGCAAATAGCCAGGCAATTTCGCTTACCAGGCGGGTCAGGGCCAGGAATCCCAGACCAAAAAGGATGATTTTTCCGACAGTTTGCCAGGTTTG
>JAGXRB010000398.1 GCA_018336075.1 Bacteroidota bacterium
TGGCACGACTGTGAATAGTGCCAAAATAGTGATCGTGCAATTGCTGGTCTTTGGCTGATGAATGTCCGAAAACTGTTCGTCCCGACAGCACAAGGTCAGGACGTGCAGCAAATAATGCTGAGTCAACCAAAAAATATTCCTGTTCCCATCCAAGTGTCGGATAGACCTTGTTTATCTCACCATCAAAAAGCTGACAAACCTGTGTAGCGGCTTTGTCAATGGCATCAATGGATTTCAGAAGTGGTGTTTTATAATCGAGAGATTCACCGGTATACGAAACAAATATTGTAGGAATACAAAGGGTGTTTTCAAGTATAAAAGCTGTTGATGTTGGATCCCATGCGGTATATCCTCTTGCTTCAAACGTATTTCTGATTCCTCCGCTTGGAAAAGAAGATGCATCAGGTTCCTGCTGGATCAGTTCATTGGCCTGAAACTCTTCGATGGCTTTTCCGCCTTCGGATGGGTTGATAAATGCATCGTGCTTCTCAGCTGTTGTTCCAGTTAAGGGGTGAAACCAGTGGGTATAATGTGTTGCTCCCTTGCTCATGGCCCATGCTTTCATGGCTGATGCCACCTGATCTGCGACTTTCCGGTCGATTTTCTGTCCATGTTTAATAGCCATTTGTACGCTCTGATAAGCTTCCTTGGTCAGGTATTCGCGCATGGTGCGGTCGTTAAACACCATCGACCCATAATAGTCGGATATTTTCTCTGATGGAAATTGTGCCGGTTTAGCCTGTCTGTTGAAGGTTTCGGCAAGGGCTCTGAATCTGAAATTACTCATGTTAGTTGTTTAAGTTGTTTGTTGTTGTGGTTTTCTGATAATCCATAATCCGGCATAGGTTAGCAATCCATTCAAAATAAGCAGCTCAAAACCAAATTTATAACCCCATAAAAGCAGCTCTGAATTCTGGCTAAGAACATAGCAAAGTACAGGAGAAAGTATTGCGATCAGCGGAACATAACGGTCGTGTATTGCCGCTTTTGAAGAGAGTCCAAATGCAAACAACCCCAACAATGGACCGTAAGTGTATCCGGCAATCGTGAAAAGCATTGCAATAACAGCCTGATTATTAATCAAACTAAAAAGAACGATGGTTAAAAAAACGAGCGAAGTAATAAAAAAATGTAAAACGTAGCGCAGTTTGATTTGTTTAATTTCTGTTAAATTTCTTTTTTCTTCCAGGTTGAGAAAATCGATGCTCAATGAGGTAGTTAGCGCGGTTATTGCGCTGTCGGCACTTGAATATGCAGCCGCGATCAATCCGACGAAGAATATAACACCGGCAAATACTCCGAAATGATTGAAGGCAAGAGTAGGAAACAATTCATCAGACAAACGGGGATGGTCAATTCCAAAATGAGCTGCATACAGGTAGAGCAAAGCTCCCAGGAACAGAAACAACAAATTAACAGGGATCAATATAAATCCAAGAGAAATCATATTCTTCTGTGCATCTTTTAAAGAGCGGCAACTCAGGTTTTTTTGCATCATATCCTGATCAAGTCCGGTCATAACAATAGTTATAAACATGCCGCTGAAAAACTGTTTCAGATAAAACCGGTCGTGTTTCCAGTCTGTCTCAAGAATTCTGCTTAGCCCCTGTTCGTCTGCCATATTGATCATTTCCAACAATGAGTACCCGGTTTGTTTTAAAATAATATTAATGATAATGAACATCGAAGCAAGCATAAAAGTTGTTTGCAACATATCCGTCCAAACAATTGTTTTGATGCCTCCTTTGAATGAATATACGGTAATCAGAAAGAGAAACAGAAGCACCGATACCCAAAAAGGAACACCGATATGATCAAAAACGAAAAGCTGCAGAACGTTAATAACAAGAAACATTCTGAACGAGGCCCCTATCAGCCTGCTGATGATGAAAAAGAATGCCCCAGTCTTGTGTGAGAAGAAACCAAATCTTTGTTGCAGATATGTATAAATAGATGTTAAATTAAGTTTATAATATAGGGGCAAGAGAACAAAGGTAATAACTAAATAACCGGCCAGATAGCCAAAGACTACCATTAAGTAGGTGAACGAAGATGAACCTACCCAGCCCGGAATGGAAATAAAGGTAACTCCGGACAATGAGGCACCAACCATACCATAAGCAACAACAGGCCAGGGCGATTGGCGATTGCCCAAAAAGTATGCTTTATTCCCTGCTTTACGCGCAGTAAGTAATGAAACCCCGAACAGGACAGCGGAGTAAGAAATAAAAATGATTAATATAATGTAGTAATTCACAATTACTTACTTGATTTCTTTTGTTGTTTACTGATCAGTTCTGCCAGCTCCATCAAGTCTGAAACGATGAGGTCGGCTTCAATATTTGTTTCATCAGAAGAGACCAAAACGGTGTGCATGCCTGAATTTTTTCCGAACTGCATATCTGTCAATGTGTCTCCAACCATAACAGAATGTCTGAAATTGATTTGAGGAAATTCAACCTTAGCCTGATTAGCCATAAATGGCGATGGCTTTCTGCAATCAGGAAAGGTGTTTTGAAGGCACGTGCACGAATAGATTCGCGTTAACCTGCCACCAGCTTCATTTATATGTTTCATCATATTGGAATGAATTTCCTGCAGCGCTTCAGGTTTCATCAATCCTTTGCCTACCCCCTGCTGGTTGGTAACAACAAATACTAAATGAAAATATCCTGAAAGCGAAGCTATTGCTTCAATTGCACCCGGAAGAAACTCAAAATCGGACCAGCATTTAACATAGTCATTTACAGGCCGAACATTAATTACTCCATCACGGTCGAGAAAAAGCGACCAATCGGGTTTGATCTGTTCAATAAAACTCATTCTGAATTCTTCGGGAAGAGTTCACTTTCAATAATTTCGCAAATGATGTGTCCGATAAGGATATGGGCTTCCTGTATTCTGGCTGTATCTCTAGAAGGAACTTTAATCATTATTTCGCAGATTTCGGACATCTTTCCGCCATCTTCTCCGGATAATCCAATAGTGATCATTCCTAGTTTTCTGGCATTGCTGATTGCGTTTATAACATTTTGCGAATTTCCGGATGTGCTCAATGCGATCAGCACATCGTTTTTCCGGCCCATTGCACGAACAAGTCTGCTGTAGACTCTTTCAAAACCATAATCATTGGCAACGGCAGTGAGGTATGAAGTGTTCACGTGGAGTGCCTCTGCATAAAGTGGTTGCCGGTCGTAGTAAAATCTTCCAGACAACTCAGCAGCAATATGTTGTGCGTCTGCTGCACTGCCACCATTGCCGCAAAGCAGGACCTTGTTACCTGTCTTGAAACATTTAGTACATGAAATGGCAGCCAGTTGAATGTTCAGTAATAACTCACTATCCTGAAGCATTTTACTTTTTACATGAACCGAATCTTTGATTATGTCCTGAATTCTCATTTGAGACGAACAATATTTTGAGGCAAAAATAACAAATTCCTGGTTGTTCAGTAAATATCGAATTGCTTCATTTCAATTAAACATTGAATCATAGCGTATAAAAGCTATTTAGTGATCTAAGAATTATGGTAACCTTTAAAACTTGTTTCAAAATTTAGTTGTCGGTTTAGCGTTGCAGGAGAAAAAAAAAGATATTTGCGCAATTTTTTCATGCTGATGAAAGCCTCGCAAACAATTTTGCTTCTGATTCTGTCCAATGCCTTCATGACACTAGCATGGTATGGCCACCTGAGATTCAAAGACATAAAGGGATTTGATCAATTATCTTTGTTTTGGATTGTGTTGATCAGTTGGTCAATTGCGCTATTTGAATACATGTTTCAGGTTCCTGCCAACAGGATTGGTTACCATGGTAACGGTGGGCCTTTCACCCTTGTTCAACTTAAAGTGATTCAGGAAGTTATTACACTGGTGGTTTTTGTTGGTTTCTCGATTCTGTTGTTTCGTACCGAAACCTTCAGAATAAACCACCTTATCGGCTTTGTGTTTTTGATACTGGCCGTTTATTTTATTTTTAAAAAATGATAAAGTATTGCTATCAGGCAGAAATTGACATAATTTTACATTATTAACCATAACCCTCAGTAAAAAAGAGCTATGAAATTTTATGATGTTGATTCTGAATTTACATTCGGAAAATATGAAGGTAAAACCATTAAAGAGGTTTTCGAGAAAGATCCGAAATACATTGATTTTTGTTTCAACAACATTGATGAGTTTTATGTTTCTCCTGCCGTTTTGCGCGAATTGAGAGACATGAACCCTAAGTTTGCCCTTCCTGCCGATTCTGAAGAAATGAATGATGACGTGCTGGATTCATTTTTGGAAGATGCAGAGATGATTGGCGACTTTGAAGAAGACTTTAAGGAAGAGGAAGATGAATTCGGATGGGACGATGACCTTGATCTGGGTGGTGATGATGATTTTGACGATTACCAGTCCTATGATGAAGAGGATGATTATTAGTCATCTCACCT
>JAGXRB010000399.1 GCA_018336075.1 Bacteroidota bacterium
GCTTCTTCAAAATTCCCCTGTCGACGCTGGTAACTGGCTTCGTTCAGCCAGCAGCGCGCCAGGTTGACGGGGTCTAGCCGGGTGCTGAAAATTTCTTTGCAAAGGGTGAGATTTTCCTGGGCAGCCAAAAAATTTCCGCACAGGATATGGGCATACGAAAGCGCCAGGCGGCACTGGTGGGAAAAATCTTCCAGATCGGACTGCTCCAAAATCGCCAGCGCCGATTCGAGTTGGCTGGCGGCTTCAGAAAAGTTGGGTTTTGTCCAGGCCAGGTGATTAAGTTGCCAGTCACAGGCTGCCAGCCAGGCGGTTTCCCCCAGGGATTCGAAGCCTCGGCGAGCGCGCTGGATGGTTTCGGAAACTTTTTTGGGCTGTCCCCAGTGGTTGTAGGCGCGGCCCAGGTACCAGGCCGCACGCGATTGCAGGCGCAAGTCACGGTTGCGGGCGGTGCTGTCTGCCAGCAGGGCAATCGCCCAGGCGCGGCGCGGAGAGAGCAGGGCCGCTTCTTCAGCGGCCTGTGCCAATTGTTCGAGAAGATTTTCGTTTAACGGTGGCAGTTGGCGGGTAGCCCGATCCAACTCGTCCGCATGGATTTTCCCCAAAAATACGTCATTTGCCAAACTCAAGTAGGATTGCAGGGCAGGACCATCTAACATGATTGCTCAGTCAGGTTTGATTGCCAGGACCAGGTCGAGGTCAGATGTAATTTCCTGGTTTTGACGGTCGAAGGTGGCCGAAAAGGGGATATCCGGGAAACTGACGCGTCCTTCCCCTGCGATGGTCAGCGTTTCGGTGTACTTGCCCCAGCGCAAGGTGGCATAAAGGGGAGAATCTGGCGAGGCTGTCGATTCCAAAGACATTGCGATGTTAAGGGAAGCGGAAAGTGCTTCGCCGGTCTCTTCCGAGATGCCGCATTCGAGCAATATCGAGTAACTGGAACCGCCCAGCTCAACTTCTTCTCGCAACACGGTGAACCAGCTATCATCAAACAAGTTTGCATCAGCACGATAGACAAGCCGGGGCGGAGAGAAAATACTCTGTAATTGCTGGATGGTTCTTTGCAGGGAGATTTGCCAGGATACCCCGCTGGCTGGTTGGCCTTCTACCTGGGATGTTTTTTGTTTCAGGAAGGCCAGGTTTGGTTCTCCGGCAACCGGGAGGGGTTCCAGCCGGCCTTCTTTTTCTGCTTCAAGCGATTCCAGGGTGTCGAGAAACATTTGTCTCAGTTCGGGGTTGCTGAGCAGTCTGCGATAGGAATCAGAATATTGCGTTTTTATATCAACGCCTTTTATAGCTTCGTCTACCAGGAGAGATAGCACTTCATTGTCTTCCGTAGTAATAAACAAGTGTTCGGAAGTAGGTCCCGCCAAATTGGAGGCCTGCTTTTTCCCAGCCTTTGTTTTCTTTTCATTCTCTGACCGCCGTGTGTTCATTAAGTATTATCCCTGTTTTTGCTTAAAATCTTCCGTAAATCTTGCAGCGCATTAAAGTGCAGGCTGTGAATCGCGCCAGCGCTCTTGCCCATCAGAGTAGCGATTTCGGTCAGTGGCACATCGTCCAGGTAATGAAGGTGAATGACCTGGCGGCGCGCTTCAGACAAACCGAGCATGGCTTGTAATAAGACGTTTCGGTCATCCTGATTCTTGAAGTCGCTGTCTTCGAGATTGGGTAGTTGCTCATCCAGTTCGACCAGATTGTTCGGGGGGATTGTCGATTTTTTTGTGCCGTCCCGAAAAAAACGGAAGCAGGTCATGATCACCGTTGTATGCGCCCAGGGGTCAAAGTCTGTATCGTAGGGGAAATGGGCATCTAAAATGCGTATTGCGGCTTCGGTTGCACATTCTTCCGCAATTGCACGCGTTGAAGGGCCTGGCACGAAACCTTTCCTGAGCAAAAAGCTATAGGCCCATGCTTGCAACTGCTTGAACAAAGGCTGCCATACCTCGTCCGTTCTCGCCTTCTGCACCGACTGGATATGTGAATGCAATCGGCCATAATGCTCCAGCACGCGTCGCACGTAATCGCCAACCCGACGGATGTCGTTACCGATAAAGTTTTCAGCCCGGCCTCTATCCAGGTTGGTATGCAAAATAATCCTGATGCTGGCGGCAGTGTGCGCTTCAATATCAAGGGATTGCAAGGTTTTGTCTATTTCGACTCTGATATCTTCTCGATGCAGTTTCACAGCTGGCATTGCATTCCCTTGGGGCAGGCGATTTTTCGCTTCAGTATGAAGGAACGATACGATTATAAATTAACTTTCTCGCAGAGGTGAAAGTATGCATTCCAAAATGTGTCTGTGACTGAGGGTGGTCTTTGAAAGATAGGCAGGCTCCTTGTAAGGTATAGGCGTCCAAGCCAACCTTCAAGGAGTCCGTTATGTTGACAATTGTCAAGTACGAACGAAGAGAGCCACCCATTGCGATTAAGGAATAAAGTGCCACTTCGTCTGGCAGGAAGCAGTTTTTTCGGAAATCAGTTTTCTGTTCTCTCATTTTATTGGCCAAAGAAAGTGTGGTATTTTGGGTGGCAATACGGAAAGTATATTTTTTCACAACTTATCTTCCCTCGGTTATAATTCTCGCAACCAAAATCCCAGATTTGCACAACCGAACAACCAAGGAGACTGTATGCTACACGAGCCAGCCACACATGCAGGAAAAGACCCCGCTGGGCCATATAAAATGCGCCTGGGTGTCTGGATGTTTATCTTCTATGCCTTGTTTTACGCCGGGTTTGTTGCCATCAACCTGCTTAGCCCGCAAGCCATGGGCGCAATCGTTTTTGCCGGGTTGAACCTGGCAACGGTCTATGGCATGGCGTTAATCATTGTCGCATTCATTGAAGCCCTCATTTACAACGCCATGTGCAGCAAAAAAGAAGCTGAACTGGAGCGCAAAGCGCCAAAGGGTAAAAAAGCAGCGAGCAAATCCAATAAAAAAGGTAGGGCTTAAATCTCATGGCTATCTTCGTCTTTGTTGCCTTTGTCGTTTTTGTGGTTGGCCTTTCGCTTTATTTGGGAAATAAAGCCAAAACATCCAGCGGATATTATGCAGCCGGAGGAAATATTCACTGGGGCGTGAACGGGATCGCCTTCGCGGGGGATTATCTCTCAGCAGCCTCCTTTCTCGGCATCTGCGGCCTGATCGCCACCGTTGGCTATGACGGTTTTCTCTATTCCATTGGCTACCTGGCCGGGTGGATCGTGGCCCTTTTCGTTGTGGCCGAACCGCTCAAGAAGTTGGGCAAATACACGTTTACTGACGCGGTGGACGCCAAATACAACTCGCGTGGCATCAAGCTGGCGGCCGCCGTCAGCACCCTGGTTGTCTCGATCTGTTATCTCATCCCGCAGATGGTTGGCGCGGGCGTGCTGGTCGAACCGCTTCTGGGTATCCCGCATGCCTGGGGCGTGATGATGGTCGGCGCGATCGTGATCACCATCGTAGCCACAGCCGGCATGGCTTCCACTACTTATGTGCAATTTCTAAAAGGCGCCCTACTGATCGTGTTTTCGAGTGTTTTGGTCGGCGCAGTTGTCATACGGGGCCTTTCGACCATGCCTGACCAGGGCGGCGCGGTTCCCTTCTACAAATACTCACACATCGAAGCGACTAAAGCGGACGGAAAAATCCAGGCAGCGAGCGTGGATTTGCTGGAGCAGATCGATATCAAGGGCGGGCTGACCTTCGTCCGGCTCAATCATGACGGCAGGGAAGCCTGGTGGTACGCTTCTGAAACTGATGGCACGGTCACACTGAAAGAATCGCAATCGGTGGTCGCCAAAGCCAACGGCAAATGGATCAATGGCGCACCGGAATCCGAAGAAAACCAATTGCGCCAGGTTGGCAATCTCGAGAAAGTTCGCGGACAGACCAATATCGAACCCGTCAGCATGTCCCTTTTTGAGTTCCTGGCTGCCATCACCGACAAAGACACCATTGTCCGCACCTGGAAAAACGCTAGCTTTATCAACAGCGCAGGCGAAAAAGTGACCGTCTACTATCCCCATGATGTTGCGGGTGACCGCATCATGCGCCCGGGCCTGAAATTCAAAGTCGAAGGCACCCTGCTCGAACGGCTGGATTTCCTTTCGCTGATGTTGGCGCTATTCCTGGGGACTGCCGCCCTGCCGCACATCCTGATTCGCTATTACACCGTCTCCAGCCCGGCCAGCGCGCGCAAATCGACCATTGTGGCCATTGCCGCGATCGGCTTTTTCTACATCCTGACCCTGTTCATGGGCCTGGGCGCGATGGTCAGCGGCACGATGAACCC
>JAGXRB010000400.1 GCA_018336075.1 Bacteroidota bacterium
GAATCAATCGCCGTGACGCGATTCCCCAGTCGGAGCAATTCCCCAATCAGCAGCGAGCCGATATACCCCGCCCCGCCGGTGACGATGATGTGCCGCGCGTCGCTCATAGGGCTTCCTTCCAGGTTTTATTAAGAAGATTTAAGCCGGTCAGGCCAAGCAAAATGGTAAAAAGCATGGGAAAAGCATTGATAATAATACCGGTTCGATACTCGTAAGGGACAAGCGTCAGGCTATAAGCCGCGCTTAAAACAATAACAATGCCGGCGAAAACCAGCTTTTGCCAGCGTTGCTCTGGCACGGAGTGGTTGACCAGAACAACAGCCAGGCCGGGAGCCAGTAATTCCAATTTGTAATCGATGCTGACAGAAGGCAGTAGCAAACCCAAAAGGATGAGCAACATCAGCGCATCGGAGTGCAGGAGATTCGGGCGGTTTCTAAGAGTTCGCCAGATAATAATTGTGCCGCACGTGACGATAATCGCAAGGAAGACAAATTCGAGCCATGGCGCTGAATAACCTATCCATTCTGCAACAGCCTGTGGCACTTCATTGTCGTTGTTTTTGGCTAATTTATCCAAAAATGCGTTGACCGAGTGGTTAATGGGTTGCTTGTCCGGTAACACCCAGAGCGGGTTTCCACTCTCATTCATCAGCGACTCGACAAATTGCACCAAGACTCGATAACCCAGCACCAGGAAGGCCGCTACATTCAAAGATCCCAGTTGAAGCGCGATTTTCAGGTTTTCTTTCCAGTCTTTTTGGCGTGAAAAAAACATCAAGATAAAAATGCCAGGATAGACCTTGATGTGGGCAGCAATCGTCAAGAGCGCGTAAGCCAACAGACGGAAAGATGATAAATTGTAAAAAAGCCAGACGCTTACCAATGCCAACAATAATGCCAAAACATTGAATTGCCCACGTTCCAGTTCAAACTGCATTCCGTAGGATACCAAGCCGGTCAGAAAGAAGAACAGGAAAACCGCATGATTGCCAACCGGTTTGCGCCAGGGCAGTAGGAAGATGAAACCAAATGAAACCAGCGTGAGCCCGGTCATCAGGGCGAATTTTTGTTCTGGGCCAAACAAAATGATTGGCGCAAAAACAACATGGTACAGGGGCGGGTAAAAATGATACTCCAGTTCATAAGGGCTTTTGCCCTGCAACCACAGCGAGATCGCGCTGGTATTGTAGTTCAAATCATTGCCAATCGGATCCAGCGCAGGGATGTAACGTACAAAATAGGACAACCGCAGGCTATCGTCAAAGAACATCGGGCGCACGAAATAGAAGGCAAAAATGAGGATGAAACCTGTCAGAACCCATACCAGAACCGGAAAGTTTAGAATGGCATCCGTTTTTTCTGCCAAAAATTGCCCAACCGTTTTGGGATTATCCGGCAAAGAGCGCAGCCCCCAGCCAAGCAGCGCGAGCAAAACCCCGAGCAAAATCCCGCCGATTTGGGCGGCCTGCAGGCCTTTCTTGCCAAGCCCAATCACATCCACCAGTAGTGCGGCAAAAACGAGCAGCGCGCCAGCGGCTACCAGAACATAGCCGATCCGCCTGTTGGATAGGAAATTTGAGAGCGGGCGGAATTGATTAGTCATTTTTCTCTTCGGGGATAACCAGCGCCACACTCAAGCCGCGCACTTCAAAGGTCGGCAGCGACGGATCGTTCACAATTGCCAAGCCTTGCTCGAGGCAGGTCAGGCGACAAATATCAGCGACATCGCCCTCGCCAAGCAGATGCACCCGTTCGACACCCTCGGAGCGCAACTGAATGGCAGCGTCTTTGACCTTCTGGCGCACGCGGCGGTACATATTAAATTGCTGTTCGACATAATCGACCAGCAAGCGGGCGCGATGGCTGAGGCCTTCAGGCGTGATGATGTACTTCAGCTTGCGTCGCTCGGCGCGCTTGACTTTGACGTAGCCTTTTTCAACCAGCCGTTTCAGGTGCCAGTTAATCGTCCCGACGGCCACACCAAGCTGGGTGGCCAGGTCGGCCTGGGTTACGTCCGGGTCGCGCTCGATGTTTTCGAGCAGGGGTAAATCGTGGGAAGAATCGGTTTGGGTTTCCATAATCAAAATTCAGTTGTTGAATTATACCCTAAATTCAGTGGTTGAATTTTGCGGAACGGCTACCGATTACGGTTCGTAGCGGAAAGGCCGCAGTTGCGTCGAAAAGGCTTGAATTAATGATTCATATTCGGGCAGGTTGGCCAGGTTATTTAATTCGTAGCGGTCATTGACCATGTCGTACAGTTCGCGCTCACTGTGAATGTACTCGACATACTTCCACTCGTCGGTGCGGATGGCCCAATAGGTCGGAATCATGGACGAAAGTCCGGATGGGTCATCGGCTTCGCCATCCCGGTAATGTTCGATGAAAACATGGTCGCGCCAATCCGCTTGCGGGTTTTGCAAAAGCGGCACCAGGCTGGTTCCGTCAAGGCCGGGCGGGATGGGGATATTGGCAAAATCCAATATCGTTGGAGCGATGTCGATGTTGAGCGCGAATTTCTCCTCGACGCGCGCGCCATTTTCCAGGCGCGGATAAGTGACGACAAATGGAATTTGGATGCATTCCTCGTAAGGACAATCCTTGCCGATGATGTGGTGTTCCCCGACCGCCATACCGTTGTCTGAAAGGAACAGGATGACCGTGTTGTCGCGAATCTGGCGCTTTTCCAGCAATTCCAGAATTTCCTCGATGCCTTCATCAACCGCCAACAGGGTGCGCAGCATGGCCTGGTCAGAATCGAGGGCATAATTCCAGTGGAATGATTTCAATTCCTGAACCCATTCCGGTTTGTCGCTGCGGTCATCCTCGAGAAAATTCGGCGGCAGGTGGGGTTTCCAGTCTTCGTCGGTTGTAAAGCGTTTTTCATGTCGTTTGGCCGAATCATAAGGGTAATGCGGGGCATAATAACTGACGACCAGCATAAAAGGTTGCTCACCTGAGGTTTCGATGAACTCCCTGGCTTTGGAGGTAAAAACATCGGTGCTGTAGTCTTCGGCCTCGCGCCCGTAGGAGATGAGTTCGCCGTTATTGTTGAGCAGGTAGCCATAGAAATAAGAGAACTGCTCGTAACTCTTATCCCTGTCCCACAGAATCTGGTAGTCGTCCCAGCCCGGCGGCCTGTAATCAAGTCCCATCGTATCGATGTTGTTAAAGTACTTGCCAAGCCAGCCGGTGCGATACCCGGCTTCCTGGAACCAGACTGCTATCGTTTCTTCATCCTTGGTGAAAGCCGGTGCGCCGGGGCGGTTGGTCAGCACTCCCGTATTTTGGGCAAACAAGCCGGTGATGATGCTGGCCCGGCTTGGGCAGCACAAAGGCGTTGTCGCGTAGGCGCGGGTAAAGTTGACGCCTTTGTCAACCAGTTCCCTTTGCACCACCGGCATGTAATTCATGGTATGCATGGGCTGGTCGTCGGTCATAAAGATGATGATGTTGGGCTGGTTGGGGTCTTGGTTGCCGGGTTGGGCGTTTGCCTGACAGGCCGAAAGCGACAGGCCGAAGACGCCTGAAATTCCCGCCAACAAGATGAGCGTAAAAAATATTCGGGTTGGGGTTTGCATTTTGTTTTCCTTGGTTCTTGTTGTCCAAGGATTATACCAAGCCGGGCTAGCCGGGTTTAAAAACGTAGTCCGCGGCAGGCTGTCGCGGACTGGCACAAACTTTTTAGGGATGGGTTGTCGTTATTATAACTGCGCAAGCAGGTTGCGATAATCCTCGGCGTTGGGCGGATTCATGCTCAAAATCTGGGCGACGACCTCACGCACACCGTCCTTGTCGCCACTTTCCATCAACTGGTCGCCGACCGCGTCGAGCAGGCTGATGGCCTCGTCGGTGTGGCCAGCCTTGTGATACTGGACTGCCAGTTCACGGCGTAGCAGGGCGTGGTCGTTTTCCTCGACCAGTTTTTCGAGGTATGGAATGGCCTGTTCGCTGTTCTTGGTGCTTTCCAGGTGTTCCATGTAAGCCACTAGTTCCGACTGGGCCTGGGCGGGCTGGGCCAGCCGTAGGTTGAGTTCAACCAGATGGGTGCGGGCCTGGGCTTCATCCGGTTGCAGGGTGCGGATTTGTTCATAAACCCGCAGGGCCTGTTTCCATTCCAGTCGCTGCATGTCAATATCGGCCATGCGCCACAGGATTTTTACACTCCACTTGCGGTCGGCGTTGGGCTGCTGGGCCAGGCGCAGGGCGGTTGTGTAGGTTTTGCGGGCCAAATCCAGCTCTGCCAGGCGGTAATAAATGTCTGCCAAATCCATATATTCCGAAATGGCTTCATCCTGCCGTCCGCGGGCTACCAATTGGTCAATCAGGCGTGTGCGCGCAGACATATCCATCGGCGCAAGGTCGATAATTTTGCGCAGGACTTTTGTGGCCTGTGAAGCCTCACCGCGCACGCCATAGGCATTTGCCACGACCGTGAATTTGGTAATTGCATCCTGATTCTGGCCTTCGCGGACGAGCAAATCGCCAATCAGGATGTGCAGCGGCAGGTAGGTCGGGGCGTAAGTCAAGGCCTGGAAGGCCTCGTCCATGGCCGAGCGCAGCCGGTTTGAGCGCGCCAACTGGTTGACATGATTCATTGCCTCGATGACATGGC
>JAGXRB010000401.1 GCA_018336075.1 Bacteroidota bacterium
AAAAAGCAGCAGAACGAATAATGCAAAACAAAGGAGAAAGGAGAAACAGTCCTATACCTTTGGCAAAGAAGATCTCAAGGGTAATTGCACGCCAGATATTGAGAGAGCTGAAAGATTAAGGGAGTTTCTGGCATCCCTTTATGAACTTAATAAGAGATTCCCTATCGTTGTTGAAGGAAGGAAGGATGTAATTGCTTTAAGAAAGCTCGGGTTTGACGGCGAAATAATCACAGTGCATGCAGGAAAAGGGTTATATGAGTTCTGCCAAAATATTTCCGATGAGTTTCACAAGATCATATTGCTTATTGATTGGGATGAAAAAGGGGAAATGCTCTTTAAGAAACTTACCGATAACCTGAAAGGGATGTGGGAAGAGTTTTCTCAATTCAGGGAGACTATTAAAATCCTTTGCCAGAAGGATATTAAAGACATTGAAGCCATTCCAGGTCTACTTAATAAGCTTGCAGGTATTTCAGTCAAGATAAACGAGCCAGAAGATTTTCAGTAACTATATTATTTTATCGCATTAATAAAAGAGTCATAACAAATGATTTTTCTGGGATTAATGGCTGCTTTTTAGAATCATATATATATTATTCAGCGTAAAAAACTTCTTGAACTCCTGATTTCTTTATGCCGTTCGCCATTATGGTTTTTTTGTACAACATATTTGCATATTTTCGTTATAATTAACTCCTTGGAAATGAAAGAACTCGGGTTAAAAGGAGAACAGCTCGCAGCAGACTACCTGAAAAAGGAAGGTTGCATAATTTTATTCCGCAATTATAAGACACCTTATGGCGAAGTGGATATTATAGTTAAAGACAATGATACGGTTGTTTTTGTTGAAGTCAAGACACGCACGAATACATCTTTTGGGCATCCTTTTGAAGCCGTTGATTTCAAAAAACAGGAAAGGCTCAAACGAATTGCCCTTTTTTATATAAAGAGCATCAATCGGCAACCGAAGGTCAGGTTTGATATAATAAGCATCTGCTATGAAGAAGGTAAATACCAGATTGAACATATCAAAGAGGCTTTTTAGGCGGTTTATTTAAACTTCTTCAAGACTATTGCATACTACAAAGGTGAAATATGAATGTCTATTTGAACAACGGCATTGTCAAGGCTTCTGAAGCAAGAATATCTGTTTTCGACCACGGTTTCTTATACGGTGATGGGATTTTTGAGACTATGAGGGCTTATGACGGTGTAATTTTTATGTTTGACGAGCATTTAGACCGCCTATACAGGTCTGCATCTTTTATCGGGCTTGACATTCAGAAAAAGATACCGGATATCAAGAGGGCTGTTTATGAAACCCTCATGGCGAATTCCTTAACCAATGCATATGTAAGGCTCAGCATTTCGAGGGGGTACGGCCCTATAGGCATTGACCCGGATTTATGCAAGGAAAACACATTCCTTATCATTGCAAATGAATTCAGGAACTATCCCCATTCTTATTATGCCGAAGGAATTAATGTCATGATTTCTTCTGTGAGAAGGAATCCGATAGAAGCCTTGAATCCGCAGATAAAATCATTAAATTTTCTAAATAATATCCTTGCCAAAATCGAGGCTAAGAAGGTAGAAGCTATGGAGGCGCTCATGCTGAATATGCAGGGATTTATTGCAGAATGCACTATAAGCAATATCTTTTTCGTCAAAGATGATGTTTTATGCACGCCGTCAGTCCGCTGCGGAATACTTGACGGTATTACAAGAGGGCTTGTAATCGATATTGCTCTAAAAAGCGGCTATAGGGTCAACGAATCTGAATTTACGACTGGGGATTTATTGAGTGCGTCGGAGGTGTTTATTACAAACTCTTCAATGGAGCTTATGCCAGTAAAGAGAGTTGAAGATAAGATATATCCGGTGGGACAGGCATATAATCTGCTCCACAAAATATACAGGCGTGAAGTAGAAACATATGTCATGAACAAGAGAGAAGAGCCTCCGTCCTTATGGAAATAATTATACCTCATAGTGCGATCGCCTTCTCTATGTTCATTCTGGAATTTGCCTGTAAAGATACACTGAGCATGCTGCAAAAACAGCAGGCATAATCCATGCGGCAACGAGCGAACTGATTGTTCCGGCATATCCGAGGGATAGAAAAAATGAATGTCCGAACCAGTATAAAAGGCTGATCAGGAGCCCTAACCCAACAGCTACGACACCGCTTCCGGACATATGCTTCCCTCCGGCTTTTTCATGAAGGATCTTTTGAAGCAGCCTGTTATCTGCCCCGGTTGAGAGGGATAATCCGAGAACTACCATAAAGAAATTTATCAGTGGATATGAGAACCTCGAGCTTATATCGACTGATAGCTTTATATTTTTAAACCCTGCATCATTAAGCCTTTTTTGATATTCAATGAGTTCTGTTATAGTCATCTCTTCTGACTTCTGCATCTCCTTTTTGAGTATCTTAGGCGACTCCATATGTTCGGAAACTATTTCAGGTGTAGATACTACTTTGCCTTCCGGCAAGCTGAAAATAGTAACATTCTTCAATCTCCATGAGTTGCCGTCCCATTCGGCGGTCTCTGCATCAACTTTTTCCTTTAGACCGTTTTCATCATATTTGAATATGCTTACACCATAAAAAACATCTTTGTCCTCCAGATAAAGGGCTATTCTAACAACCGAGTTGTCTTTACCCTTCATGAAAATTGTTCCTTCTCTAAAGGCAATTCTCGATTCTTTCTTTGCCAACTGATTTTTTATTGATTGAACCTCTTTTGAGAGTATGGGTATAACTATTTCGCTTAGAAAAAAACCGAACAGGGATAATAAGACACCTAACACCAAAAACGGGGCAAGAATACGGTTCATCTTGCCGCCGGCAGTTTTTATAGCAACTATCTCCCTTCTTTTCATCGCCTGCGAAAAAATAAAGAGGCCGCTTAAGAGAATGGCCATAGGCATGACATAATTCAGATACTTTGGAATATTATATAAAGTATATTTAAAAAGCATAACTATAGAAAGATTTTCCGATGTAAAATCGTCGAACTTGTCTATAAGTCCTAAGATGCTGAAAACCATGGAAATCCCCAGTCCCAGAATCAAAAAAACCCTGAAAAAATCCTTGATATACAGTTTTTGTATTATTAACATAGGGTTGTTCCGAAAATTACTTCCTGTTAATTCTATGAAATAATATAATTGAAAAAATCCCTAAAACAAAAAAAGCCATCCATGACCCGACAAAATGAGGCAGTCGTTCTATTTTAGCGAGATTTTCTCCATAAAGCATAATGGAATAATATACAGCAAAGACAGCCAAACCTATTGTCAGTCCGCCTAATTTCCCGGATTTGCCGGCAAGCATTGAGAGCGGGGGGGCTAAAAATATTATTACAAGACATAAAGCTGGTAGTGAAAGCCTCCTGTAAAATTCAGTCATGAACTTGATCTTCTGATCGGGTTGGCTTTCTGAAGCTTCCAATAATTCTAAAGGCGTCAATTCGCGTTTTTTCCTGCCAATACCTGCTTCAGTAGGGGTTAATATGAATTGATATTTCTCAAAGGCTATTTCGGTCAGGGAATTCTTTTTGGAGATATAAATCTGGCCTTTCAAGAGCGCAAAACTAATGCTTTCGCCATGCATAGCCATTTCACCCTCTTTTGCGAGAATAAGCCGTTGCTCATCCTTTTTCCTTTCATCGAATATTAATAAACCCCTTAAAGAGTTTTCTGAAGGTTTCTCTCTTATTAGAATAACTATATCCTTAAATGCAGTATTAAAAATGCCCTCTTCAAGTGTCATGGCAGCCCTTTTAGTAAGAATCTCGGATACTTTCTCCCGTAAAAGAGTGCTGCCTTTCGGGCCGAGGTAAAAACTCATTGATAGGCTCAAAAAAAAGCAGGCTATTCCCATATAGACTACCGGTTTTGAAATCTTCATGAATGCCATGCCGGCATTCTGAAGTATAGTCAATTCATTATCGGAAGCCATTCTTCCATAAGTCAAAAGAATGGATAAGAGCAGCGCCATCGGTATAGTTAAAATAAGTGTTTCGGGTTGAAGGTATAAAATAATGCTGGCGATATCAAAAATAGACGAACCGACACCGGAAAGAATTCTCGTTATACGGATAAGCTTTTCCATCATAAGGGCA
>JAGXRB010000402.1 GCA_018336075.1 Bacteroidota bacterium
TTCCCAGGCAGCTTTCCAGTTGTCAGGAATCTGGGCGGTCACGCCGTCATCAGCCACCAGCGAGCCGGAGCCGAAGAAGGTGCCGATACCGCGCGGGTCGGTCCACTGGTTCATGAAACCGAACTGAACGATGTTTTCGGGGTCGAAGGCTTCGCTGTTGGCATCATTGCCGTTGGCGTCAACCGTCAACTTCATGGCAACTTCGCGCAGGGTGTCCATGTTCCATTCTTTTTCGACACCGTTCTCATCAACATAGGGCAGGCCGTATTCAGCGGGCGGGTAAGGCAGGCCGGCTTCATCGAACAGGTCCGAGTTGTAGATGATGAACGACGGGAAGATGGCGAACGGAATACCGAGTTGGCCTTCTTCTTTGACCTGGTAGAACTCAACCAGGGCTTCGTCAAAATCGCTCAGGTCATAGTTGTTCTTGTCGATCAGGGGCTGCAGGTCGAGCCAGGCGCCCTTGAAGCTGTCGCGTCCGCGAATGCCGACCGGGCCGACAATGTCAGGAGCGTTGCCAGCGGCAATCTGGGTCGCCAGGGTGTCGTAAGCGGCGTCGTTGTCAACAATTTCGAGCACCAGTTCGATTTTGTCCTGCGAGGCGTTGAACTCATCGACAACAGCCTGCTGGGCAGCGAAGGTGCCTTCATCGGAACCAGCACCCAGGCCGACGAACCAGCGAACCTTGGTTTTTTCGCCCATGGCGGGTTCTTCAGCAGCAGGGGCAGCGGTAGCGGGTTCAGCGGGTGTATCAACGGGAGCATCCGGGGAAACCGGCTGCGTCGTGCCACCACCGCAAGCGGCCAGCAGCATGCTCATGGCGACGAGCAAAGACAGAATTACAGTTATCTTACGCATGACTTTTCTTTCTCCTTGTATTGAGTAATTGGGCCGGCCCAATTGCCGGAACAAACCTTGTGACAAACTACATTTATTTCTTGAGAGCAACCACCTCCTTTATTTAAGCGGGCAAGGTGCCGCACGATTCACGAATCACCAATTCGATAGGCAGGATGATATGGCGTTTATGCTCGCCCGGGTTCTGAATAATATCGATCAGGGTATTGACGGCCAGCGCGCCCATTTGTCTGGTCGGCTGGCGGATGGTGGTTAGGGGAGGATTTGTTCTGGATGCGTTAGGCATGTCATCGAAACCAACAATGGCTACATCTTGAGGCACGCGCAATCCTGCATTATGCAAGGCACGAATTGCACCCTCGGCCATCGTGTCGCTGGCCACAAAAATAGCTGTTGGGTTGGCAGCCAGTAACCGCTGGGCGGCAATGTATCCGCTGGCTTCGCTGAAGTCGCCTTCGGTAATCAGTTCAGGCAGGACGGCAAAACCGCGTCCTTCGAGCGCTTTGCGGTAGCCTTCAAAGCGGTCGTAACCGGCGATCATGTTTTGCGGACCGGTGATGGTCGCAATACGTTTGTGCCCCAACCGCATCAGGTGCAGAGTGGCTTCGTACCCGCCGCGCACATTTTCCGCATCGATGTAATTGACATCCAGTTTGGGATGGCGGCCAAACAACACGAATGGCTTGCGGCTGCCGTGCAGTGCCAGGACGATCGGGTCTTCCATTAACATCGAGGAGACAATGACTCCGTCCAGTAGACCGCTGTGCAGGATCTGGCGCATCATGCGCCGTTCGAATTCCGGTTCGGCCAGCCAGAGCATGGTTGAATAATCTTTTGTATTACAGGCCAGCGAAACGCTTTGGATTAAATAGGGGAAATAGGGGTCAGTAAAGATAGCTGACACGCCAGCAGGAATGATCAACCCGATGACATTCGTACGGCCTGCCGCCAGGCTGCGCGCAGCAACATTGGGCTGGAAGTTACTTTGTTGGATAACCTCCATCACCTGCACGCGGGTCTGTTCCTTAACATTATTTTCCCCATTAATGACCCGCGAAACTGTTGCCCGGGAAACCCCGGCGCGCCTTGCAATGTCTTCAAGTGTCAGCGACATAACACTCCCATTGAGAGCGCTCTCATTTCTGTTGATTTAATTTGCCGCAAAAAGCGGCAAGATTGGTCATATTCACTATTGATGTACTGTTTTTGAGAGCGCTCTCATTTCATTATAATGATTTTGAGCAAAGAGTCAATAGGTTTTCAATATGACTTTTGTCACTTTCCCCCGCCCAGCCCAACTTCTTTAGCGGAAATTGAATTCCTCATAGTGAATATTTTCAGCAGGAACGCCCAGCCGCCGAAATTTTTCCGAAAAAGCCTGCACCATGCCGAACGGTCCGCACATATAAATATCCCGCTTACGCACGTCACCCGCATTTTTGGCGATTTCATCCACGGAGAGCGAACCATCCTCGATGGAAAAGCGCACAAACGCCCTGAAGCCGGGATTGTGTTCCGAGGCAACCTCGATTTCATCGAGGAACAGGGCTTCCTCGCGGGTACGCACGGTGTAATAGAAATCCACTTCGCGGTTGATGTTTCCATAACGGATAAAAGATAAAAACGGCGTGATGCCAATGCCCCCCGCAATCCAGATTTGTTTTTTGCCCACCCTGTTGATATTGGAACAGGCCATAAGCGCCCTCGACAAGGGCCTCGGCCCCCTCGCTGAGATTTTGGTGCAGGCTACGGGTAAAGTCTCCGCTGGCCTTGATGCTCAAACGCAAGTCCGAATCGTCGGGAGCCGAAGAAATGGTGAACGGATGCGATTCATCCAGCACCGGGTCGCCGGGAAAGCGAACGAACAGGAACTGCCCTGGCTGGTGCGCCAGCCGCTGGCCCCTGGACGAAAGGCTCACTTCGGCTGTGTTCCCGTTCAGGCGGCGGACGGCGCTGACACGATAAGGCAGCGATTTGTTCAGGAAGCGGGAGAAAACTTCAGTGTAGAGATAAGCCGCCAATCCGATAAGAAAAATAAACTGAACATAGGAAAACGCAACCAGCGCCGAAAGCCCATCCACAAACAGGGCATGGATAAAACCCAGGGTATAGAAAATGCCGATAAAACGGTGAGTCCGCTTCCACTTGTCATAAGAAGCATTCGTCAGCCTGCTCAAAAGCGGAATGCGCGGCGAAAGCGTTAGCAGGACAAGCGTCACAATCCCCAGGAAGGCAACGATGCCGATGGGTGTGCCAACCAGCAGCCGGTCGGTGGTGATTGGAACGGTCAAAAGGTGGACGAACAACAACAGGAAAGCGCTGGTGTTGGCGCGTTTGTGGGCAGCGTACATTTTGTCGAGGCCGCCAAAGTACGGCTCCGCCCATTTTGGGCGCGCCGCCAGCACCAACCCGCAGGCCATGAGAATGATGATGGTCGAGCCCAGCACCTCGCCCGCGTAAACCCGCAGGAAGTTGGGACGGCCATCATAAATGGGCGGAAAGACAACCCACAGGGTGAAATTTAGCATGACCAGCCCAATAATTACCAGGTTGCCAAAATTTTTCTTTTTCATAACAACTCCCGAATTCAGAGTATTTTACTCCAATACAGACCCCAAAATGCCGCGCGTTGAGAACAGACAAAAGAGGCCTCCGCTTCATGACAGCGGAGGCCTCTTGCCGGGTTGCATCGGTTCAGGAATTGCCCAATTTATCAAAGGTGGATGTCAGCGCCGGGTACAGCTCCCGGTAAAGCGGGTAAATCGCCTCGTAGGCTTTCACGCGCTTATCGTCGGGGAGCGTGCTGCCCGTCACCTTGACCGCCGTTTCGCAGGCCGACTCCACATCTGGAAATTCTCCCGCGCCCACCGCCGCCAGCAATGCCGCGCCGTAGGCCGCGCCCTCGGTGGTATTAACCGTCACCAATTCGCAGCCGAACACATCCGCCAATATTCCC
>JAGXRB010000403.1 GCA_018336075.1 Bacteroidota bacterium
GTTGCGCCATTCACCTGTTTGTCGATTGCTTCAATCGCCGTCAACTTTACAAGCAGCGCTACCCTAACTACCCGGCTCATTTGATCCACTTCGTTTACCCACCAGTTTAGCCACTCCCGCGATTCCCTGGTGTCGCGCTTCAGGCGCAGGATAGGCATTGATACCAACCCAGGGCATTTCTGATACCGGTTCTGTTCCCGGCATCACGCGCATTTGTGGGACGGGCACAGACCATTCTTTTACGTCGGGGAAATATTCCTGGGCGACAATGTTGTTTGGCGTAAACGATGTGATGAATGTCGCAAGAAGGATGGCCTTGCCTCGGAAGGATTTGATGTTACCGATAACCAGTCCAAACACTCCTGCTCGAATACAGGCGTATGCCGAGTTTGCGGCAGATGGGGCGGCCACGACTTCATGGATTCCTCCTTTCTCCGGGTCTCCTGCTACCACGACAAATATGGCATAAAACCTTTGGTCAGATGGCGTATCGGACTTGACCAAATATTCGGGTTCGCTGGGTGCTTCTTGCCGATAATATTTCTCATACTCCACCAAGCGTCCCACAAGGATAAATTTACTATCGCTCACAATTGATGCCCTCCAAAACATTAAAATTATGTCGCGCTGCCATATTTGGCGCGATGTTATTATGTCAGGGCATTTTGTGAGTCTCAAGGTTTAAATCTTCGGATTTTGGAAGATTTGCATCAAAAGCCCAGCGGTAATTTTGATGCGCCGGTTTTTCAGGCCAAAGAGCCAGCCTTTGAACATTTGGCTCGCCGTGTTCCGCAAGCAATGCACACGCTTTGGTTGTGCGAGGATTGGCAGGAAGATACGGAATGATATAAAGGCTGCCACTGCTGGTATGAACTGGAGAGAGTGGTGGGGAGTAAAACTCAAGATTTCCCAGCTTTGCATGGCTTATGCAAAAATGTTCCCCTTCAAAATAATAGTCAGCCTGTTTGTCCTGATTGACCCGGTAAAAATACTTGCTGAATAAACCCATGTCTGGGTCAGCATGAAAGGCGCTTATCAAGTGTTGATAATACGGTGTTGCGCGATACGGGAGGCTAATCGCTCGAAAAAAGCGTATGCTTTGCTCTAGATATTTTTCATGATTCTTGATAACAAAACGGCTGAATTGAGATTTTTGCGAAAAGACAAATCGCAATACGTTGTAGCCTCCGGGTATTAATGGCGCGGTTTCAATCAATTCTTCGGTGAAGTCGAACATTCGGAGAATGATGCTGTTGGCTGCGACGATGTCATCATACGAATCGACGATAAATGCTGGCAGTGAAATTTTTGAGAGCCTGCGCAGCAGTTCATCAAGCGCCAGATGACCATCCAGTTGGCTTGACTCCCCTTCTGAAATTCCAGTGGCAGCCAGGAAAAATTTACGTCGCTCGCGGGTAGGTAAGCCAAGCGCATCGGAGAGCCGGGACAGGAGGTGGCGGTCCAGGGAAACCTTGTCTCCCCTTTCGATATTTCCCAAAACTTGCTCAGAAATGTCGGCCAGGCCGGCCAACCGTCTCTGTGTCAACGGCTGCATGTTATCATCCACCTTGCTTTTTCGTAGCGCGGCCAATAATTTGCCAAATTCTCTGCGATTCATCGCACCTCTGATGGGTTAGATTTCAAAAAGTCGCTCACGTAATTCGCGTTTTGCCGCTTTTGGCAGGTCAGCGAAATAATACTCGTACATGCTGGCGAAATGGTTGTTGGGCAGATCCTTTCCGGCCAGGTCGTAATCGATAAAGGCGCGCAGGGTTGTTGGCGGTTGCGCAGCCAGGCGGTCAAAATCGCCCCCGGCGCTGGCGTAAATATTTTCATTCAGGCGGGCAAGGGCATTACTGACCGGGTTTTCGATTCCGCGCCCGGCGTCAGAATAGGCGTATAACAGCCAGGAAACAAAACTTTGGCACAGACGGGCAATGTCGTGGCCGGCTTTCTTGCTGGCAATAAGCAGTTTTTTCGACATGGGGGTACTGACAGTGTTTCGAGAGACCAAAGAATCCCAATCCCAATAAGCCCGGCTCCCCACCCTCCCAGGTTTTTGCGCCGAAAGGCGCGGGGTTTGTGGAGATTCATGGATCTTATTGGTACTTTGTGGGAGCTTATTGAATCTTTTTAACCGTGTGTCATTTTGTCCCTGGTCGTGTGTCATTTTGTCCCGACCCGTGTAGCATTTTGTCCCGACCCGTGTGTCATTTTGTCCCTGGTCATGTGTCATTTTGTCCCGACCCGTGTAGCATTTTGTCCCTTCTGTGATGATTGGCTCCGTTTGGTAAACATCAAACAACAAGCTGCGAGGTGTCCAATGTTCAGGGATATCCTCGTCAGGAACATGCTCAACAGCCGCAAACATGCTGAAACTGGGGTCATTCATCCAGCGGCGAAGTGATTTGACCGATGTGCCGCTCCTCTCTGCGAGTTCGTCCAGCCCGCCATGAAAAAGCGCATAGCCCAGGTTCTCATTTTCTTCCGGGTCATAGGCACAACGATACCGCAGGACAATTACTGCCCACATTTGCCATTGGGTCAAGTTCAAGCGAGGCGCAACAGTGTGCAGGAAATACAACGGGACCATTGCCAACCCAAAACCGCTGATGATGCGTTCCTGTAACTGCTCGGCGGCTTTATGCACGCCTTCGGGAAGGTCGCCCTTGTATCCGATTGCCAAACGCACAATCTCAATGACACCCCGGGGCCAGCCGTTGACCGGGTGTTCCTGGTTCTGGGAGTCTTCCAGGTAACTGGTTGGCTGGCGTTCGGTCAGTTCGTTCAGGGTTTTCTCAGTAACAGCCAGGGCATCAGCCATACTGGTCGTCATGGAAACGGCACGATACAAAATGCTATGGATGGCATTGCAATCGCGGCGGGTCAGGCGTGGGTTGACTTGCACCTGGTAACGTCTGGCGTAATCAAACCGGGGGTCCTTGGTAAACGCACTCGCGTCTTCGGGCAGAATAGAGACCAGCCCGCCGGCCAAATGACCGTCTTTGTCTTTTGCAATTTCGCGCTCCAGGCTGGAACGGCTCATATTGGCATAGCGCAAGACATCCCAATGCGGGATATTTTTGACTGCGGGCTTGCCCCTGCTCCAACGATGATAGGTTGCTTGGCGAAAAGCCACCCACAGAGTCATCTCTTTCGGGGACAGGTCACCGTGCCGCAGCAAGCGCAGCGCGTATCCGGGCAGCGCAATCCGCTGTTCAGGTTTAACCTCCTGGTCATAGGCCGTGTCATACGCCGGAATGATTTCGGTTTCGCTGTTTGCATCGGCATCATCCTGTCCGTCGTCCGAGGCCTCGTCGTCTTCGTCGAGCCAGAAAGGCTGTTTGTCAACGATAAAATTTACTTTGACCGTTTCTCCAAGCAGCGTGGAGACCATCCGGGAACTGGATTCCTGGATGCGCTCTTTCAACCAATCGGCAGAGTAGGCGTTGCGCGCGCCAATGGTCAGGATGCCGTTCCCCAGGCTGATAACCCAAGTTTCGCGCACCCAGGTGTCGAAGGAAGCACGCGGCATCTCTGCCTGGAAATGTTCAAGCACTTGCTCCCAGGCGTTTGTGAGTGGGTCTGCTGATGCAGCGGTGTCCTGCTCATCGACCTCGATAATCACTTCCAGGATGGAAGAATCAAAGAATTGCTGAAAAAGATTTGTGATGGAATCGCACTCGAGAACGCATGCTGTAAGTTTGTTTGGCGCCCGGATGGTCACTGTTTTCTTGCGTATCGATTCCTCGTAGGCGGTGATTTTGCATCCCTGGAAGGCTCGCCCCAGCACCGAGTTTCCGAGTTCTTCGACTGCGTAATCCCAAGCATCTTCAAGGTTCATAGGCGTTTTCCTTGGGCAAAATAATTTCTATGACGGTTTTGATAAAAATCAACAGGAAGGCTTCTGCGAGGCAGTTTTTTCAGGATGACCTGTGCTATGGCTCGCCTTGATTGCGGGGCGCAGGGGGCTTTCTGTTGTGCTTATGTAAGCGTCAATGTAAGCGGGAATGTAAGCGGCTTGTAATCCTATGTAAGCGGCTATGTAAGGCGTGCCGCTTACATAGGATTTTCTTCTTGAAAGACAACTCGGTTTTCGCGGAAAATGCGATCTTCATTTTTGCGTTTTTTCCCATCCGGCTATTTCCTGCGTTGCGGTGTGCTTGATAACAAACCGAAATGCGCGATGTTGAAAGTAAGCGTCAATCGCAATTCGCGCAATCTTTAGCAATAATTCACCTGGCGGAATGCTGTACTTTTGAGGCCCGCTGGTTACGCCAGAATTTAGGTCTGTCAGTGACATCAGCCTTTTGTATAGCGATTCTTCTATGCGGTGAGATATGACGCGGCTCTTTTGCTTCTTCTCGCTTTTGTGCTTGCTGTGCTTACGGCGGACAGGCCCTGTTGCCCAAGTGTTCCATGCTTCGATGTGAACAGTCATTGCGCCTTTTCCGTGCGGGTTACTGCTGACAGGCAGGAGCCTTGGATTTTTCTCAACCTCATTGATTCCCCAGTCCAAAAGAATTGATAGCACGCGGTCTACCGTGGTCTGGTCATTGCGAGGATTGCCTTTTTCGTCAAACTCCATGATTTCCAGGATTTCGTCGAGCACTGTTTCGTATTCTGCTATCAGCGCTCCTGGTATCCGAAAGCTTCGAGATAAATTTCTCTTTTCCCACTCGCGCCCGCGTTTGGGAGCAGGTTTACCGACATTGAGCATATCAAGCACAGTGCCAGGTGCAGAGCCATCGGGGGCCAGGCCCAGGCTTTGCGCGCCAAAGGTTGGTAGTTTCTTTTTGGTCATGGTCACCTCCGAAGAACGATGCGAGCCAGGTCTTCAAATTCCTGGGCTGCGCGGGATGCGGTTTTCTTACGACCCTCCGCTTCGGCTTTCTCGAAAATGGTCAAGCGATTGTTGGGCAATTCACGCAGGGCAGTCGATTCGTGGATGGGGGGCAGGCAGGCTTCGGGGAAGGCAGATTTGTAGTTTGCCAGCGTTTCCCGCCGTTCTGTTGT
>JAGXRB010000404.1 GCA_018336075.1 Bacteroidota bacterium
GATCAGGATTTATGGCATAGGCCATAATTGCCCAGCCTCCATTCCCCCAACCACTATAATAGGGGTTATTGTCCGGCAATGTCTCGATTGTTTTTAGCTGTTCAGAATCTTTAAAGCCTGGTTGTGGATCGTAACGGCAGATTACAATCAAATTATCCCGGGTGTCAACGGCCAGCGAAAATGGCTTGTAAGGGTAATCAGCATAGATGGAAATTGTGTTGGTTTCAGCCGACCAACGGTATATACGCTTCTGCTGATTTTCGCAGAAGTATACATTTCCCCGACTATCAGAAACGGCCCCGGCAGCAAACTCATAGCCAAAGCCTAATTTCTCGGCTATGCTATTCGGGTTTTCATTATTGTTAGATTTTTCATTTCCGCTTATTGTCACTCCGGCAAAATCCCCCGCATATACAATCAGGTTTTTGTCCATATCGAAAATGGTGCGTTCAGGTAAATGCAAAACCTGTGTCCAACTGCGCATATTACGAAATTCAATACGGTGGCTGTTGGATACTTTCACACCCCACGGTCGGGGCGTGTTCACACGAATTGTCCGGTACATCCAGAAATTAGCGAACATCAGGTCTTTGCAGTCAGCTAAATCAAGTGTCTGGGCATTTTTTCCCTCCATGCCTTCTTCCTCAAACTGAAAGGCATAGAAATTCCAATTGGCAACATTGTTAAGGCGAACTTCCTGACGCACATGGTGCTCGATTGACATGGCATAAATTTTTCCCGGGGTTGAGGTGTTGCTGATATATAAGCCTGCACTGGCATAAGTGTTAGCCGTCCATATGTCCTTGAGTATTCCCCCACCATTTTTGGTAACCCAAAGGCTCCAGTACTGATTATCCCAGGCCAGATCCATTCCCTGTGAATAAACCGGTTCTGACGGACTGCTGATATTTTGTTCTCGTCTTCTGATCTGGGAAGGCTGTCCCGGCTTTGCCATGTTTCCATGCCCTCCGACAAATTTCACATCATTGATCATGGAATTCTCATTGGCCATCCACTTCAGTCCAACTGCACGGTTATTATAAGCGCCGGTGTTAATACCAATTCCATTGATTATATCACTCCCTCCTTCTGATGACTCCAGTAAAGGAACGGGTGGTCCAAACCCGCTAAAATTAAGCTCACTTTCAACAAGCAACAATTGAGTGGCATAAGGGTGCAGACCGATTAATGCACTTCCTTTATTCAATTTAATTGTCTCAGTGATCCGATACCAACCTGTTGGCAGATAAATATTTTTGTGTTTGGCAATCGCTTCTTTGATGGCTTGCGTGTCATCTGTTTTGCCATCACCTAAAGCTCCAAAATCTTTGACATTAACCCATGTGTCCGTATGAGGCAGATCCGGGATGACTTTATCCAATTTTTTGGGCACAAGGTCAACGGCTTCCAAATCGATGACAGTTTTATAATCGGAATCATCAGCCATATCATCCATAACCAAACCATGTACAAAATTGTTGATCCGGTATTTATTTCCTTTTCCGTCAATACTTGATCCACCGGGTGAGAAATACACAGGAACATCTACATTATTACACATAATATTCAGTAGATTTATCTGGTTGGCAGCTTCCTTTTCAACCCCAACTACTATACCTTTCTTTACATTTTCAAAAAGGCAGTCTTCCATAAATAATCTGTCCGAAACACCTTGTTGAAGCTCAATAGCTACAGGTACATCCTTCACATGCATAGAAACAATGGCCATCCCGGTATTTCGGCTTAGAACAGCAGCCTTTCGCTGACCTTCAAAATATAGATCGATCATCATCATGGGCCAACCCGGAGATGTCCTGGACGTGGAAATCCCGTATTCACCTCCATAGAATTTCAGATTTTCGATTTCATTTCCCAGGTCATAAATCCCGGCATAGCCATCACCTGTATAAAAGTTGCAATGGTTTACAAAACTGTGCTGTGCAAAATGCGTGCGAAGCGCAATAGCTTTAGGATTCCCTTTTTCAATCCTGAAATTGATGTTTGAGATGGCACTATAAAATGTCCCTGCACCCGCATCCCTCGGCTGCAGGCCTTCTTCAACCAGATTGTCGGTGAACCAGAACATGTAGTTATATTCTTCCTGATAAGCTGCTGAGTTTTTACCCAGTATAAATTCCGGACGATTTTCTCCATATCCAATAATGCGTATAGCTTTTGGAACATAAATGGTTTTACTGATTAGATATTTTCCTTCAGGGATGAATAATATTCCAAAATTCTTTTCCTTTTTAAGCTTATTTATAGCAAACTGAAGCGCTTCTGTTACATCATGCTTTCCTTCGGGCGTTATGTTAAAGTTTTCAGAAGTGAAATACAGCGCTTCCGGGTCATCAGGCATCTGTGTGTAGACTGATTGAGCTTTAGTTAGCGGGGAATAAAGTATGACTGCACAGCATAATATGATCAGTTTCATATCAAATAGTTTTGGTGATTATTGTGCTAAATTTCTATAAAGGAAATAATATTGTTCGTTTTTCTGAATTTTTAATTTCATAGTACCCACAAAGGTTTGGCGATTGGCAAAGAAGCGGATTTCGAAGCACTGAACTGTCTGCCAGCACTGAATCCGCCTGAGGCGTACACAAAACTTCATTTATGCACTGAACCCGCTTTTTTGCCAAACGCCTTTGCTGGGCTTTATTTATCATCTTTAGATTTATTGAACTTTTCAACAATCACTATTGCTTGTTCATAATCCAAATTTGAAATTACTACTTTAACCGAACCTAATCCATCCCAAGGTAAATTCAGAGATCCTGTAATTTCATCCTTGAGGTATGCTTTAATACCTTCATTTTCTAATAAGTCTTTGACCATTTCGGCTTGCCAAAGAATACCACTATAAATCTCAATAAGAAAATGTTCTTTTGTTTTTTTCATTAGATACTACTTTATTTGAATCAATCCGAAATACATGACTTCAAAGACTCTGAGATCGTAATAGTCTTTTAAATTAGCTCTATCCATCTCGCAGCTTTGTCTTTTACCCTGGCACACAACGGTTGAGTGTTGCAGCAGTAAGGGATTGCGGGCTTCAAACCTGTCAAACTACACCGCAGTTTGAGCAGGGCAGAATGCTTAAAATGCCACTGAAACCCTTATTGCTGCTAAACTTTATTATAGCCATGTGCTTATTTTCTGTCATTTAAAAAGCTGTCAATTTAATAATCACTTTCCGAAATACTTTTGTATTAATTCCTCTAATTCTGATTTTTTAATCGGTTTTGCAATATAGTCGTTACAGCCCGCTTCTAAAGATTTTTCCCTGTCCCCCGTCAGGCCATAAGCGGTTTGGGCAATAATGATTACTTCATCGTTAAATTCCCTGATTCTTCTGATAGCCTCATATCCTCCCATTGCAGGCAAACGAATATCCATTAAAATCAGGTCAATGTCGGGATGATTGCGGCATGCTTCAACTGCCTCTTCCCCTGTCTTTACTTTTAAAATTTCCTTGCTAAAGATGTTGATGTAATTGTCGAGCAGCATTTCCGATACTTCATCATCTTCTGCAATTAGGATTTTTAGTTTCCTGATGGTTTGGTTTTTGCCTGAAGCTACAGACTGCTGAACAATGTTGTCTTCAGCCGGCTCGCTATTGTAAGGCAGGGTGAAGTAAAATGTGGAGCCTGCGCCTCCCTGTTTCTCAACTGTATTGCTTTCTGCCCAGATTTTCCCTTCATGCTTTTCAATGAACTCTTTGCAAAGGATTAATCCCAGTCCGGTTCCCTGTTCGTTGGCAGTGCCCGGGGTAGATTCGCTTTCTTCAATATGAAACAGTTTCTC
>JAGXRB010000405.1 GCA_018336075.1 Bacteroidota bacterium
CCCGCCGTGGCGGTGACGGTTTCAAGGGCCAGTTTCTCCTGGGTTTCGGCCATCTGGCGTTGCAGTTTTTGCAGTTGCGCCATCATCGGGTTGGCGCCGCCCATGCCGGGCAGTTTGTTAAATCCTTTTGCCATAAATAACTCTCCTGTAAAGTTTATTTGCTGTTCTCGATTCGCATCACCGCAATGACACCGAAGACACAATTAAGTTTCGGGCTATCTGCGCCGATTAAAGCAAGCGGTCATTACTCCTTCGATAGTTCCGAAAGAATAGCGTAACCTATTTCTTGAATGCGCGCAACACTAACCGGTTTGAGCAGGGAAATATCGGCTTTTTTAGCCAGCGACTTGGACAGGGCAATATCAGCAGTGACAAGCACAACCGGAATGTCTTGCCAGCGTTCATCAGCGCGAATTTCATCCAAAATCTCGGCCCCGGAAGCAAAGGGCAGGTGGGCATCGAGAAAAATCACCGAAGGGGTGGCCGTTTCGAGGATTTTCTTGTACCGGGTGCCGTCCTCGTCCCAGGTAACTTCAAAACCAACCTGGCTCAGCGCGGCTGAAAAAATGCGCCCCAGCTTGGGGTCGTCTTCAACAATGAGTGCCATCGGGTTTGGCATAGTAAACCTCCCTCCTATTGGAACACGATTGGCAAGATAACAGTGAAGGTGCTGCCCCGGCCAACTTCACTTTCCAGGCTGATATGCCCGCCCATCAATTCAACCAATTGTTTGGTGATTGAGAGGCCCAGTCCGGTGCCGCGATTATAGTGTGTAATTGCGTTATCCACCTGGCGGAATGGTTCAAAAATATACTCCCGGGCTTCCTTCGGAATACCGGTGCCGGTGTCTGAGATACGAATTGACCAATTATTATCAGCCGGGCGCAACAATTCAATGCTAACCGAACCTTCATCTGTGAACTTGATAGCATTGCCGGTTAAGTTTATCAGAATTTGCTGTAAACGTTTTGAATCGCCCAGCAAGGTTTCTGGTAATTCGGGCGCAACCGAGTGCCGGAGGGCGATACCTTTCTTCTGGGCCAGGACGGTCATCGTAGATGCAACCCGTTCGGCCAGTTCGGTCGGGGAAAAGGGCAGGTTGCGCAGATGAACAGAGCGGGATTCAATTTGGGCCTGGTCGAGCAGTTCGCCGATAATGGTATTTAAGTAGTTGGCGCTATCGACGATATTATCGGCAGCGTCCTTTTGTTTTTCATTCAGTACACCAAACAGGTTATTCTGTAGCAATTCGGCATACCCCATGACCGCGCCAAGGGGTGTGCGTAATTCATGGCTGATTTTTGCCAGCATCTGGCTTTTGAAGCGGCTGGCATCCAGGGCCTGGTCGCGGGCCAGGGAGAGGGCTTCCTGGGCATGTTTGAGGCTGGTAATATCGCGCGCCACAGCCTGGAAACCAACCACCTTTTCACCTTGCCTGATTATTTGAACATTCTGCCCAATCCACAAATCACGACCATCCTGGGCAACCGCTTCAAACTCAAAATAGGTGCTTTCTTCTGCACGCAAGAACTGGCGCACATAAAAGCGCCTGAGTTTGGACTTCCACTCTGGTCTTGCCAGGTCAAGGTAACTGCGCCCAACCACTTCGGCCTCACTTTTGAATCCCATTATATTCAAGGCGGTCGGATTGACATAAATAAAGTGGCCCTCGGTATCGGCCCGATAGATAATGTCGCTGGCGTTCTCGACAATTTGCCTGAAGCGGGATTCACTTTCTTGCAGTAATTTTTCAGCCTGTTTGCGCTGTTCAATTTCCTGTAACGCGGAGTCGTACAGGTTGGCATTATCCAGCACCAGTGAGACCATCTGCGCGAACATTGTCCCGGTTTTGATTTGGTCTGGTGAAAAGGGATAATTTTTCTTGTTACGTCCCAATGCCAGCACACCGATACACTCGCCGCCAATCAAGACCGGAAAATCTGCAACGGCATGCAGCGGATTTGAATCATAAATGGTGCGCCGCCCCAGCCAGGTTGAATAATCATCCAACACCACTGGCTGGCCGGTATCATGGGCCTGCCAGGTCAGTTTTGCCTGGCTTCGGTCTACCTTTTCACCGGCAAGGAAAGGCTGGTTTTTGGTAGCCGCTCGCACCACCATGTGGTCGTCTTCTTTGAGCATGATTTCGCCAAGCGGCGCATCCAACAGGCTGCAGGCGCGTTCGACAACAGCGTTCAACAAATCGTCCAGGCTGCGGCGGTTGAGCAAGTCGAGGGTGGTTTGGTGCAAAATGGACAAATACTCGTTCTGCTTTTGGAGTTGTTCCCGTAATTCCTTATCGGCGGTTATATCTTCTTTGATGGCGACATAATTGATAATATCGCCGTCCTGGCTGTGTACCGGGGCGATCGTGGCCGACTCCCAAAACAGTGAGCCGTCTTTGCGCCTGTTATGAAATTCGCCATGCCAGATTTCCCCAGACGAAATCTTCTGCCACATTGTGGCATAGTACTCGTCTGAATGTTCGCCGGAATTCAAGATATTCAGGTTTTGGCCCACGCCTTCATCCAGCGCGTAACCGGTCAGTTGCGTAAAGCGCGGATTGACGTATTCAATATTCCCTTTTATGTCAGTGATGACAACCATGTTGCCGCTTTGCTCGATGGCCAGGAAATATTTGCGCAACTCGTTACTGCGCTGGATTGCCAGGTCGCGCGCATCAGCCAAAGCGCTGGTACGCTGGATAACACGCTGCTCGAGCATGTCGCGCTCCTGCTGCACCAGGTTGAGCGCCTGGGTTTCTTTCTTCCAGGCCTGGTTGAGGTTGAGGATGAACATATTGACAACCGTCATCATGGTAAGTGAACTAAACAGATAAACCATGATGCTGGTCGCTGCCGAATCGACATCCACAGGCTGGACAAGCCCCGCGATGTTTGCCGCTTGTGTGGGCACAAACATCCCCGACAACACAAACCAGGCAAAGGCGACCATTGTGGCAACCGATAAAGCCAACATCCAAAAACCGCCGCGCACATCGAGCAGCATGTGCGCCAGGATAATTAACACCATGAAGTACAAAAAAATATCTGACGAAAAGCCAAACTTCAGCATTTCTGCCAGGGCCATCACATAAACCAGGAACAGGAATATCCCGATGCGAAGGTGAAACGGCGTTGTCCGCGCAAAAGCGACAAAGTAGGTAACAGCCAGGAACAGTACAATCGCCGTCACATAGCCGATATTCTCCGGTACATTCAAGTTGGCAAGAATATTCAACGCGGTTAACGTACCGAATACCATGATTAACCGCGCGCTAACAGTAACAGCCTGCTCGATTGTCTGCGCCCAGGATGGGTTCATATTGTCGGGCATATATGCCCGGCTGAGCACAGGCGGCATAAAAAAGTTTTTCAGCCAGAGCAAAACCGGGTTGGGCGCTGGCCTGGGCGCTCCAGCCAGGGGAGGTGAAAGCAATTCGCCCCTTGAGAACGGCTGTGTCGGCGGCTCCCGTTCGGCAAATCGCGGCGGCGGGGCCGTCTGGTCGCGTTCATGCAAA
>JAGXRB010000406.1 GCA_018336075.1 Bacteroidota bacterium
GGGTGAAGTCGTAGAAGTAGCCGCCGCCGTTTTCCTGCGGATAAATGTCGAAGACGATGGTCTGGCCGAGTTTGACCTCGTCGGTTGGGTTGCCTTGCGAATGCGGGACGCCCGCGTCGCGGCCAATCGCCAGGATGTAGCCCTCGGTCGGGCTGGCGCCGCGTTCGGCCAGCCACAGGTTGATTTTTTCTTTCAGGTCGCCAATCGTCAGCGGGGAGCCGTTTTCTTTTAAGACGACTTCATCGGCGCGGACTTGGCGCTCCATAAGGTAGGCGGCGGTCAGGCCGACGACTTCGGTGGTGATTGCTCCCATGCGGCGGATGCGGGCGACTTCATCGGCGTCCTTGGTTTCCATGGCGAGCATGAAAATCGAGTTGTCGCGGGTTTCGCCGACCAGCTTTATCGTCGGCATCAGTCGCTGGAAATGTGAGAGCATGGCGAAATGACTGCTCAGGTCGGTAAACCCATACAGCCCGACCCGGCCCGAAACGCTCAAATCCTGGAACATGCGTTGCAGGCGCATGGCGCTCATCAGCGCTGAATCGCCGTCGGCTTCCTTTAACATCTCCTGCCAGGGGTACTCGCCGTACAGGCGGACTGTTAATCCGCTCTTGGCGGCTTCGTCGCGTTCCATGTCATTGCAGAACAGCACGGCGGTTTCGCCACGTTTTTTGATGAGCGTGGCCGCGCTGACGTGTCCGCCGCCGGTCAGGTAGGTCATGGGCGGGTTGTGTTCGGCGTTGCCAAAGACCAGCAGGGCGTCGAGGTTCTTCTGGGCCATCAGGGCATCGAGGTCAGATTTCATGGAGTCTCCGGGGGTGGTATCTACAAATTTCGTAGATTACGTTGATTTGTAAACTTGATATGTTTAATGAATCTTTACTCTTGTTGGGTGACTTACAAGCGGAATTTCTAAATCGTCACAGAAAAATATGATTTCTGCACCTTGATATTTATCTTGTGCGCTATAGCTCAAATCATACTCAATATATCTATGTTCAGAATATAAATTCTTGATTTCTGGCACATTATCGTATGAAATTATCCACTTATTTTTAAGGCTAGTAACTAATTGTGAGACTGCTTTATGGTTATCAGGTTCGTAAAAGTTTGCATAAAGTAATTGTGTCCCTTTGACGTAGTAAGGCGGGTCTAAATAAACAAAGGATGAGTGTGGCAAGGCAGGAATAATTTCTGTCAGGAATTTTGAAGCATCCAGGTTGTATAACCGTATACGATTTTTGTATCTAGCAATTTTTTCTATTCGTTGTAGCAACTCTGTTTTATTAAATCTAACATCTAGTTTCCATGCTCCACTCTGAGATTTGCCACCAATAACGCCACCTGTAATAATTCCTGAGCGATTTGTTCGATTGAGAAAAAATGTAGCGAAACCTGCATCGAGTAACGATACGCTAGAATCTGTCAAAATTTTCTTTTGCTGACACCATGTATCCATATTCACTGGTGTATCAGAAATCATGCGACATAAAGCATCTGTTTCATTAAGAACAGAATGCCAGAACGCATAAACTGAACGATCTAAATCATTTATATGAATAAATCTTGCATACTCATCAAACAATAAAGAAAGAGCAACACTTGCCCCTCCTGCATAAGGCTCAACGTAATCGCCATCCATGAGATTATTTTCACGAAAAATCATTTTTATGAAATTCGTGAGTTTACGTTTACCACCAGGATACCTAAGAGGAGAGAAAAAGGGCATGTAAACCTTCTATGTTGACCAAGTTTTTTCAATAAATAGTTGTATATCATCCCATGCTATTTTTAATTCAGATGGGATTGGAGAATAAAACCGGTTATGAACAAAAGCGTTCAAGTTTTTTGTCGATGCAGCAAGTATTGTTTGTCCACCTGCCGCCTTTCGTATTGGGGCTAATTGCTCCTGACTCATTATCCCGGTGCTTTCAAAATAATTGGACACGCCTGTTAATTTCTGCGCCAAACTTGAGTTCTGAATTTGCAGTTCTGGCCATTGGATCTTTTCTGTAAGGTAATAATCCATACTTAATTCAATAAAGACACGCATCATTACAGCACTTGCATTAGGATAATCATCAACTATGAGCTTTTTCAACTCAAGATATATTTTCCCGATTCTATGGTGGTGTTGACCTGTGATAACAAGCTTACAGTCTTTTGGAATAAGAGTTAAGCGATTTTTTGCAACCCCTTTTACTTTTTGAGTATTAGCATTAACTTGAGATGCATTTGGTGTTGATTCTAATGATTGAGCAGTTTCCAATTCTTTTGTTGGCTCAGGTAATTCATTTTTATCAAAGCCGTTAATGTAATCGATGCGTTGATCTTGCTTTTTTATATTACTAACGGTCACGCGCCTTGTTCCTAAATCATCTACTACTCGACTTAAACCTTTTAAAACTTCATCGGGTGGGTGAGTAATGACCGCAGTGCCATTTTGATTTTCAACCCCAAGTTTTTTGCGCACATATGGTGTATTTAATAATCTTTCTAAATTGGTGATTGGAAATTTTCCCTTGTCGATTTGATTTTTAGTATCTTGGGTTAGTTGGGCGTTTTCTTTGACAAAGTCAAGGATTTGTAGAGCGATGGATTTGTTACCAGTTTTTCGTGCATCATATCGCGCTGATACTTGTCCATCCCACTGTACTAGACCTGCGCCATCATTTTGGCCGCGATGAATAAGTTGAATCCATGTGTCTGCTTCGTCTCTGTCCGCAACTACAATACAATTCAATTCAGTTATGGGGTTTTTGGCAAATTTTGTTGATAATGCTTTAAGCTTTTCAAGGGAGTTTGTATTTAATATTCCTTCTGCCACAAGTGGGGATTCTAATAACTTTATAGCAGTAACGCGACGGTTGCCATCAAGTACATCAAACATACCATCATTGCCTGAAGGCATAACAATTGGTAGGCTGGCTGGATTAATTCCATTTTCGACAATATGCTGAGCCAAAGACATAATTTTTTCTGTCTGTGCAGACACCATAGCTCGAATTGCATCACGTTGGTTTGTTTGAGTATCTACCAAACGTGGATTTTGTGTGTCGAGTAACAATTGTGAGACTGAAATCTCATTATCGAATGATGGTATCTTTTCCATAACAGCCTTTCCCTGGATATTGTGTCAGAAATGTATTGTTTTCTGCGCCTAATATTATGAAAATAACAAGCCCAATGCTTTTAAGGTTGTTTGTTTCATAGATGTTATTGTCAATGTGCAAAAAACCTTTTAATTTGACGCTATTTGTTTTTCTTGGCGTCTTTGCGTTAAGGTTCTGAGTTTCAAAGAGCCAGCCCATTCAGCGCCGCGAACTCTTTGGCCATTTCCTCGCGCTCGAAGGTCAGGGTCAGGGCGCTTTTATCGGGGTTCAGTTGGGCGCGCAGGCCGACGATGTCGTGCTGGTCACGCCCCAGGGCGATAATGGTCGGCGGACGGCTGGTGAGCAGTTTTCCGAAATAGGGCGCGGCCAGCAGTTTCAATACGAACTCGACTATCGTCCCGCCGACGACGGCTGAAACCA
>JAGXRB010000407.1 GCA_018336075.1 Bacteroidota bacterium
GGCTGCCTCGGTCTCCGGCATTAAGGCGGCAAGAACTACGCTCATTGGCTCATCTAAGGAACAGGAGAACCTACCCGCCGATGTTAAGAGAGAATGCCGAAAACCCGTAGGGCAAGGCAGAGAGTATCGAAGCGGTGGAGTAGGGGCGGATTAACCCGTAGTAGCGACTTGTGCCAACTAAAGGCTCTGGAAACTTAGCCACAGCGAAGGGGTTAACGGACTCAAGGCAATTTTGCCAACCTCGTTCATTCGAGGGATGAGCTTGTTTCAGCCTGTCAACCTGAAATGGTTGCGCGAGTTCGAGGAGCCGTATGACGGGAGACTGTCACGTACGGTTCTGTGAGAGGCTTGGGGGTGAGATTCCCCCTTGCCTACTCGACTTGATTAATTGCTATTTGCATTAAAATCTAAGTCTTTATTTTTTTTGACAGTGGGACTTAACTTATGAAATTTCATATCTTTAATCAATTTTAACCTTTTTGGGTTACTAATCAACGAGTAATGAATATAACTTATAACTCCCTTTTCAGATATGCAAGCAACTAATTCTATGCCTTCAAATAGTGCTGTTCTGCCTACATAGAATTCATTTTCAAATTCAAATGAAATCCATATATCTCTACTAAATTTGTATTTACTCATTTTATTGATTTTTTCTAAAAATCTCTCTATGATATTTCAAGTATTTTATATTTTCTGGGTACACTTTAATCAATTTATCAAATACATTAATGTTTAATGCAACCAAGTCTTCCTGTTTAATCTTTTGAGAGATTAGAATTTCACCATCATCTGAAAAGGAAATTAAATAATTGTCAAATAGTTTATCATAATTTGGGGTTAATAACAATCCGTTATATTTATCGTATTTTTCTTCTTCCGAACAGTCTTTAAATGGTTTTATGTGTGATGAAATCAATAAATCAGTGTTTTTGCATTTTGTTACAGCGCACCCCTGCCATAATTCAATAAGTTCATTTCTGTAAAAGCTTTGCCCAAGTCTAATCTTAATAACAGAGGTTTTCTCTTCATTGCTCAATTTAGTGTTTTTTTCAATTAATGCTACCTCAGAGGATGTTAATAACTTTTCAATTGATTCTGGGTTCGCAGGAGAAAGATTTTTAAATTGAATCCCTTGCAAGCGAGAATATTTGTCATACGCTTTTTCTACAACTTCTTTTGATATTTTATTAACATTCGCACTATTAATAACGTATCTTAAAGCATCCAATTCTAAATTTTCTTTGAAGATTAGTTTCCCCTTACTTGCTCTTGTGGCACAAGCTTTATCAGACCAATCCTCATTGTTTTGTTTAAAAGCATCAATAATTTCCTTGTTACTACTTGATTCCTTGTGCTTTTCAAAAATCTCATAGTATTCTACAAAGTTTCTAATGCTTATGCTCTGAAAAATCTCTTTTACTCTGTTCATTTTGTTTTATGTTTAGTGTGAGACAATCACTTTTGTAAACTCATAAAAATATATCAACGACATTATGGATTGATTGAAACCTTATTTTACTACAAATCTATAGTTATTGTTGTCATAATTAAGGATGTAAATCCCTTTACTATATTCGCTTACGTTGATTCGCAACTCGGATGTATTTGGTGCTACTGTACCCCTTTTTTTTGTTATACCGCTAATAGATACAATAGAATAGTCAGAAAATGTCGATTTTGAAGGGATTTTTAGGTTGATGAAACTGTTCGTAGGGTTTGGATATATTAAAGAATTATTAAAACCCAACATTTCAAGCTGCATATCTGTAAGCTGTCCAGTTGCTGAAAAAACAATAAATGTTGAACAAGGACCTACTGGGCCATTTATAATAATCTTAGATAAGCCATCGTTTGTCCTGTAGTAATTTACATATTTCTGATTGTAAAAATGATTGTATTCACACTCAGGTTCCCATAGTGTTTGAAGGATGTCTCCATCTTCATTGGCTAGTTTCCAAATGTATTTGTATTCATTCTCTGGTTTTGTTAAAATTATAAACTCAATTTTCTCATCATTATTAAGGTAGGTTCTAAAAATTCATTTTTTTCATTTTATTGATTCAAAAAATCGTAAAACCCTTTAACGATTTCTTGATAAAAAATAGAAAATCAAAATTTTCTAATAATCATTTCTACAATAATCGTTTTTTTAGTCATTCTATTTATCAATTTATCAATTTATCTATCTATTTATCAAATTGTTATAGGAATTATGTTTAATCTAACGACTTGTTCATATCGAAACAGGTTATAGGTCAGGTTTATTAATCCGATAATGCCAGATGCCCTTGCAATTCCTACTGATCTTACAGTTAATCCATTCATACTTTGTTCCATAAAACCGAATACATGTTCTACTCTTGCTCTTGTTTTAGATTTTTCCCTGTTCTGATTTTTTTGCTCTTCCGTTAATGGTTTGTTTCTGTATCCTTTTTCATGCACAAGATTATTCATTTGGTATTTACTGATAACTATTTCCTGATCCTCGCCTGTGTAGGCGCTATCAGCATATAGATCTTGACCGGTATCTTCAACTGTTAGTAAATCATCCAATGGCTGAGAATCATGCACGGAGGCATCTGTAACCTTGAACTTATCAATAAACTTGCTCTTGGCATCCACTTTTGCATGATTTTTATAGCCGTAAAATGTTTCATTGTTTTTCTTTGTCCATCTAGCATCAATGTCTTTATGCCTTTTTTTATTCGGGTTGTCGTTCCACAATTCATCGCCTCTTCCTTCTTTTATCATCTTGTTTTCTTCCCTGGTATTACGTTGGCGGGGAGCTACAGTAAAGCTGGCATCGATCATTTTACCCTCATTCATGATTAAACCTTTGCCTTCAAGATAACCCCGGAATTCGTTAAAAAGCTTTTCAATAAGGCCTTTGGAAGTAAGAATTTCACGAAAGGCCCATACTGTCTTCTCATCAGGAACTTTGTCCCCACTTTCCAATCCAAGAAATTTCTTGAAACTTAACCTATCAAGAATCTGGTACTCGATTTGTGAGTCTCCAAGTCCATAGTATCTTTGAAGTATAAGTATTTTGAACATCATTACAACATCAAAAGGTTTTGCTCCTGCGTTGTTCCTTTTATCTTTGTTTAATATCCCTTGCTCTAATGTGTTTCTAAATATTTCAAAATCAACAACTAAAGATATCTTTTCAAGTGGATTTCCAATTGCTGAAAGTTTTTGACACGAATCTTGCTCATCAAATAAACCCCGATTGCCTGATTTTTTGTACTTTTGTGTTGTCATCCTGATTTGTTTTCACAAATATACATCTATTTATTTGAATATCATAGAATTAAATTATAGAAACCCCCTTAAATAATTTATCAGACGCTAAATGTACCTCAAGAATTGTTTGCTCTTGAAAAGAAACTGTTTTGTATTCTGTATGGTCTATGTTATAAATCAAAACATTATTATTTGAATTGGCTATGTAGTAATTTGTTTCTTCAGTTGAAAACATTTGTAGTTTAGTCGAACAAGGTGGGAGCTCGTACACATTTTCTAGTGTTAATTGAGCGTAACAAAAATTTAGATTTGATAAAAGAACAATTGCAAGGATTAAGATTGATTTATTTTTCATTTTCTTTGAAAGTTTTGTAATGCCCTACTTTTTTTTGGTGTGTTCGGGTCAATTTTTTCACCTGAATTTAATGTCGCTCATCTATGGACGAGAGGTGCGTCAAGCTTGCGTACAACGGTTCGCGGGCTTGTATTGTAGCGATTTGACTGCTGCAAAAGTGTCAACCCGAGACCAAATATATAAATAAATTCTAAACTAAAAACCTGCACGTCAGAGAGCTATAATATAAGCCCGCTGTTAGCGTGTCGGCACGAATATTAGTACGAGCATGCCAGGTTATTAAAAAAGTTTGGCATGCAAAATTGCTGAATTTAGTGCCATTTTTTTATCAGTC
>JAGXRB010000408.1 GCA_018336075.1 Bacteroidota bacterium
TATATACTGCTTCTTTTTTCTCTTTAAAAAGCAAAGTTCGTTCAATTCAAGAGCCTGTCAAGGCTATATAAACTCCGCTTCGCTCCGGCCTTGACAGCCCCTTGAATTGAACAGTTATGGCTTTACAAAGAGAAAAAAAGGGAAAAATAAATAATTTTAGCAAAAAAACTTGTTTTTCAACATAGAAGTTAAACAAAGAATCAGACAGTGATGCACAACGAGATAATGGCAGTGATGCACAACGAGATAATGGATTCAGAATCAATAAAACAATCCTCTGCACATCAAATAGGATTTAGCCCACATTTAAACTGTAACAATTTAACAATCAAACCTATATCTTTGCTATATAAAATGGCTGATTTTTCATTTTGATTGTTTGAACTAAAAATGGCTAACTTTGTTTTTTATTAAAAGCTAAAGATGAGAAAAAGACACCTGACAGACAATGCTGAAGATATTCTTAGTGTGGTTATTGACACCATTCAAGAGCGAAAAGGAAAAAATATTGTCAGTTTGAATATGAAAAAAATCCATACAGCTGTAACCGACTATTTTGTCATTTGCCACGGCAATTCCCGCACCCAGGTTGACGCTATTGCAGATCATATTATCAATGATGTGAGTACAAAATGTAAGGTAAGGCCATTTAACAAGGAAGGTTTCGAAAATTCGGAATGGATTTTGATAGACTACATCGACGTCGTTGTGCATGTTTTTCTTGACAGCACACGCGATTTTTATCAGCTCGAAAACCTTTGGGCTGATGCAGAGAAAACAAATTACGAAGACTGACAAAAAATATTGACTTTTAATTTTAAGTGAAGACATACAATACATGAAAGAAGAAAATCCTGAAAATCAAAAAAAAGTTAAACCAAAGAAAGACGATAAAGGCACTCCTAAATTTAGTTTTTATTGGATATATGGTATTCTTGCTCTGGTATTTATAGGGTTGCAGTTTTCAAACTGGAACGCAGGCCCCGAGCGCATTGACAAAGGTGCGTTATATCGCATGCTTGAAAATCAAGATGTTGAAAAAATCGACCTTGTTAACAGAGAAATAGCAGAAATCTTTATCAAAGCTGACAAGCTGCAGAATTACACACAAGTTGAAGGAAAAGACGAAAAAACTACACGTACTTTCACTTCCAATCAGCCGCATTTTATTTATCAGATTGGTGAGGTAGGAACTTTTGAAGAAGATATAAAAAAATCACAAGAGGCAATTGAAAAACCGATTTACATCAACAATATTACACGCCGCAACTGGGGTACTGAAATGATTGGATGGGTTTTACCTATTCTGTTATTAATTGGGGTATGGTTTTTCATCATGCGTATGATGAGTCGCGGCGGTGGTGGCGCAGGCGGACAAATCTTCAATATAGGAAAGTCAAAAGCACAACTTTTTGACAAAAACACCAATGTAAATGTCACTTTCAAAGATGTTGCCGGCCTTGAAGAAGCAAAGGTTGAAATAATGGAAATCGTTGATTTTCTGCGTCATCCGGAAAAATACACCAAGTTGGGAGGCAAAATTCCAAAAGGCGTGTTGCTCGTTGGACCTCCCGGAACAGGAAAAACGCTGCTGGCTAAATCAGTTGCCGGTGAAGCGCATGTTCCTTTCTTTTCAATCTCAGGTTCCGATTTTGTGGAAATGTTTGTAGGTGTAGGTGCATCAAGGGTTCGCGACCTTTTTAAACAAGCTAAAGAAAAGTCGCCTTGTATTATCTTTATTGATGAGATTGATGCTATCGGACGTGCAAGAGGTAAAAATCCGGCTACAGGAGCCAATGATGAGCGCGAAAACACACTCAACCAATTGCTCACTGAGATGGATGGTTTTGGCACCAACTCTGGAGTAATTGTGCTTGCAGCAACCAACAGAGCTGATATTCTGGATCGTGCTTTGATGCGTGCCGGTCGTTTTGACAGGCAAATCTATGTTGAACTGCCAGATCTTGAAGGTCGCAAGGAAATATTTGAAGTGCATATGCGTCCGTTGAAGCTTGATCCAAGTGTTGATAAAATATTCCTCGCTAAACAAACACCTGGATTTTCAGGTGCTGATATCGCTAATGTTTGCAACGAAGCTGCGTTGATTGCAGCAAGACATGGACATGAAACGATTCGGAAACAAGATTTCATGGATGCAATCGATCGCATTGTAGGAGGTCTTGAAAAAAAGAATAAAATCATCTCTCCTTCTGAGAAAAAAGTAGTTGCCTTTCACGAAGCAGGTCACGCAACAGTGAGTTGGCTGCTCGAACACGCGCATCCATTGGTTAAGGTAACAATTGTTCCACGTGGAAAATCGTTAGGAGCTGCGTGGTATCTGCCTGAAGAACGCTCCATCACTACCTATGAGCAAATTTTTGAGGAGCTTGTGGCTACGCTGGGAGGCCGGGCAGCAGAGGAGGTCATCTTTGGCAAAATCTCTACCGGTGCGCTCAATGATCTTGAGAAAGTGACCAAACAAGCATATGCGATGGTTACATACTATGGACTCAGTAAAAAAATAGGCAACATCAGCTTCTATGATTCTACCGGCGCACAGGAATATGCTTTCAACAAACCTTTCAGCGAAAAAACCAATGAGCTGATTGACGAAGAAATCAGTTCAATCGTTGAAAGTGCCTATCAAAAAGCTGTTGGTATTCTCAAAAATAATAAAGAAGGTTTAACGCTTCTTGCCAATAAACTTTTGGAAAAAGAAGTGATTTTTGGAGAGGATCTTGAAGCAGTATTTGGAAAACGCAAATGGAAACCTGAAGAGATGTTAAGCAGATCTTCGAGCTTTGCAAGTGCAGATGTGCCTCATGCAGAAGTCATTGACTTACCAAAGGAGACAGAGACAGAGTCCCATGCAAACCCATCAATAAACGCCTAAAGTATTCTATGAGCAATGAAGGAAAGCACTAGCAAAGAACAAATACTCAGCAAAGTTAGAAATGCTTTAATTGAGAAAAGCGAAAACCCTTATCAAGAGGTTGATTTCAATGCTGAAATCATGAATGTATCATCTGAAGAGCCTGATCTGGAGTTTGCTGCAGAGTTGATTGCCGCTGGTGGTAGTTTTGTTTATTGCGAAAATGAAGGTTCTTTCGTTGAGTATTTAGGGCAATTAATCCGTGAACGCAATTGGCCGATAATATGGTGTGGAAATGCCAAAATTGCCAATCTGCTTGATGCAGGTGAGCTTTCTTATCAGATTAACCCCTACGAAACTGAAACTTTAGTCGGAGTTACAAGTTGCGAAAAACTTATCTCGCGTACTGGCAGCATATTAGTTTCAGACAGTGATTCAGGAAGCAGAAAAGCTTTCTCCTTGCCTGATATTCATATTGTAATGGCGTACACTTCACAGGTAACTGATTCACTGAAAACAGCTTTAGCAGATATCAAAAAAAAATATAACGATCTTCTGCCATCACAACTTACAGTAATTACTGGAGCCAGTCGGACCGCAGATATTGAAA
>JAGXRB010000409.1 GCA_018336075.1 Bacteroidota bacterium
CAAGCACAATTTCATAGTCACAAATGGAGCGATGATCCAAGGACATTCTGGTCGCTGAGCCGTCAACATTGATTGTTAGTGTTTGATGGCCCGTCCTTGGGGAGCAAGTAGCGAAACCGGCCGAGCGTTGGCCGGTTTTTTTATTTTGTGGGTCAACACTTGCAGATTGAATCACCTTCAATTCCATATTGAAGATAACCCAAGGTTGTTAGTTCAGGTTCATTTTCTAGTTTTACGATAGGTTGACTTATGAACGGTCTAGTTCAAAAATTTGCTGCAAAGGTGGATATGACTTACGACGATTTTGTCGGTGAGATGCGCAAACGTGGCTGCAGCGAGGCCACCGCCGCCAAAATCTGGAACGGTGCTTATGAAAACTTCGAAGCCTTTTCAGACAATGACATCTTTTTGAGTAATTTGCGTAAGGCTGCCGATGTTTTACACGTGAAAACAGGTCAACTTTTGATAAATTAGCTGCCCTTTTCTCTCGAATTTCAGATGATATTTCTACTGAAGAGCACTATCAAAGAACCAATTACCGATTAGGAGAAACAAGCGTGCAAAACGAAGTATTCCAAGATTCCGTCCGCAAGCATGACCCAAATATTTTGTGTTTGGCCGCAAAAGAGCGCAGCGGTTATTACATTGTCAAACGTATATTCGATTTCAGCATCGCCCTGGTGCTTTTGGTACTACTCTCTCCACTAATGATGCTGGTCGCCATACTGATCTTTGTCTATTCACCGGGACCAATATTTTTTATTCAAGAAAGGGTAGGCGCAAAAAGAGAATTCAAAAATAAAGAGGTGTATTGGAAAAAGGTGGTTTTTCGTTGTGTCAAGTTTCGGACGATGAAATTAAACGCCGATTCATCCATTCACCAGGCTTACTTCAAAGCGCTGATTGAAAATGATGAAAACCAGATGGCGGCATTGCAAAGCCAGCCGACCCAGGTTCGCAAGCTGGTACAAGACCCGCGAATTATTCGTCCGGGGTTTCTCCTGCGGAAACTAAGCCTGGATGAGTTGCCACAGTTCTGGAATGTGCTTCTGGGTGACATGAGCCTGGTCGGGCCACGGCCGGCCATTCCCTATGAAGTTGAGATGTATAAACCCTGGCATTTACGACGGCTGGAAGCGCAGCCCGGTATTACCGGTTTGCAACAAGTTACTGCCCGTAGCACAGCCGATTTTGACGAACAAGTTAAGTTGGACATTGAGTATGTTGAGAAACAATCTTTTTTGTTCGACCTGATGATTATTTTAAAAACCCCTTTGGTTGTGTTTTCTACAAAGGGAGCCTATTAAATGATTTTTCATCAAGCAAGATGTTTGATAAGAGGAGACTAAAATGACTGGACTAAGAGTGGGCATAATCGGGTATGGATATTGGGGCCCAAACCTGACAAGAAATTTTTTCGAAATCCCATCTTCAGATTTGATTGCAATTGCAGATCTGAACGAAGAACGCTTGAAACAAGCGCTCTTGAAGTATCCACAAATACACGCTAAACGAGACTACCAGGAACTTTTTGAGTTGGACCTGGATGCCGTAGTGATTGCCACGCCACCTGCGACTCACTATTCAATCGCCAAGGATTGCCTGGAGCATAACCTGAACGTACTCATTGAGAAGCCACTTACTCTAAAAAGTGAGCATGCCGAAACGTTGATTAAATTGGCCGATGAAAAAGACTTAACCTTGATGGTTGGTCATACGTTTGAATACAACTCAGCGGTGCATGCTTTGAAGGGGTATATCGATAGTGGCGAGTTAGGACAGGTTTATTACCTGGATGCTGCGCGGCTGAACCTGGGCCTTTTCCAGCGGGATTCGAATGTTCTTTGGGACCTGGCTCCGCACGACATTTCCATTCTCCTGCATTTGCTTGGGAAACCTCCCATCTCTGTCAGCGCACAGGGCTCGCCCTGCGTCATTGATGGAATTCATGACGTTGTTTACATGAACCTGGAGTTTCCAGACAATATCTCGGCGCACATCCATGTTAGTTGGCTTGACCCCTGCAAAGTACGCCGAATCACTGTGGTTGGCAGCAAGAAAATGGCGATTTATAACGACATCGAAAACGATTCGAAAATCAAGATTTACGATAAAGGTGTCGACGTTCCGGCCTATACCAATGGCTTTGGTGAATTTCAATGTAACTATCACTCTGGCGATATCACCATCCCGAACATCCACTTTACAGAACCGTTGCGGCAGGAATGCCAACATTTCCTTGATTCGATTGTCAACCATACCGAACCGCGCAGCAGTGGGCGCGCCGGGTTGGAGGTTGTCAAAGTTTTGGAAGCGGCTCAACATTCCTTGATGAATGGCCAGACAAAGGAGATCATCCAATGGTGACAGCTGAGTTTGCCCGTATTGCCCCTGATGTGAAGCTGGGGCAGGATGTCAAAATCTATGCTTTTGTCAACCTGTACGGCTGTGAAATTGGCGACGAAAGCAAAATCGGCACATTTGTCGAAATCCAAAAGGGCGCCAAAATTGGGCGGCGGGTAAAGATTTCGAGCCACACCTTCATTTGCGAAGGCGTCACCATTGAGGATGAAGTCTTCATTGGTCACGGGGTGATGTTTATTAATGACAAATACCCTCGTGCTGCAACCTCCAATGGCCAACTCCAAACCGAGGCCGACTGGGAGGTGACGCCTACCCTGATTAAGCGCGGAGCATCTGTAGGCAGCAATGCCACCATCCTGTGCGGCGTGACAATCGGAGAAGGCGCATTGGTGGGAGCCGGCAGCGTAGTCACACGTGATGTTCCAGCAGGCGCAGTTGTAGCAGGCGTTCCTGCGCATCCTATCCAAGTCAAAGAAAATTAAAAAGTGAGGAAAAATGAACGTCCCTTGGGTTAACCTTACCATCCAATACCAAAACATCCGAACAGAAATCAATTCGGCTATTCAGACCATCCTGGACAACGGCGACTTTATCCTGGGGCAGGATGTCGCCAAACTTGAAGAAGAGTTTGCGGCCTATTGTGGAACCAAATATGCCGTGGGTGTAGATACTGGGCTCTCCGCTCTTGAACTGAGCCTGCGCGCCCTTGGCGTTGAGCCTGGGCATGAGGTGCTCGTTCCAACGCATACTTTCACCGCCACTGCCGCCGCCATCACATTGGCGGGCGCTACACCCGTTTTCGTAGATGCAGACCCGGAAACCTGTAATATCGACCCTGCAAAAATCGAGGCTGCCATTACCCCTCGCACCCGGGCAATCATTCCTGTGCATCTTTACGGATTGCCAGCCAATATGGATAAGATTCTTCGGATTGCCGAGAAACATAACCTGGTGGTTGTAGAAGATGCCTGCCAGGCGCATGGCGCCCGCTATAACGGGCATCGGGCTGGCTCACTTGGGCATGCCGCCGGTTTTAGTTTCTATCCCACCAAAAACCTGGGCGCTTACGGCGATGGCGGCATGGTTACCACAAGCGATTCCAAGGTTGCTGAAACAATCCGCGCTTTGCGCAACTGTGGGCAAAGGGAAAAGAATGTCCACGAACTGATTCCTTTCAATCATCGTCTTGATAATTTGCAGGCTGCCATCCTGCGCGTCAAGCTGCGCCACCTGGATGAATGGATTGGCTTGCGCCGTAAATGGGGTGCGCTGTACACCCAGCTTTTGGCAGGCTCCGACCTGGTGCTGCCCGTTGAGCCACATGGATATGAGCATGTTTACCATCTGTATGTGGTCCGCTCCCAGCAGCGCGATGCCTTAATGGCTTCTCTTAAGGAACGCGGCATTGGGACGGCCATCCACTACCCGAAACCTGTGCATCTACAACCTTACTACTTAAACGGCGCAGACAGGCGTGGGGAATTCCCGGTTGCAGAAAAAATCTGCAATGAGATTGTGTCGCTGCCCATGTTCCCTGAATTGACCGAGGAGCAGGTCGAAACTGTCTCTTCAGAAATAATGGGATTAGGGGTTCCGATGGCATCAGGAAGTTGAAACAAACCATCAGGTTTTTACACACAATAGGCTCATCTCATCTTTCAAGGAGTAAGACATGGAACTGATTGAACTACTACGAGTTATTCGTCGCTGGCTATTGCTCATCGTTGCAATTGTGGTTTTGACTCAAATTGCGCTGTGGCTGGGCTTGCGCGCTGCTGAACCGGTGTATGCCGCCACCGTCAGTTTGCAGATCTCAACCCCACAGCGAGAGAATGTGGCAGCCTACGATGAGTATCGCTCCATCAGCC
>JAGXRB010000410.1 GCA_018336075.1 Bacteroidota bacterium
ACACTGCCTTCGACACCGGCTTGTCGAATATATTGTGCCAGGTTTGAAACATTCCATTGCCTGGAAAGACCATTGAACGAATGTGCTGACGGTCCGAGCCCGAGATAATGGCCGCCCAGCCAGTAAATGCTGTTGTGTTTGGAATAGTGTCCCGGACGTGCAAAATTGGAAATCTCATAGTGTACAAATCCTTCTTCTTCCATCTTCTGGATTAATTTTTCAAAATGTCGTACGCTCTGTAACTCATCAACAGCAGTAAGTTTTCCTTTTCCGATCAAATGGGCTAAAGCCGTTCTTGGTTCAACTGTCAGTGCATAAGCCGATAAATGTTGTATGCCGGTTTCAAAAAAATAATTCAGGTTCTTTTCCCATTTTTCATCCGTTAAAGTAGGGATGCCGTAGATGAGGTCAATTGTGAGTTTTTCAAAACCTGCATCCTGCGCTTCCTTTATTACTCTATGCGCCTGATGTTGGTCGTGAACGCGGTTGAGATAATGGAGGTCGTCAGCAAAAAAACTTTGAATTCCTATGCTGAGTCTGTTTACAAAAGTAGATTTCAATTGTTGAAGATAGTCAGGTGAAATATCATCCGGGTTCGCCTCCAGGGTGATTTCTGCGTCAGACTCAACTTCAAACAACTCATGAATTTTTTCTGAAATTCTGTTTATGTCATCAACAGGAAGTAAAGAGGGAGTGCCTCCACCAATATATATTGTTTTCACAGTTTCACCTGTCAGGTATTCTTTTCGGGCAGCCATTTCGAGCAGAAGAGCATCTGTGAATGCGCTAAGGTTTTTTTGAGAAGCGAGAGAGAAAAAGTTGCAATAATGACATTTCTGACGGCAAAAAGGGATATGTATATAGATTCCGGCCACAATAAATTTGAATTGACGATTGAACAAATTATTTTTTACGTTGTTTCATGTCATAGATTTTCAGTGCATAATCAAAACCAAAGTTTCTGATCGCAAAAAAAGCAGTGTGTTTCTGAAAACGATAATTAAAAAACAATTTACAAACTTAATTCTTTTAATCATGAAAAAAATCATTTACCTGCTGGCACTGCCACTCTTTTTTGCAGCATGTGGTCAAGCGCCAAAAACCGCCGAAGAGGCCGGAGAAGTTAAACAAGCAACTGCAGAAGCAGCAGTTTTCACTGTAGATACTGAGGGAAGTATGCTAAAATGGGAAGGTGCAAAAATCACTGAAACCGTTCACAATGGTACAGTTAGCATTACTGAGGGTTCACTTGCATTTGCTGGTGATCAATTAGAAGCCGGAAGTTTTACAGTTGATATGAACACACTTGTTGTTCTTGATTTAACTGAAGAAACTGGCAAATTTAAGCTCGAAGGTCATTTAAAAAGTGGCGACTTTTTCCAGGTTGAAAACTATCCTACTGCAAAATTTGAAGTCACAGGTGCTGAGGCTCTTTCAGGTGATCCGGCTGCAACACACAGAATTTCCGGTAATCTTACTATCAAAGATGTCACCAACGGCATCTCTTTCCCTGCAACAGTAGTTGTTTCTGAATCAGGTGTTGAAGCCAATGCCAAGTTTGAAATCAACCGCAATGAATGGGGCGTTTTATGGGGTGGAACCAAAACCGAACAAGGTATCAAAGATTTTCTACAGAACAATCTTATCAAAGATATGATCACTTTTGAGGTAAGTCTCAAAGCCAACAAATAGCATTTGTTGTGTAATTTTTAAGCCCCGCATGCCTTTCCGGAATGTGGGGCTTTTTTATTTTATGCTTTTTTAATCAGGAATTGGCTAGGTTTTGTAGTATCACCATAGAAAATCAATCCTGAGAAATTTCACTCAGCTTTTTGCGATAAGTGATAAAAACATTCGCTCTGGAAATATAGCCCAGATATTTGCCTTCGTTCAGCACAACAATATTATACTTGCCGGAATCCTGAAATTTCGCTGCCACCTCTTCCATTGGATCGCTTGGTAAAATCACATTATCGGGAAACACCATAATATTTTCCACTGCAGTGTTATAAAGTTCGTGGTCAAACATAATCGTGCGTATGTCATCGAGCAAAATATGTCCTTTGAAAATTCCTTTTTCATCCACTACAGGGAAAATATTCCGTTTGGATGAACTGATTATTTTTACAAGATCGCCTAAGGTATTACCAGGCCGGATAATATGAAAATTTGTCTCAATCATGCGAGTTACATTCATCATATTAAGTACGCTTTTATCCTTGTTGTGTGTCATAAGTTCTCCTCTGCGAGCCAGTTGATAGGTGTAAATTGAGTTTGGAAGAAAAATTTTCACTGTGGCAAAAGAAATTGTTGAAACAATCATCAAAGGCACAAAAAGCGAATAGCCTCCCGTTATTTCGGCAATAAGAAAGAAGCCTGTAAGCGGTGCGTGAAGAATTCCGCTGATCATACCTGCCATACCTACCATAGCAAACTTTCCGGGATGTAGCTGTCCAAGCCCCAGTTCATTCACTAAAAGAGCATAAAAAAGCCCAAGAAAAGCACCGAGAAATAAAGCAGGTGCAAAAATACCACCTACACCACCTGCTGCAAAAGTGAGTGATGTTGCAAAGGCTTTTAGAAGCAATACTGCTACAAACAAAACGAAAACAATCCAGATATTATCTTTGAAACCAAAGAAAATACTGTTGTTGTACAATGCGCTGTAATCGCCGCTAAGACTTTGATTTATTGCTTCATAGCCCTCGCCATAAAGAGAAGGAAAAAAGAAAATCAATAACCCCAAAAGTGAGCCTCCCAAAAGAAACCGCTTCCACCATTGCGGAATCCGATGGCCAAAATACTCCTCGACAGCGATTGAAACTTTGGTAAAATAGGTGGAAAGAAGTCCGGCCACCACACCCAATCCAACATAAAATAAAGTATTTGATGGATCGAATACCTCATGCAATTCAACGGGATACATTACAGCCTGACCAAGTACAAAATAGGAAGTCAAAACTGCCGTAACAGTTGCTATGAGCAGTGGCACCATTGAAGCGATAGCCAGATCGACCATAATGACCTCAAGCGCAAAAATAATGGCTGCAACTGGCGACTGAAAGATTGCAGCCATTGCAGCAGCGCTGGCAAGGCTGATCATAAGAATAATCT
>JAGXRB010000411.1 GCA_018336075.1 Bacteroidota bacterium
CGATTGATCAAAATAATCTGCACCAGATCGAGAAAGGTTTTTACCAAACGGCGATCTACCAGCTTGTTCATTTCCCCCAATAGATCTCGTAAAAACTGCCAACAGCGGATACTTTGAACTTCCGATTCTTGCCGTTTCAAGTATTCAGAGTTATGCTTATACATGGATAGACCTCCTGGCTTGTTTGTGCTCTCACACTAAACATTACCAGAAGGTCTATCCCTTTTTCAAGCCCCATCCTTAAGTTCGGGATGAGTCATGTTGACATTTTCAATACGGTGAAAGGCCTAAACCTGCTCGGATGCCTGCAAGACCTGGTCCACCAGGCCGTATTCGACAGCCTGTTGGGCATCCAGGTAATAATCGCGGTCGGTATCGCGTTCGATGATATCCAACGGCTGACCGGTATGTTTTGCCATAATGCCAATCAGCAGGCTCTTCAGGCGCAAAATCTGCTTGGCCTGGATGGCAATATCCGTCGCCTGGCCCTGTGCGCCGCCCAAAGGCTGGTGCATGTGGATGGTCGCGTTCGGCAGGGCGTAGCGGCGGCCCTTTGTCCCGGCGGTCAGCAAAACGGTCCCGAACGAAGCCGTCACACCCACCGCCACCGTGCTGATGGGGTTGGAAATCATCTGCATCGTATCGTAAATCGCCAGCCCGGCATAAATCACACCGCCGGGCGAGTTGATGTACATCTGGATTTCTTTTTCAGGGTCTTCGTTGTTCAAGAAAAGTAACTGCGCAACAATCACATTGGCCACGGTATCGTCGATGCCCGTGCCCATGAAAATGATGCGCTCCTTCATCAAACGGCTGAAGACATTGATTTCGCGTTCGCCATACGGCGGGGAATCGACAACAACACCAGGATATAGGTTTTTGAAATTGGGAATCATGGTTCCTCCTTGGTAATAACGCAATCATAATCGTTTTTTATTTGAATCGCGTTAATTTTTCCGGCAAAAATACAGGCCGTTCTCACACATAAAATTACAACCCCTGAACGCGTTCCAGCCTCTCCAGGCGTTCGAGCATCTGGGCAATACCGCGCTGATCGCCCACTTCACAAAATGATTTCAAACACTCTTTGTGAGCAGAGACTTGGCCCAAATTTCGCTCCCTAATTTTTCAGCGTGAGCTACAGGTAATACCCGGCGCATACCGGCGCGGGCAGCGAGCTATCAAACAAAAATAGCCTATTACTCGCCTGAAGGAGGTTGTTTGCACCCCCAAAATGTTTTGAGTTGTCGCGAAAAGACAAAAACAGGACGCCAGCGTGCATGTTTTTTTGCTGGCGTCTTTGCTATTCTAAATAATGACGTTTTTGCTGTGAAAACTTTGGCAAAGCAAAGTCGGCCGCGACTGCGTGGCTAAAATCTCTCGAAACCGCATTTTCCAGGCCGGAAAGTGCTTTTTTGCCCGAATTTAGAGAAAAATTAGCCTGCCGAACCTTTACGCCAGAAACCGTAGAGCACTATTCTATAAATGGTTAGAGTACGCTTATTCTTCAGCCCCAGGCAGAAAGGATGGTCAAACGACCCAAGTTATTTCTGTTACACACAATGAGATGCTGTATCTCAAACTCGCCCGTTCGATAAAAATAAGGAGAAGACAAATGAAAAACATAAGAAAGACACTGACAATTTTGATGTTCATTCTGATCGCTGCCGCGCTGGCCTTTGCCTCACAGGCGCAGGCCGCGCCTGCGGAGCAGCGTCCGGCCACTAAAACACCCCAATCTACACCCACACCTACACCCAGTGGTAGTGACCCCACACCTACACCCAGTGGTGGTGGCAGTGAACCCACATCGGGCAACCTGGTGGCTAATGGAGATTTTTCCGGCGGCATGACCGGTTGGGGCTGGTATGTGTCTCCCGCTGCGATGGCCTACCGGAGCATCCAAAACGGAGAGATTTATGTCCAGATCCCCGATGACGGTGACTATGAATACCACATCCAGGTCAACAAACCGAATCTCACAATTGTCAAAGGAAGGACTTATGCCCTCTATTTTGACGCGCGCACTGATGGCGGCACCCGCAGTATTGGGGCCTATGTGGGCATGATGGAAAAAGACTGGCAGGCTTTTGGGTTTCAGACCTTCAACATTACCTCGACCAAGACCCGATACTCATTTACTTTCACGATGGATAAGAACACGGAGTTCCTGTCCCAGGTGTCCTTCCAATTAGGAGGCCCAGGCGCTGCGCTTCAACCCGGCGTCTACCTGGATAACATTGCCCTGTATGATTTGACGGGCGGGACAGTTCCCAAACCCACCGCCATGCCAACGCCCGCCTCTATACCCAGTAATCTGGTCTGGAGCGATGAGTTCAACGGAAGCGCCGTGGATACCTCCAACTGGACCTTTGATATCGGCCGCGGAATGAATGGCTGGGGCAACCAGGAACTGCAGTATTACACCGAGCAAAACGCGACAGTTGCGAACGGCCTGCTGACCATTACGGCGAAGAAGGAAAGTTACAAGGGCGCGTCTTATACATCCTCCAGATTAAAGACGCTAGGAAAAAGGGAATTCCTGTACGGGCGCATCGAAATGCGCGCCAAACTTCCCTATGGACAGGGAATCTGGCCTGCCTTCTGGACGCTCGGCCATGACATTGAGACGGTCGGCTGGCCCAAGTGCGGCGAGATCGACATCCTGGAAATGGTAGGCGGCGGGTCGGGAGGCGACTCCAGCGAGTTGCGTGACGATACCGCGGTTACTTCGTTGCATTACGAACAGACCGACGGGAACCATTGGAACCATGGCTCCACCTATACCCTCGGCACGGGAATACTTAACGACGGTTTCCATACCTACAGCATCGTCTGGGACGAAAATTACATCTACACCTTCATCGATGGTGTTCAGTACGGCGCCCAGCAAATCACTGACGCGAACCGGTATGACGAGTTCCACAAGCGGCACTTTATTCTACTGAACCTGGCGGTCGGAGGCGTGTGGCCGGGGTATCCTGATAAATACACCACTTTCCCGCAGGTTTACCAAATTGATTACGTCAGGGTTTATCAGAAATAAAATGTCGGACTTTCGCCAGGCAGCTTGCTGGCGGTAGTCTTAAAGGAAAACAGATTGAAGCTTGGAAGATTGCTTCAATCTGTTTTCTTATCTGAGTGTGCCTGACATCAAAACGATTTGTCTGGCTTGAGGCGCACAGGTTATTTCTTACTAGCCTTCTCAGTTTCGGGAGCGGCGGACTCAGTCTTAGCCTTTTTGGCCGTTTTCTTCGCAGGCTTCTGTCCTTCGGG